>SICM01000198.1 GCA_009694805.1 Candidatus Latescibacterota bacterium
CTTCGGTCGCCGACCAAAGCCGCCTCGACCGCTCCGTCAACGCCGGCCTGAGGACCGTGTACTTTCTGCGCAAGATATTGAAGTTCACGCATCAAAGGTACAACCGCGCCCTGTCGAAATCAATCGCTTATTTCTTCACAACCCCTAAAACTGTGAAGCGTGAAGCGTAATACGAGATACGAGATACGAGATACGCGATACGGTCTATCTTGCCGAGACCCAGGCCGCGCGGTCCGAGCCGAGGATGCGGCCGAGGCCCGACAGCAGCTCCTCCGCAGGGGCCACGGTGAGGGTGCGCGACCGGATCACGAAGCGCTGTTCGGACAGGGACCCCACGTGGAACAGGAGGGAGCAGGCCCCGGCATGCTGCTGGCAGAGGGACTTGATCTCGTTCAGGGTCTGCGGACTGAGACTCTGCGCAGAAAGGTGGACATTGACGGCGCTGGCCAGCTTCTCCCGCGCAATTTCGAGGGGGAGGATCTGTTCGGCCAGGACAGAGACGCGGCCGTTGATCTTGGCCTTGCCGCGTATCAGGAGGACCGTATCGGGTTTGATGAGGTCGCGGGTCTTCTCGAAGGTATCCGGGAAGACGACGAGGTCCACGGTCCCGCTCTCGTCCTCCAGGGTGGCGAAGGCCATCGGTTTTCCGTTCTTGGCCGTGTGGGGCTTCACCTCCGAGAGCAGGCCGCCCACCTTCACCTCCGCGCCGTCCCGCACGTCTTTGATCTTTTCGACGGAGATGACGCCGAGGGCGCGCAGTTCCTCCGCGTGGCGCGCGAGGGGGTGCCCCGACAGGTAGAGGCCCAGGACCTCCTTCTCCTTCGCCAGTTTCTCCCGATCCGTCCACTCCGGCGTGCGGGGCAGGACGTGGTTGGAGAAGGCCTGCGCGACGGGGGCGGAGTGGGCGGTCTCAAACAGCGAGATCTGCCCCCGAATCCGGTCGGTCTGCGCGGCCTGCGCCGTGTCCACGGCGTGGTCGAGGGCAGCCACGAGCTGGGCGCGGTGCCCCTCCAGGGCGTCCATGCCCCCGGCGCAGATCAGGCTCTCCAGCGCCCGCTTGTTGAGGGCCTTCAGATCGACGCTTTCGCACAGGTCGAAGATCGTCTTGAAGCGCCCCTTCTCCTCCCGCGCGGCCACGATGGACTGCATCGCCCCGGCCCCCACGTTTTTGATCGCGGACAGCCCGAACCGGATCTTGCCTTTCGTGGGCTTGAAGAGGACGCCGCTCTCGTTCACGTCCGGGGGCAGGGCCTCGACGCCCATCCGGCGGCACTCGTCGATCAGGACGGCCAGGCGCTCGATGTCCCCGATCTCGCTGTTGAGGTTGGCGGCCATGAAGTAGGCCGGGTAGTTGGCCTTGAGGTAGGCGCACTGGTAGGCCACGAAGGCGTAGCCGGTGCTGTGGGCCTTGTTGAACCCGTAGCCGGCGAACACGGCCATGTCCTGAAAGATCTTCCTGGCGACGTCGTTCGAGATCTGCCGCTCCTTGGCCCCCTTGAGGAAGAGGGTCTCCTGCTCCGCCAGGAGGCTGGCGATCTTCTTGCCCATCGCCTTGCGGAGGATGTCGGCCTGGCCCATCGTGAACCCGGCCAGGTCGCGGGCCACGCGCATGACCTGCTCCTGGTAGGTGATGACGCCGTAGGTCTCCTTCAGGATGGACTCGAGCAGGGGATGGTCGTAGGTGACCGGCTCCTTCCCGTGCTTGCGGGCGATGTACTGCTCGATGTACTGCATCGGGCCGGGCCGGTAGAGGGCGTTCATGGCGATCAGATCTTCAAGCCGGTCGGGCTGAAGCTTCTGGAGGTACTCCCGCATCCCGCCGCTTTCGAACTGGAAAACCCCGGTGGTGTCCCCCTTGCTGAACAGGTCGTAGGTGGCCTTGTCGTCGAGCGGGAGGTGTTCGAGGTCGATGTGGACCTCGTGCTCGGCCAGCATCCGGGCGGTGTCGTCGAGCACGGCCAGGTTTCGGAGGCCGAGGAAGTCCATCTTGAGCAGGCCCAGTTCCATCACCTCGTCGTAGGTGAACTGCGTGATGACGGCATTTTCCTTGGGGGACTTGTAGAGCGGGAGGTATTCGATGAGGGGCCTGGGGGTGATGACCACCCCGGCGGCGTGGACCGAGGCGTGGCGGGCCATCCCCTCCAGCTTTCGGGCGTGGGTCAGGAGCTGCCCCTGAAGGCCGCCCGACTCGGTCATCGCCTTCAGTTCCGGGACCTGATCGATGGCCTTGTCGAGGGTCATCTTGAGGTCGTTCGGGATGAGCTTGGAGATGGCGTCACAGTCGCCGAAGGACATGCCCAGGACGCGCCCCACGTCGCGCACCGCGGCCTTGGCGCCCAGGGTCCCGAAGGTGATGATCTGGCAGACGTTCTTCGCGCCGTACTTTCCGACCACGTAGTCGATGATCTTTCCCCGGTCCCGGTCGGCGATGTCGATGTCGATGTCGGGCATCTCGATGCGCTCCGGGTTGAGGAAGCGCTCGAAGAAGAGGCCGTAGGTGAGGGGGTTGACGCTGGTGATGCCGAGGGCGTAGGCCACCAGGCTGGCCACGGCGGAGCCACGCGCCCCGGCCAGGATGCCGCTCTCGCGGGCGTGGCGGACGAAGTCGCCCACGATCAGGAAGTAGCCCGCGTAGCCGGTCTTCATGATGACGTCGAGTTCGTAGTCGAGGCGCTGCTCCAGTTCCGGCGTGATCTTTCCGCAGCGGCGCTCCAGTCCCTCCCTCGCCAGGGCGGTTAGATAGTCCTCCGAGGTCTCGTAACCCGATGGGAGGGGGAACTCCGGGAGGACGGTCTCGCCGAATTTCATGTCGAAGTTGCACTGCTCCGCGATCCGGAGGGTGTTCTCGATGGCCTGGGGCAGGTCCTTGAACAGCTCCTTCATCTCGTCCGGAGACTTGAAGTGGACCTCCTGGCTGTAGCAGAGCCGCTTGGTGTCCGCCACCATCTTGCCGGTCTGGACGCAGATCAGGACGTCGTGGGAGGCGTGGTCGTCACGGCGGAGGAAGTGGGAGTCGTTCGTGGCCACGAGGGGGATGCCGAGTTCCTTGTGGAGTTTCAGGACGCCCTCGTTGATCTTCTCCTCGCCCTCGATGCCGTGGCGCTGGATCTCCAGGAAGTAGTCGTCGCCGAAGATCTCTCGATATTCAAGGGCGGCCTTGTGGGCTGCGGCATACCCTTCCCGGACGACGAGGCGGGCGATCTCGCCGCTCATGCAGGCAGAGAGGCAGATGAGGCCCTCGGCGTGCTGGCGGAGGAGCTCCTTGTCGATGCGGGGATTGTAGAAGAACCCCTCCAGGTAGCCCTTGGAGACGAGCTTCATCAGGTTGCGGTAGCCGGTCTCGTTCTTGACCAGCAGGACGAGGTGGTGGGAGCCGGACGGATTCCCCCCCGGCGCGGACTTCCTGTTGAACCGGCTCTCCACGGCCACGTAGACCTCGCAGCCGATGATGGGCTTGACGCCACTCCCCTTGATGGTTTTATAGAACTCCACGGCCCCGAACAGGTTGCCGTGGTCGGTCATGGCCACGGCGGGCATCCGGTACTCCTGCGCGATGGCGGCGATGCCCCCGATCTTGCAGGCCCCGTCGAGCAGGCTGTACATCGTGTGGCTGTGCAGATGGACGAAGTCAGACGATTCCATAGGGTACGACGCTCCGGCATGCAGAATTAGACGAGGGCAGACGAAGGCAGACAGAGAGGGAGACCGAATGAAGACCGGTCTGCCGTTCAGGGCAAAAAAATTGTTCGGACCTACCCGGAAGGCTCTTGCCGCATGGGTAGGAAAATATTTAAAACTGCTTGTTTAAATTTGATTTATGGGGAGGTAGGAGTCCCGAGACGCTTTGGGGAGAGGGGAACCTCTGGGGAGGAGGTTTTGTATCCTCAGTGCGTCATCCGGGGTCGCGCGCCGGTTAGAAGATTGGGTGTGGTGAAGGCTCGCGATTCGCGCTATAAGGTAATCATTTTTGAGGGAAAGTCAACACGAACTTCAGGCCCGCCCATGCCCCGTCCGGCAGTAACCGACAGAATAATCCGTCTTTTAAAGGCTCGAAAAATTTTCAAAATAGGGTAAAAAAAACCACGATATAAGGGGGGGGGAGGAGAAGAGAACGCAAGATATGGCGTATGGGGGAAGAGGAGAGAAAAAGAATATTATCTTTATTTATAACAATTCTTTACAGGAGAAATCCCGTGAAAATCGGTCACTGTCAGCTGGAGTCCCTGTCCGGCGACTTCGACGCCAATCTCGACAAGGTGGTGAAGGGGATGGAACGCGCGGAGCGGGAGGGGGTCCAGATCGTCTGCTTCCCGGAGTGCTTTCTGACGGGCTACCAGGACAACGAGGAGATGACGCGGAAGCACGCCTTCCCCGTGGACTCCCCCCGGATGCGCGCGGTGCTGGAGCGGACCCGGGGGTTCGATCCCACGCTGATCGTGGGGTTCAACGAGGCGCGGGGGGACGATCTGTACAACACGGCGCTGGTGGCGCGCCGGGGGGCATTGCTGGGGACGTACAGCAAGTGTTTCGCGTACATGCGGTTCCACAAGCAGGGCCGGACGTTCCCGGTGTTCGAACGGGACGGGTTGACCTTTGGGATCGTGATCTGTACGGACGGGGGGTACATCGAACCCGCGCGCATCCTGGCGCTCAAGGGGGCGAAGGTGATCTTCTCGCCGCACTTCAACTACATCGCGAAGGAGGGATTGATCCGGCATTTCCAGATGGTGCGGGCGGATCACACGGCGCGGGCCGTGGAGAACCGGGTCTATTTCCTGCGTGGGAACAACGTGGTGTTCGGCAGGGAGAAGGGGTTCCAGAACTACGACGGGGTGGGTTACGGGGACAGCTACATCGTAGATCCATTCGGGGAGATCGTCGTGCGGAGCCGGCGACACCAGGAGGACTTCATCAGCGCGGACATCGATCTCTCGATCACGGACAAGGCGGGGAAGATGGGCCAGTCGCGCTACAGTATCCTGGAGTTGCACAGGCACCTCATGGAGGCCGCGGAGGCCGGGGGTGAGCGGACGAAATCCGCTTGACGTCCGAACGGTCCCGTCCTACATTGTTGGCAGGAGGGTTCCAGACACAGGGCGCATGGTCAAGGGAGAACATCTCATGGGGCTGACACAGGAACAGATCGACTTCTTCTGGGCAAACGGCTATCTCTCGTATGGCAAGGTCCTGGAGGATGAGGAGATCGCGCTTCTGCGCGGGGCGTACGACGCGGTGTTCGAGGAGGCGTGGCAGACAAACAGTCTGCGGAATCTGTCCGCCGGGGATCAGGTGGACGCAGAGGGGAAGCGGGCGGCCCCCATGCAGATGCTTCAGATCATGCAGATGTGCGAGCGGAATCTCCATTTTCGGCGGCTGCTCTACCACGAGCGCATCCTGGACCTCGTGCAGGACCTGATCGGCCCCAACCTGATGCTGTTTCACGACCAGGCGCTCTTCAAGCCCGCGCGCACGGGCGGCCCCGTGTTCTGGCATCAGGACAACGCCTACTGGAGGTGCCGGCCCGCCACGCTCGTGTCCTGCTGGATCACGCTGGACGATGTGGACAGGTCCAACGGGGCCATGCAGTTCATCCCGGGCAGCCATCTCAAACCCCTCTGGCACGAGCGGAGCCAGAACACCACGGCCCTGCTGGACGCCGGGGACCAGGTGGACGGGGAGAAGGCCGCAGTCGTGGAGCTGCCGGCGGGCGGCTGCCTGTTCCACCACTGCCAGACGCTCCACCACACCCCGCCGAACACCACGGACCGGCAGCGCCGGGCCTTCGTGATCCACTTCATGCAGCCGGGCACGCGGAACAAGCTCGGGGAGGTCCTCCGCCCGGGCTTCAAGAATCCGGTCCTGAGGATGAGCATCTGATGGTTCACTTCGTCCATATCAGCGACACGCACATCGGCCCGACAGCGGATTACGCCCTCTACGGCACCCAGACGCTGCCGCCCCTGGAGCGGGTCGTGGCGCGGATCAACGCGCTGCCGGTGAAACCGGACTTCGTGATCCACACCGGGGACGTGGCAGCGCAGCCGGACCCGGAGGCGTACCGGCTGGCGGCCGGCGCCATGGACCGGCTGTTCGAGTCGGTCTACTACGTGACGGGGAACCACGACCGGTCGCGGGACATCCGGGCGTTCCTCCGGATGGGGCCCAAGGTGGACCTGGTGGAGGGGGAAGATGTCCTGGCGTACCGGTTCGGTCTGCGCGGCCACCGGATGATCGTCCTGGACGCACGGGGCCCGGATTCCATCGACCCGCACGGGTTTCTGCCGGAGGCGCAACTCCAGGTCCTGAGGCGGGAGGTCGAGGAGGGGGAGCTTCCGCTGACGGTCTTCCTCCACTTCCCGCCGGTGACGCTCGGGGCGCCGTGGCTGGATGAGGGGATGCTGCTGCTGAATGGCGGGGATCTTCACCAGGTCCTGGTCTCCGCGCGGGGGCGGCTTCAGGGGGTGTTCTTCGGGCACGTGCATCGCGGGATGCAGGTGTTCCGGGATGGGGTCCTGTATTCGAGCGTGGGGAGCACGTTCTGCCAGTTCACCGCGTGGCCGAGCGACGAGCGGCCCGGGTTCGAGGCCGGCGGGCCGGCGCACTTCAACTTCGTCACGCTGACGCCGGACGGGTGCCTGGTGAAGGAGCACACAGTCTGAGGCCGCATCGACGGGGGATCTGTTGCGGTGTCCCGCATCTGAACAGGTGCGGTTTTTGTTTGGGTAAGGCCATGAAGCGGTTCCTGTCCATCCCCATTTTCGTAACGGCTGTTCTGTGTCTCACGGCCGCCGCGTCCGCCCAGAGCGTCAAGGTGTCAAATGTCCTGGGCAAACATTTTTTGGCGTCGAACCGCGCGATTGAACTGGAACTGCCCGATGAGATGGATGGCGTATGGTTTATCGTCGGATGGATCAAGGCAGACGGTCAACAGATCGGCATGCGGCGGGTTGGGCGGGCGGGCAGGCACTGTTACGACATGCGCCAGCATCCGGACTGGAAGGGTCAGATCCAGGCGGTGGCAGTCAACGTGACGGGGGTTCGTGGGCGTGTCAAAGAACCCACCTTCCTGGATGAACTCGACATGTTCTGGGAGCCGGAGTGGATCACGCCGAGCACGGTCAATGTCCTGACAGGACGCCTCCTGTTTTCCCGGTCGTGGAACGTCATTCTGTTGCTCATCCTGGGGGTATCCACCCTGTTTTTTGCAGGGTTCAGAAAAAAACCGATTGTCCTATCCCTGATCCTGGGATTTCTGTTTTCCTGGGGGGTGATGGACCTGCGCGCTGTTTATGATCGTGCCGTCGCTGTTTACGAAGTTGAAAGTCACCACCTGGAAATGCCTCCTCTCATGAATGTCAAAAAATTCTCGGATCGGGCCTCGGAGATCATCGGCAGGGCAACGTGGCGCCACGAGCCCTTCCAGGGGGTTTACGGCAGCTTCATCAAATATCGTCTGGCGGAGCACCCTTACGCCCCTCCGGGGTCTGATCTCCCCGCACCCTATCTCCTCACACAGACCCCGAAAGACCGTCAGGTCCTCTGGCAGTATGCGGACTATTGCCTTATCCAAAAGGACCCACCGTGATCGCTCTTCTGGTGGTCTGCGGGCACATCGCCTTCAATGCCGTTGCAGGCTGGGCCCTGTTGAGCTTCTGCCGCCACGAGCGCACCTGGGCAGAGACGCTGTCTCTATCTGTTTTATTGGGCGTGTATGCAGAGACCCTTTCTGTCGCGACCCTGATGTTTCTGGGCGTCTCCCTGACTGTCTCCGGTCTTGTCGTGCTGGCTCTGGCGGGGGGAGGGATCGCGGTGGCGCTGCATCGAGGTCAGTTGAAGTTTCCCAGGGTCTCCATCGCACGGCCCCAATGGTATGAAGTGGCCCTGCTGATCACGGTCGGGGAAAAGGTCCTCTTCACGCTGTGGCAACTCACCCGCACCCACACGTATTTTGACGATGCCCTGACGCACTGGTCGGGCCGGGCAAGGTCGCTGTTTGGAGGGGTCAACTGGTCGCTGGACCGCGCGTCCCCTTTTTTTATGGCGGGACATGTCGGGAGCGAGCATTATCCGCTCCAGACGACCTTATGGCGCGTGATCACCGCGCGGTTGAGCGGGGAATGGAACGAAGTCCTCTCGCGGGCGGACGGGCTCCTTTTTTTTGTCGTCCTTGTGGGCGCGGTCTGGCTGGCCGTCTGGCGATTTTCAAACATCCGCTGGCTGGCCGCAGGAGCGGCCTTCACGGTGTCCGCCGTGCCGCTGCACGTATGGCACGCCGCAGCCGGATACAGTGACATCGCGGTGGAGGCCTTTGCCGTGGCGGCGCTGGCCGCCCTGTTGCGGGGCGAGTGGTTGCTGGGGGGGGTCATGGCTGCGGGGACGGCCTGGAGCAAGAATGACGGCCTCGCCCTGTATTTTCCGGCCCTCCTGATCGCCGCAGGGCTGCTGCAGGGGGGGAGGGCGCTCCGGGCCAAAGGGCAGAACGTGGGCCGATTTTTGATCGGATCTGCCACGCTCGCGCCCTGGCTGGTCTTTAAATACGTTCATGCTCTGGGGGTATCCCCCGGCCAGAACAGACTGGGCTGGCATCCGGACGCCCCCGGGCTGTTCTGGAATACGGTGATGATGGGTCCCACCAGCGGCATTTTGTGGATCTGTGTCTTTGCCTGTGCGATCTGGACGGGCAGGGCCATGTTCAGGGATACGACAGGCCGGGCGTTGCTGGCGGCATTCCTGGCCTGTCTGGGCGGCATCCTCTTTGTCTTCGGCTTCACCGACGCCTACGCTTTTTTGAAGGATCAGACGACCATTCACAGGAGTATGATGCAATTTTCCGGCGTTGCGATCCTGATTATGACGTATGGGATCTGGTTAAAACTTCGTGTGAAGGCAGGGTAGGTCTTTCTTGACAGATAAGCGCCGCTGACGTATCATTCTGAACCCGGCGCATCGAATTGGCAGACATAAGGCCAGGTTGTTTGCTGCCTTGCTGGGGATAGGCCCAGAGGATGCAGATGCTTTGCGTGATATCCTTCTTCACAGTATTGTCCGGTTAGAAAATTGCTGTGATGAGGATTTGTCTTTGCCAAGGTCCCCATCGTTGCACGGCTAAGAAGAGTGTGACGGTCCGCCCCCCCAGCAGGCCCATCATAGTGGAGTCCAACGCCCGCTCTTTTCGAATGTCCC
>SICM01000199.1 GCA_009694805.1 Candidatus Latescibacterota bacterium
CCTTGAAAAAGCCCTGGAACTGGACCTGTATGCCCGCATGCTGAAACACCCTTTGTATCAACAGAAAATCAACGAGTTGTCGGGTCTCCTTGAAAAGCCATCAAGCTTGAAGAAGGCAGCATAACGGTGATCGTGAGTGAACAGTGTCATTGCGCCGGGGTGGTTGTCCGCATTATATTTGGGGGCGTCGTGAAGGGTAAGAGCCCTCACCCCCGGCCCCTCTCCCATTTATGGGAGAGGGGTGGCAGGCGAAGCCTGACGGGGAGAGGGCCGATATACGAAGCGAGATCCCTGGATAAAGGAGCCGTCATGGTGACGTGGGAAAATACCTTCAAGGAGATCGAGGACGCGAGGCCGGACGTGGCCGTGCTGCCGGTCGGGGCGCTGGAGCAGCACAGCCTGCACATGCCGATGGGCACGGACTTCATCCTGGCGCAGGATGTGGCCCGGCGCATCGCGGAGCGGCTTCCGAACGCCTACCTGCTGCCGGTCCTGCCGTTCAGCAACTCCCAGGAGCACCAGGACTTCGTCGGGACGGTCTGGGTCCGGCCGGCCACGCTGGCGGCGGTGCTGGAGGACATCTGCATGTCTTTGCGGCATCACGGGATCAAAAAGATCGTGGTGGTGAACGGGCACGGGGGGAACTGGATTTTGAAGCCCGCGGTGCGGGAGATCAACCTGAACCACCGGGACATGAAGGTCATCTTCGCGGCCGCCGGGGCGCTGGCCAGCGGGACGGGGCAGCAGGAGGAGCTGCACGCCGGGGAGTCGGAGTGTTCGAGGCTGATGGCCGTGGCGCCCCATCTGGTCAAGGAGGAGCGGGTGGATTGTGTGCCGGTGGAGGGGAGGGAGTTCCTGGACTACGTGGGCGTGCGGAAGGTGTCGCCCACAGGGGTCTGGGGGAGGGCCACCCGCGCGACGAAGGAGAAGGGCGAAAAGGCGCTGGAGGAGGGCGTGGCGCGGATGGTGCAGTACATCACGGAGACGTTTAAGAGATTGGAGGAGATGGAGAGGCAGACGTGAAAAAACGTATCTCGTATCTCGTATCTCGTAAAACCTTCTACGCTTCACGCTTCACGAGATACGCTTCACGCGTTTTTCGCGCTTCACGCTTCACGAGATACGCTTCACGGGTTTTCACGTTTCACGTTCTTTTTAAACTCCTCTTTCATGGTCTCCACCAGGGCCTCGCGCCGGTCGTAGAGCCGCTTGAGGGGACGGGCCCCCCGGCGGGTCAGGGCGTAGGTGGTGAGGATGGGCAGGGCGATGGTGGAGTCACAGTAGCAGACGACCGTGTCGGGCAGGGACGAGGGATCGACCTTGCCCCAGCTCACGGCCTCGCCGGGGGTGGCCCCGGACAGGCCGCCGGTGTCGGGCCGGGCGTCGGTGATCTGGACGAAGTAGTCGTGGCCGGCCTCCGGGATGCCCAGGACCTCCTGAAGGTGGGGCTCGGTCTGGAGGAGGAAGTTCTTGGGGGATCCGCCGCCGACGATGAACACGGCGCTCTTGCCGCCGGACTGCTTGGCCCCCAGGACGATGGCCGCGGTCTCGTTGACGTCCACGGAGGGGTCGAGCTGGAGGCGGTTGCCCTCCAGGGCCTTGGCCGCGACGTTCATGCCGATGGAGGAGTCGCCGGGGCTGGAGGTGTAGACGGGGACGCCGCACCGGTGCGTGGCGGCCAGAAAGCTTTGATTCGACAGGCCGAGGGCCCGCTCCCTTTCGGCCACGTAGCGGCCGGCCAGGTGGTGGAACTCGGCGGTGCCCATCGTCTTCTGGAACTCCGGGGCGGAGATGATCTCCCGGAAGAAGGCGTCGGTGGACAGCAGGACGCGGTAGTCGAACAGGATGTCGTAGATGCGGACGACCCCCTCCCGGCGCAGCAGCGTGTCATCTATGAAGGGGCTGCCCCGGTGCATGGACAGCCCGATGCCGAAGTGCGTGTCGTGGTAGAGGTTCGCGCCGGTGCTGACGATCCAGTCAACCATGCCCGATTCGACGAGGGGGATCAGGCAGCTCATGCCGAGGCCGGCGGGGGTGAGGGCCCCGGTCAGGCTGATGCCCACCGTGACGTCTTCGTCGAGCATCTTGTTGGCGAAGAGGTGGCAGACCTCCCGCAGGCGTCCGGCGTTGTAAGCCAGGAAGGTGTCATCCACCAGGTCGGCCACGGTCTGGGCGGGCCGGATGGGGTGGGGCTGGATGGCCTCCCCCTGCAACAGGGGGTTGGTTTCGCGAGGGCTGTCGGGCGTGTTCATGAGGCTTCCTTCGGCAAGGCGTGAATTTCCTTGAAAGAGAGGTGCGCTCTCCAGAAATAGAACAGGCCGATGGCCGTGACCGGGATGTAGCCGGAGACGTGGAGGACAACGGAGAACCCCAGCGCCACGCTCTGAGAGACCCCGAACAGGGCCAGGGCCAGGATGCAGAACCCCTGGAAGACCCCCACGAAGCCCGGCGAAGACGGCAGGATCACGCCCATGGACAGGATGACCTCGACCATGAAGGCCGCGTACCAGGGCAGGTTGAGGTCGAACGCATCCAGGATGCACTGGAGGGAGGCGACGTTCACGACCCAGAGGATGATGGAGAAAAGGGAGATCAAAACCAGGTGACGGACCTGAGAGAGCACGTGCAACCCGGACCCGAACAGTTTCGTCTGGCGGATGAGCTTCTCGGACACCCGGTCCGGCAGGGGCCGGAAGAGAACTTGCAGCACCCGGATCGCCGTCTCCATCCGCGCGTGGAGCAGGTAGATGAAGGCGATGCCGATCCCGTAGACCCCCAGCGCGCCGATCCCGGCCTCCCGGACCCAGTCGGGGAATGAGGAGAAGGCCAGGGTCACGACCAGGAAGAGGAGGAGGGTCAGGCCGTCGAACAGGCGTTCGACGACGATGGTGGCGAAGGCCGCGCTCCGGCTGATGGTGGCCTGTCGCCCGATGGCATCCGCCCGGACGAACTCTCCGAGGCGGGCGGGGAGGACATTGTTGGCCATGAATCCGATCATGGTCGCGGAGAACAGGGTGTGGGTCCCGATCTCCTTGACCGGCTGCAACAGGATCTTCCAGCGCAAGGCCCTGATCCAGAACCCGATGAGAAGGAATACGATGGAGGGGAGGACGTAGATGTAGTGGGCCTGGCTCAGCGCGGACTTCATTTCGGCCAGGTCGACCTTGCGGAACGACAGATAGAGAAAGACGGCGCTTACGAGAAGGCCGATCCAGGTTTTCCAGCGCATAAAGGCGTGAAGCATATTTCGTGAAGCGTATCTCGCAAAAACCTCACGAGATACGAGATACGAGAGGATTGAGGATAATTTTCAATATAACCTGAAAGGTCATTTTCGACAACCCCTATTTGCCCCCGTATGCTTGTAAAATCTTACGCTGTTCTAAAAACACTCGGCTCGGCGCTCCTGGACTTCGTCTTCCCGCCCTTCTGCTCCCTCTGTCGCGAGGGTCTGAGCGACGGGGAACGGATCGTCTGCGAGGCGTGCTGGGCGAAGGTGGCCCTCCTCTCCGGCCCGCAATGCCCCCGGTGCGGCGCGCCCTCCACGGGGGATGACAGGTGTCCCAACTGTGCGGGCAGGGACTACCGGTTCAGCGGGGCGTGCGTCCTGGCCTCGTTCGACGAGGGGGCGCAGGCGCTGATCCATCTCCTGAAATACCGGGAGAAGACCAGCGTGGGGGTCCGGTTCGGCCGGATGCTGGGCGAGGCGGTGAAGGCGGACCCCCGGATGTCCGGGGTGGACCGGGTCCTGCCTGTCCCGCTGCACCGGAGCCGCGTGCGGGAGCGGGGCTACAACCAGAGCGATCTGATCGCCAGGGGGGTCGGGGAGGCGCTGGGCAGGCCGGTGGAGGCGCGGGCGCTGGCCCGGACGCGGGCGACCCGGACGCAGACCGAGCTGTCGGGGAAGGAGCGGGCCCAGAACGTCTCCGGGGCCTTCATTGTCCGGCGACCGGAACGGGTGGCGGGGCTGCGCCTCCTGCTCGTGGACGACGTGTTCACCACGGGGGCCACGCTGGACGCCTGCGCCGGGGTCCTCCTGGACGCCGGGGCGGTCGAGGTGTTCGTCGCGGCCGTGGCGAGTCCGTTCAGGAAATAGGAAAAAGACAAGAGCGGTATCGGGTATCGGGTTTCGGGTATCAGGTAAAAACAAAGATGATCTTTGCTTTTCCCGACACCCGACACCCGACACCCGACACCTGACACCTGACACCTGACACCTGCTTTTGCTTTTCCCGACACCCGACACCTGTGTTTATGAATCCCGAAAAACGTCTCATTCAGATCGTCACCGGCGGCGCGGTGATCGTCGTCCTGCTCCACCTGGTCTTCGCCTTCTGGCGGGTCCCGGCGGGGTGGGGCGTCCACGCCCTGGCGTTCTTCCCGGCCTGGGCCTCGTGCGGGGCAGCGGCGCTGGCCCTGGTCCTCCTGCTGCCGGCGGTCTCGGAGCGGGGCGTTCGGATGCTCTCCGGGATGCGGGTCCCGGCGGTGGGGCGTAGCCCGTACCTGCGCTATGCTCTGATCGGGCTCCTGTCTCTCGTCCCTTTCTATCTCCTCCGCGTCCGCGTGCAGACGCTGGGGGACGGCCCGCTCTGGGTGCGGGAGCTGACCGGGCCGCTGGGACGGCTCGCCAGCGAGCCTCTGACGATTGCCCTGGTCCGGTCCCTCTACGGGTTGATGGGGGAGGGCGGGTGGGAGGAGGCCCTCCGGGTCTATCAGGTCCTGAGCTGGGTCTGCGGCGCGCTCTACGTCTTCTTCGCGCTGCGGGTTGCGGATGTGGTGGGGCGGGACCGGCGGGAGCGGACGATCCTGCGGCTGTCCCTGCTGACGGTGGGGACGATGGAGCTGTTCTGCGGGTACGCGGAGCACTACGCGCCCCTGACCGTGGCGGTTCTGATTTTTTTGTATGCCGCGTGGCGCACTCTGGATGGCCGGGGCGCCCTGGCCTGGCCGGCCCTGGCCTGGGGCGTGGCCTTCGCGCTGCACTTCTCCGCCGTCGTGCTCCTGCCCTCTCTGATGCTGCTGTATTTCATCGAATGGCGACGCCATCCCTCCAGGGCCGGGTTCGGGTTGAAGCTGGCGATCCCGCCCGCGCTGATCGTGACTCTGTTCTGGTGGATCGGGTTCGACCTGAGCGCCCAGGTTCGGCGTCTCGGGACGGAGTCGCACGCGGTCCCGCTCCTGGGCCCGGACCCCTTTCTCCGGCCCCACACGCTGCTGTCGCCCGTCCACCTGGCGGATGTGGCCAGCCTGCACCTGCTGGTCGCCCCGATGGGGCTGTTGCTGATCGGGGCCATCGGGCTGACCGTGAGGGACCGCATCGCCCGGAACCCGCCGCTCCTCCTGCTCGGCGCCGCGACGTTTTTTTACGGCCTGTTCACGGTCGCGTTCAATCCGGAGATCGGGGCCTTCCGGGACTGGGACCTGTCGAGTCCGGCAGGTGTTCCGGTCGCCCTGCTGGCGGGGTATCTGCTGACGCGGTGCGCGGAGCCGGGGACGCAGCGCCGCCTGGCGTGGGTGGTGGGGGTGGTGGGGTTCTTTCACCTCGTCCCGTGGCTCTGGGTCAATGCGGACTCGGAGCGGGCGCTGGCCCGTTTTTCGGCTGTGCTGAAGGACGGGTCGCGGCTGTCGGTCCACGCCCGGGGTTCGGGCTACGACGAGCTGCGCGGCATCACTGAACGGATGGGGCGGAAGGGGGAGGCGCTGGAGGCGGCGAAGGCGTCCCTGGAAGCCCATCCCAGACACCCCCGGTACCTCTCCAACGTTGTGCGGCTGACGGATGAGACGGGGGGGCGGGAGGTGCTGGCGCCGTTCCTGAAAGAGGTCCTGGCGCGCGATCCCGGTTTCGCCGAGGCCAGGGTGCATCTGGCGGCGCTCTACCATCGGGACGGCCGCCTGGCCGAGAGCGAGGGGGAATACCGGGCGGCCATCGCCGCCGATCCCCGGGACGCCTCCGCCCGCACGGGACTGGGTCTGCTCCTCTACGCCGCCGGGAGGATGGAGGAGGGGGTCGCGGCGTTCGAGGCGGCCGCCGGGCTGGACCCCGGGGACCCCGTGCCTTTCGCCAAGATGGGCCTGTTCTACCAGGATCACGGGCAGACCGACCGGGGTATCGACGCCTTTCGCCAGGCGATCGCCCTGAAGCCCGATTATGCAGAGGCGAGGGTCAACCTGGGCATCGCGCTGTATCGTGCGGGCCGGCTGGACGAGGGGGAGCGGGAGCTGAACGGCGTCCTGCGGGCGGACCCGACCAACGGCCCGGCCAAAAACGCCCTGGCCGTCCTCTACAAGGACCGGGGGCGTCTTGAGGACGCGATCCGTCTGCTGGAGGAGGTCCTCGGGACGGACCCCGGGAACGGGAACGTGCTCAACAACCTGTCGTCGCTCTATTTTCTGAAGGGGGATCTGGAGAACGCCGCCCGGACGTGCGAACGGCTGGTGGAGAGCGATCCGAAAGACGAGCGGGCGCTGTTCAATCTCTGCGTGCTCTATTCCCGGATGGGGAGGGAGGAGGAGGCTGTGCGGTGGGCCCGGCGATATGTGGAGACGTTCCCGGATGCCCCGCAGGCGCGGGAGATGCGGGAGATGCTGGGGGCGGGGGGGGAGGGTCGGGGGGTGAAAAAGTAGGGGCGCGGCATGCCGCGCCCCTACTTCATCCGTTGCCTGGCCAGCACGGCTGCGCCGAGGACGCCCGAGTCGTCGGCGAGTTTCGCGGGGACGATCTGGATGTGATCCCCGGCCAGGGGGAGGACGCGCTTCTCCACGGTCTTTCGGACGACGGGCAGGATGTGGTCGCCGAACGCCATCGCCCCTCCGCCCAGCACGATCATCTCCGGGTTGAGGACGTGGATGATGTTGACGATGCCGATGCCGATGGCCTTGGCCGCGCGCTGGATGACCTTGACGGCGACCCGGTCGCCCTCTTCCAGGGCCTTCGCTATGTCGCTGCTCTTCAGGTCGGAGGGGTCGAGGTCTTTTCCTCCGAGTTTCGATTTTTTCCCGTTCCGGATGGCGGCGGCGATGTCCCGCGCGATGGCCGTCCGGCTGGCGAGGGCCTCCAGGCAGCCCCGGTTGCCGCATCCGCACCTCGGGCCGCCGATCTGGATGATCATGTGGCCGATCTCACCGGCGGTCCCGTTGAGCCCCCGGTGGAGCTGGCCGTTGAGGATGACGCCCCCGCCGATGCCCGTGCCGACGAAGATGCCGACGAGGTCCCGGATGCCCTTCCCGGCCCCGAGGACGTGCTCGCCGAGGGTCCCGACGTTCACGTCGTTCTCCAGGAAGACGGGCTTCCGGAGGGTCTTCTCCAGGGCGGCCCTGACCGGGACGTTCTTCCACCCGCTGAGGTTCGGGGCGAAGATGACGATGCCCTTGTCCGAGTCGAGCGGCCCCGGCGCTCCGATGCCGACCGCGCGAACGTCCGATAAGGAGCGGTCCGCCCGGGCCACGGCCTCGCGGGCACAGTCGGCCATGCGGTTCAGGACCGCCGGGGGGCCGTCCTCCGAGTCCGTCGAACGCTTGGCCCTGCCGAGGATTTTTCCCTGCGCGTCCACCGCCGCAGCGAGGATCTTGGTGCCGCCCAGGTCGATGCCCACAACAAGATCGGAGGATTTGGCCACAGAAAAAACCTCATATAAGAGAAAGTGCAAGGTGCAAAGTGCAAGGTGCAAAGTGCAAAATGAAAGGCACAAAAACACCCTTATTTTGCATTTTGTATTTTGCATTTTGCATTTTTCTGTTGTCTCACCACGCCTCCGTCAGCCGCCGCATCTCCTGCACCAGGTCGTGGATCCGCTTGAGGTCTTTCAGGCGGCCCTTCTCCGGCTTCACCTTGAGCTGCCGGATGGAGGTCAGCATCGCCTGAATGGCCTCCTCCCGGCCTCTCTCCTCCCCGTGCTCCTGCATCACTTCCTGGAGCTGCGCGATCTCTCCCTCGACCTTCGTGGCGTAGTTCTCGACGATCTCCCTGAACAGCGACCGGAGCCGGTTGAGTTCGATGTCCATCGACTTGCGCGCATCCCGGCCGTTTCGCCCCGTCGCGGTGTGTCGAACGCGCAGGGAGGGCGTGGAGGGCGCTCTGCCCGATGCTATCTGAACAGAAGCGTTCATGCGGCGCTCCTTCCTAGTATGGGTTCCACACGGGCCTGGAGGTCTTTCGCAATGGCTCGGATGGATCGGTTGCCGTTGATGATGTCGAATCCATAGGCCTTCTGCATCCGCTCGAACTCGGCCTGGATGAGCCCCTGATACTTCAGGAAACTCTGAAACATGTCTCGCGACAGCCCCAGGTCCATGCCGGACTCCCAGTGGTCGAGGGACGCGTGCTTCTGAAAGTTGCGCTCGATGAGCTGACGCGGGCTCACCTGGAGGTAGAAGACGATGTCGGGCACGATGGCGATTCCGTAGAGGGATTCCAGCCACGGGCGATTCCCCCCCCGGACCATGTCGCGGGCGATGAGGGTGTAGATGTAGCGGTCGGCCAGGACCACGAACCCGGCCTTGAGCGCGGGGATGATCCGGTTCTCAAGTTGGTCCGCGAAGTCCGTGGCGTAGAACAGCGTCAGCGTCGTCCGCGTCAGGACGTTGCCCTGCTTGGCCTCGCCGAGTTCCCTGCTCACCAGGGTGGAGCGGTTCAAACCCACGTTGACCGTGGCATAGCCCTTGCGCTCCAGCCAGGCCGTCAGAAGGTCGGCCTGCGTGGAGCGTCCGGAACCGTCGGCCCCCTCCAGGACGATGAGCTTGCCCATCAGGTCCTTCGGGGCGACTTTGGGCAGCCCCCTGCCGTAAAATCGCTTCATCCTCCCTATCTCCTCGTGTGCCACCGGAAACCGGGCAGGTCCACCCGCTCCCCGATGATGCCCCGCACCTGCTCCTGCTGAACCTCGCTGGCCTGCGTGGCGTCCACGGCCACGAAACCGAACTCCCGTACCATCTTGAGATAGACGTCGTTGATCCGTCCCTGGAACAGCCGGAAGCTCTCGTAGGGGTCCTGGGACAGGCCCAGGTCCATCCCGGCCTCGAAGTATTTGAGGGAAGGCCGGCTGCCCAGGATGCGGCCGAGCGCGAT
>SICM01000200.1 GCA_009694805.1 Candidatus Latescibacterota bacterium
TTCGGGCCTGAAATATAGGCGTCAGCTTCACCAACGAATACGGCTCTCTAAGAGGCGGTTCCTGCGATAATCCAAAACTGCTATTTATATCAGCTAAAACAATATCTTGCGTCAATTTTTGGTAATCGTGAGTGAACAGTGTCAAAAACTTGAGGAGGTTTTCGTGGACTTTCCCGAGTACGTCCCCTCGATTGATCTTCGAGGATACCGAGATCGGTTACACGCGCGGTTTGTTTTCCTTAGAGGACCCGGGGAGCGAGAACGGTTGTTTTACCTAGATCGAGGCCTGGACCTGACCGATCCCAGGACTGGACTGGCACGCGGTGGCCCGATTCTGGAGTTTGACCACCCAGACCCTATGTTGAAAGACGTTTTCCTGAACGTCGGGGCATAAATTTATAGAGACAGCACGGGCGAGGGAGATTCCACAAAACTGGGTAGCTCTAATGAAAGTAAAAGACCATTTCCTGGGCTGCCTTCTGGGCCTGGCCTGCGGGGACGCAGTGGGCACTACCGTGGAATTCCGGCCCCGGGGCTCCTTCGAGCCGGTCACCGATATGGTGGGGGGAGGACCCTTCAGCCTGGAGCCGGGTCAGTGGACGGACGACACCAGCATGGCCCTCTGTCTCGCCACCAGCTTGGTTGAGCGAGGCTTTGATCCCCACGATCAGATGGACCGCTATTGTCGATGGTGGGAGGAGGGCTACCTGAGCAGCACCGGCCGCTGCTTCGACATCGGCAACGCCACGCGCGCGGCTCTGTCCCGGTTCCGGAAGACCGGCGAGCCCTTCAGCGGTTCTACGGACCCGAATTCCGCAGGGAACGGCTGCCTTATGCGACTGGCTCCCGTGCCGATGTTCTTCTTTCCCGACCATCGTGCTGTGGTCCGGTTCTCCGGGGAGAGTTCCAGGACGACCCACGGCGCCGCCGAGTGCATCGACGCCTGCCGGCTGTTCGGGTCGATGCTCTTCAAGGCCCTGTCGGGGCAACCGAAGGAAGAGATTCTTTTTGGCGATCCCTTTCCCGGCTGGCCGGAACCCCCGCTGGCCAACCGCATTCAGGCCATCGCCGGCGGGGCCTACCGGAGTAAGTCCGAGCACGACATCCGGGGCAGCGGGTATGTGGTCGAGAGCCTGGAGGCCGCGCTCTGGTGCTTCTATCACACGGACAGCTTCAGGGACGCGATCTTGAAGGCCGTCAACCTGGGAGATGACGCGGACACCACCGGCGCGATCTGCGGACAGATCGCCGGGGCTTGTTACGGAGAGGACGGAATCCCGGAGGCTTGGAAGCAGCGCCTGGTGATGCACGATCGCATTGTGGAACTGGCTGAGAAACTCCTCCAATCGTCAGATGGGACACTGCCATGAGCGTCAACCGAAAGACCCTGGACCATCTGTTTGAGACTTCCCAGATCGACCTCCGGAGGGGCGACCTGTTCGACACGCCCCCGGACCCTCTTCCTCAGGATCTGAGCTGGGACCGCATCGAGGGCATGATGCTTGGGCTGGCGATCGGAGATGCGCTTGGGAACACCACAGATGGAATGCTGCCCCATGCTCGCAAGGCCCAACACGGTGAAATTCTCGACTATATCCCCAATAGATATGATCCCAGACCTATGGGTTTCCCCTCTGATGATACCCAGCTCGCCTTCTGGACGCTGGACCAGATCAACATCGACAGGGGGCTCATCCCGGAGCACGTCGCCGCACGGTTCTGCCGGGAACACATCTTCGGCATCGGCGCGACGGTCAAAGCCTTCATCGACAACGTCAAATTGGGATTGCCCTGGTATCAGGCCGGGTATCGAATGGCGGGCAACGGCGCCCTGATGCGGATCGCCCCCATGCTCATCCCCCACCTGCGCTCCGGAACCCCTGACCTGTGGGTGGACACCGCCCTCTGCGCCATAACTCACAACGATTCCGCCTCTCTGTCTGCATGCCTGGCCTTCGTCAAAATTCTTTGGCAACTGCTCGGAATGAAGACCCCGCCCGCCCCGGAATGGTGGCTTCAAACCTATGTGGCCACAGCCAGGGATCTGGAAACCGGCCGGGCCTATCAGCCGAGTGGAGGATCTTTCACGGATTATAGCGGGCCGCTCTGGCAGTTTGTGGAGGAGAAGGTTCAATGGGCTTATGACCGGGGCCTTTCAGTCAGAGAGGCGTGTGACCACTGGTATTCCGGGGCCTATCTGCTGGAAACCGTCCCCTGCGTGATTTATACCCTGATGCGACACGGGGATGATGCGGAGGAGGCGATTGTGCGGGCGGTCAACGATACCAAGGACAATGACACAGTGGGAGCGATCGTCGGAGCAGCGGTCGGGGCATTACACGGACGGAGTAAAATTCCAGAAAGATGGGTCTCCAACCTTTCAGGACGCACCACCGACCGGGACGACGGGCGGATATTTAACATTCTGGATGAGGCGCGAACGATCTGGTGGAAGAAGAAGGTCTTACTGACCTTTCTTGGTCCATACGATCCCTTCTCTCTGGGCCTGATCGGTGAGGAAGAACAGTCCGGCCCTATCCTGTCTCTGGTCTCAGAACGGCCCTTCGACAGCGTCTTGCTGCTCTCCACATCCGATCAAGCCAGGAGGGCAGAGGAGACCCGGGACGCCATTCGGGGGCGATGCCCGGGAACGGAAGTCAAGATCCTCGACCTCCCTCTGGAGGATTCATCGGACCATCTGGACATCCTCCAGGCGCTGAGAGCACACCTGTTTCCAGTCCTGAAGACTCTTTCAGATGTCGACCTCTTCGTGTCCATCGCCTCAGGCACTCCCCAGACTCACACCTCCTGGGTCCTGCTGGTCGCCACGAGAGAACTCCCGGCCCGACTTCTCCAGGTGACCCCTTCCGGGTCTGCGACCGAAAACAGGCCCCTGGTATCCGAGGCAGACCTTGCTGAAGCAGTTCCCCTCGTGGTTCCATCTGCTGGTCAGGAGATTGTATCTCGGGAAGACCTGGTGCGCGAATCTGACATAATGGGCTCCCTCATGAGCCCCCGGCCCCAACTGGCAGAACTGGAGATGCCCCATTCCTTTTACGGGCGTGCCGCCTTCCAGATCGCTGTCAGGCCCGCAGTCCAAAACGTCGTCAACCAGCTTGGCCTCATCGGCGACCATCCAGCCTTCTGGAAAGCGGTAGAGACCACGGAGCTTCTGGCAGAGTCGTCTCTCCCGATCCTGATCCTGGGCGAGACCGGGACCGGGAAGGAACTGTTTGCGAAGCTGGCCCACCAGCTCAGCGACAGATCCTCGGAGAGCTTCGTCCCACTGAACTGCGCCGCCATCCCCCACGAACTGGCTGAAAGTCTTCTGTTCGGACACAAGAAGGGGGCCTTCACGGGGGCTGTCCAGAACCAGCTCGGCAAGTTCGATCAAGCCGACGGCGGGACGCTTTTCCTGGATGAGCTGGGGGAACTCCCGCCTTCTGCCCAGGCGAAACTGCTTCGTGTACTGGAAGACGGCGTGGTGGAACCTCTGGGAGCCGGAAAGGGCCATCGGGTCGAGGTTCGGATCATCGCGGCGACTAAACAGGATTTGATCGGTATGGTCCGGGAGAAAAAGTTCCGGGATGATCTATACTACCGCCTGGGGCAGGGCGTAATCGAGCTTCCTCCCCTTCGGGAGCGTGGCAGCGACATCCCTAAAATTACCCACCATTGTCTGGAGCGCCTCAACGCCAGCCTGAGATATCCCAAACGATTTTCTCAAAGTGCGATCACGCGCCTGGAAAATCATACCTGGCCTGGCAACATCCGGGAGCTTAAGAGTGTAATTGAACGGTCCGCGCAACTGTGCAGAAAGTCCCTCCTCGAGGCGGACGACCTCCTGATCTCTGATCCCATTCGCCAGGCCGACCCCCTGGCCGCCCTCCCAGAGCCCAACAATGGTTTCTCCCTGGAGGACTTTGTCCAAAAAGTCCGCAAGCAACTGTTCCTGCGCGCTTTGGAAAAGGCACAGGGGAACCGGAGCGAGGCTGCGCGCCTGCTGGGGGTTTCGCCCCAGGCCGTGCATCAGTTTATGAAGAAAATAGAATAATCCCTGATTGCCCTCCATCAGCCCCCACAGAAAACCCTCGAAACCCCTTCTGATCTCCCACTTTAAACCTCGCTTGAATCGGCTTCAATTCCGGTTGAAATGAACAGGTTGGAGCCCACTGGCCTGAAAATCCTATCCCAATAAAAAATAGTATCTTGAATGCTCAATCGGGAAGTGGCACGCCGATTGCATCTATCCATACTGTTCTCCAGAAGCCTGAAGGATTGAAAAGATCTGGAGAGAAGGACGGAGGTCTGCTG
Organism: Candidatus Latescibacterota bacterium; assembly: GCA_009694805.1. Classification (GTDB taxonomy): domain Bacteria; phylum Latescibacterota; class UBA2968; order SICM01; family SICM01; genus SICM01. The sequence goes on from SICM01000200.1 coordinate 4,315, forward strand.
GAGCGGACCTATCGGGAGGTTAGACATTTATAGGCAGAGCCCCGCGAGGTGACTCGTATGGACAAGATAACCCTTCACGCTCGGTTGCGGTGTGCTCAGCGGAACGTAAACAGGGATACCATCGCCTTTGTCGAGTGGCACGGGCGAAAGATCCATCGGACGGGAGCCACATTCTACTTCCTGGGGCGCCGGAACATCCCCGAGCACCTTCGGGACGATGACCGTTATGCCAAACTGGAGGGCACGGTCCTGCTGGCAGGTCCCGATGGGGGATTCATCACCGTGTATCGAAACCGGCAGGCCTTAAAAGCAATCCGAAAGAAACTGAAATATCATCTCCCTGCCAAAAGAAGAAGTGGATTGACAGAAGGGTCAAAGAATCTCTATTCACCAGATGTATTTCTTTTCGGGATGGACAGCCATGGGGTCTGAAGGTCTCCCTCAATTAAGAAAGGAGAGTCCGCGATGAAACAGGACTACACGCATATCTCAGTCATTCTCGACAGGACGGGGTCTATGGACAGCATTCGGGATGACACGATCGGTGGATTCAACGCCTTCCTGAAGGAGCAGAAGGCTCAGCCTGGAACGGCGACCCTCACCCTCGTGCAGTTCGACACCCAGGACCCCTACGAGGTCATCCATCGTTTCAAGTCGATCGGGGAGGTCCCCGGGCTTACACGCAGGACCTATGTCCCCCGCGCTTCAACGCCTCTGCTGGACGCCATGGGCAGGGGGATCAACGACCTGGAGAAGAGTCTCACGGACCTGAAGGAGGAGGGCCGCCCGTCGAAAGTGATGATGGTCGTGATCACCGATGGACAGGAGAATTCCAGCGAGGAGTTCCGGAAGGACCAGATCGAGAAGATGATCCAGGAGAAGACAGAGAAGGAGGACTGGCAGTTCGTCTTCCTGAGCGCCGACCTTGCAGCCATCGGCGATGCAGGGTCTCTGGGCATTTCTGCAAGTGCGACCCTGTTGTTTGAGAAGAGCGGCAGAGGGACATCCAGTTCCTGGGCTTCGCTTTCCCGCCGGACGTCAGACTATCGGTCCGGACACAGGCAGAAGATCGGTTTCGAGCAGGAGGATCGGGAACACCCCGGTGATCCTCAAAAGAGCTTTATGAATACCAATCGGGAAACGCTGAACCGGCTGTTTGAGACCGGCGGGATCGACCTTCGGAAGGGGAGCCTCTTTGACACGAACCCGCCCCCTCTGCCTCCGGACCTGAGCTGGAGCCGCATCGAGGGGATGATGCTCGGGTTGGCCATCGGAGACGGTCTGGGCAACAGTACTGAAGGCAGTCGCCCGCACGAAAGGTTCTCCAGACACGGCGAAATCCGGGACTACACCGGAAACAGACACGATCCCAGGCTGATGGGGTTCCCTTCCGACGATACCCAGTTGGCCTTCTGGACGCTGGACCAGATCAACGTGGACCGGGGGCTTCGCCCGGGGCATCTGGCTGAGCGGTTCTGCCGGGACCGCATCTATGGGAAAGGCTCCACGGTCAAGGCGTTCATCGAAAACTTCAAATCGGGGAAACCCTGGGATCAGTGCGGGCCTCAGAGGGCAAGCAACGGCGCGTTGATGCGGATAGCCCCCATCCTCATCCCGCACCTGCGCTCCGGGACGCCCGACCTGTGGGTGGACACAGCCCTTTGCGCCATGACCCACAATGATTCCGCCTCCCTGTCCGCCTGCCTGGCGTTCATTCACATGCTCTGGGAACTGCTGGGAATGAGGACGCCTCCAGCGCCGGACTGGTGGTTACAGACCTATGTGGGCATAGCCAGAGAGCTGGAAATGGGCAGGTCCTACCATCCGAGAGGCGGGTCTTTCACGGATTTTAGCGGACCGCTCTCTCAGTTTGTGGAGGAAAAGGTCGAATGGGCGTATAAGCAGGGCCTGTCCGTAAAGGAGGCCTGCGACCACTGGTATTCCGGGGCGTTCCTGATGGAGACCGTCCCCTGCGTGATCTATATCCTGATGCGGCACGGCCACGACGCCGAGGAGGCGATCGTGCGGGCGGTCAACGACACCAAGGACAACGACACGGTCGCGGCGATCGTCGGGGCCGCGATGGGGGCGCTTCACGGCCGGGAGGGCATCCCAGAAAGATGGATCAAAAACCTTTCAGGTCGCACCACTCACGAGGATGGCGGCGATGATGGCAGGGTGTTTGCCATTCTGGAGGCGGCGCGAAAGATCTGGTGGGAAATATGATCCGGTTGGTTGGGAAGGGGGGGCAGCCTTCTACGTGCTTACGCTGCCGAAGCTCTCATGGCGGGTAGCCTGACCTCCGCTACCGCCTGATACCCGTGTCGTTGCCGGAGCCTGGAGATGACCTCCACCTGGCGGGCCAGCTCGCCGGGGTCAGAGATCACCATTCGCTTGAACCTGGGCCTCCGGGAGCCGATGCGGCCCCAGCGCCGGACCAGCCGCTTGGGGTAGAACAGGGACAGCTCGACCTCAACCTCGTAGAACTTGCGGTGCGGGGGAGAGATGTTCTCGAACCGCAGGTAGATGGGTTCTGGAGACATCGGGAGACCTCCCTGGGAAGTAGGAGGGTGATGGGGGAGAGGGGGATCAACCTGTTCTGCTGCTCAAATTCACCGGCCCCGGGGGAGTTTTCGGGTATGCTGCCGGTCAAACTCTTCAAAGGCCTGCCGGGTGCGCTCCGGATTCACCCTGGTATACCGCAGGGTCGTACGGATGTTTCGATGCCCCATCAGGTCCCGCAGGACCAGGGCGTCCAGCCAGCCCGCCCGCTCCGTCCCGAAGGCGTGCCGGAGCTGGTGGATGGTCACGGGCTTTCCGTCGGGCCGTTTCAGCCCATCTGCATACTTCCGGAATAGCACGTAGGACATCGGGTAGCTGAGCCGGCCTTCCCGACTCTCAAACAGTGGCCCGGCCTGGGGACTGCCCCGGCTCCTCAGGTAACGCCTCAGCAGGGGTTTCGTCTCCTCGCTCAGATACCCCACCCGCTCGGCATTCCCCTTGCCCACCACCCGGAACGTCCCTCCCTCCAGGTTCACGTCGGCCACGTCCAGAGAGAGCGCCTCACCCACACGCAACCCGGACCGGTAGAGCAGGGAGAACAGCGCCCGGTCGCGTAACTCTGTGATCCTTCCGAAGAAGGTCTCGATCTGCTCTGGCGTCATGGGCCGGGGAAGCCGCTCGCCGATGCGCCGTCGCTCCAGCCGTTCCAGGGGGTTCTTCTCGACCTCGCCCTGACGGATGAGCCACGAAAAGAGGTTGGAGAGCGTCCCGAAGTGCCGGTTGCAGGTCTCCGGGCTGGCCGGTGTGTCCTTGCGGGTGGTCAGGTCCTCCAGGTAGGCCCGGATCTCCTCAGGGGAGAGGGAGGAGATGACCCTACCCTGGAAGGCCCTGGTGAACCGCCCCAGGTCCGACCGGAAGCTCCGGAAGGTGTTGGGGGAGAGGTCCCGCTTGAGGAAGGCCTCGACCGCGGCCTCGACGGTCAACTCCGTCGACGTTACAGGGAGAGGAAGGAGCTTTGTTCGCCTTCTGGTCATGGAATCCCTGGACAGGCTCACGGCTGTCTGAAAATTGAGGAAGCAAAACAGGGCTTGTTTCTTCTCTCAAAACTGTGTAAACTTTCTTCATCCGAAAGGAAGGTGAAGCCGCTATGCCTGAAAAAATTGTGACTGTAGAGGATGTCAAGGGCCGCGCTCTGGATGACCTGCTTCGGGAGGTCGCCCGAAATCACGAGACGATCACCGTTGTCCTGGAGCAGGGCCAGGCCGTGGAGATTCGATCTTTGGGAGCACTCAAGCCTCTGCCCGAACTGAAAGGCTCTATCCCCGAGGGATGGAAAGAGGGCATCTATGCCAGGTGAACGGGTATTGCTTGACGCAGGGGTGTTGATCGGCGCGCTCCTGACCGGCGATCCTCGTCACGCCGAAGCCCGTTCCCTGGTCGAAGCGGCCCGCCGCGGCGAACTGGATGCCTGCACCACAGCGGGCATCCTGAGTGAAGTCTATGCTGCCCTAACCTGGGCGCAGGCCCAGCCTCCACACGCCCCTGCCGAAGCTGCGCAGGCCGTAGACCTCCTGGTCGCGCCTCCCTCGGCCATTCGCGTCCTGGAAGACGGCCTTCAGGTGGCCCTGCGCACCCTCGATCTGGCGGCCAAACATAACCTGACCGCGCGGCGCGTTCACGATGCACGCCACGCTGCCACGGCCCTCCACGCGGGGATCACGTCCGTTTACACCTATGACCCGGACGATTGGAAGGTCTTTGCCGGGGATGGCCTTCAAATCGCAGGGCCGCCTTCCATCCTCTCCCGCATCAAACCCACTCCTGCCTGAGCCAAAATCGTCAAAATCCTGCCAGTTAGAGATACTATGCAGAGAACCCGTCTCTGAACGAAGCCGGGAAGGCCCATCAGGCTTGAGGATCACTTTCCTGTATTAAATATACATGGACAGTATATTGAATTCAAGAGAAAAAGAACATTCCTGACGCCAGGCTGGGGTATGCTCAACCTGACGGGGATCGCATGGGCCTGACCAGGTCCGCACCCGAACCCTTAGGGCCTATGACGGAGTAACTGACTAATTCCATTTTCAAGTATTAGGGTGAATCGTGTAGTTCCAGTCCTCGCGAAACAGATGAGGCTTCAGTTTGATCCGGGCCATTTGCTCATCGGTCACGAAGACACCGGCAGGATACCG
>SICM01000201.1 GCA_009694805.1 Candidatus Latescibacterota bacterium
TTTGCCTGGGCGGCTCGGTTCCGGCGTCTGGCCAAGGACTATGAACGATTGCCAGAAACGGTTGCCGGTCTCTATTTTGTGGTGTTCGCCATCCTCATGCTGGTCAAGGCAGCTCCTTTACTCTCAAGTGCATAACACGCTCTAATACCCGGTAATACCCGGTTTTGTACCCGGTCAGACAAAACGGATGTCTCTAAAAAAAGACTTCCATTAAGGTTCTATAAAACTAAAGAGTTGCTCTGACTTCCGGGGTCAGTAAGAAATCGGAATGTCCTGCAGGCAATACATTTGTGGGTGTATGTCTATGCCTCTGAATGGATCCTCTGAAGATTAAAATCGATATAAGTCGTTGGTCCATCATCCACCTGAGGGCTCAGGTGGATTTTTTATTCTGAGGGAAAGGGATCTGGTATGCGGTTTGTTCAAGGATAGCATAGCAAGCGCATCAAACTCCGAAATCCGGATTGCTGATCCATGCGCAGGGAAAGATCCTTTCAGCGAGACCACAGCCATGGACTCTCCATTCAAAACGATACCCTCTATCCCCGTTCCTCCATTCTGGAGCGCGAGATGGACGGCGTTCCTGGTAGCGTTGATGATCGGTGTCAGTTCCGCTCCGTCGGCAGGGCAGGGATGGGGTGGCGTCCTGCAGAACACGAGCTTTCAGTCTAAAAGAGAGGGTGGTCTGGCCGGGACCGTGGTGGAACTTGAGAAGGCGGCGAGGCTGAACCCAAAATCGACGAGGGCCTACATCGACCTGGGGTATGCCTGCCTCGAGGCTGGAGAGGTGGACCGGGCCAGGAAGGCATTTCAGAAGGCTATCCGGCTGGATCGAAAACAGACGGAGGCGTACAACGGCCTGGGGCTGGTGCTCATGAAGCTGCCCCGGGGGCTGTATGCGGCCATCGACCGGTTCCAGGAGGCCCTCAAGTGGAACCCCAGGTACGTGGAGGCGCGGTATCACATCGCAGAGGCGCGGCTGAAGATGGAGGAGTACGACGCACGGCGGGAGGCGGAGAAGGTGATCGCCCTGGATCCGACATTCGCGCCGATCTACCGGCTGATGGGGGAGTGGTATGAGGTGCAGATGGAGGACTATGAGAACGCCACCGTGTGGTACACGCGATATCTGTCTTTGAAGTCCGACGACCCGGAGGCGCGCATGCGCCTTGGAAGGGTCTATCTGAAGGCGCGGAATTTTGAGAAGATCACGAGTCTGTTGATGGGCTATGTTCAGCAGCACCCCGACGAGATTCATGTCCTTCCGATCCTGGCGCAGGCGTGTCTGGAGATGAAGCGTCTGGACTGGGCGCTGACGTTCTTCAGTCGGTATCTGGACGGGATCGACCCGGCTGAGCGGGCGTTCTACGAGGATATCCGGCCGGTGGCCTACCCGGAGGAGAGGGCCGAGTACGAGGCGGTATCGGGCGGGCAGCGGGAGGCATTTTTGAAGCGGTTCTGGGCTCATCGGGACCCGAACCTGCTCACCGAGGTCAACGAGCGGCTTTTAGAGCACTACCGGCGGGTCTGGTACGCGCGGCAGAACTTCTCCGCCGGGACACAGCCGTGGGACCGGCGGGGGGAGGTCTACATCCGGTTCGGGGAGCCGGACTACCGGTCCCGGTCGAGCATGGTCAACCTTCGTCAGAGCCTGGAGGTGCAACGGATCAAGGAGAAGATGGCGCGGGATATCTTTGGCGAGACGGCGGCGAACGTGACCTATTTCGGTCCGGTGTTCCCGGTGCGGAGCCTCCGGATGACGCTGTCGGACGCCCCCAGGTTCAAGGAGGATATCCCCGATCTGGTCCTGAAGGACGCCCAGGCCCAGATGGCGGCTTCGGCAACCCAGCGCCAGGCGCCACAAGGGGAGGTCTAGGGGCAAGAGAAGAGCGAATCTTCATACGTCTCCTCCAAACTCACCCGCGTGGATCAGGAGCAAATCTCTGTCGTCGCAACCTCAGACGCGCCGGGGAGGCAGCAGGAGAAGGCGCAGAAGACGGGGCCGCTTTCCCCGGGGCCGCGGGTGTTCGGGTCGGGTCCGGACGGTCAGTATCGGTCGGACTACCTGCCGGTGACGGCGCAGGAGGACGCCTCCATGGTGAAGTGGGAGTCGTGGGTCTACACCCGGGTGGGCGGGGGGATCGAGATCACCTTCACGGACGAGAACGGCAACGGGAACTTCGACTATGCGCCTCCGCCCCTGGACGCCCACATCCCCATCAACCGGATGAACAAGTTCAATTTTTATGCCCCGCAGCGGGTGTTCGAGCGGGCGGCGGCCGCGACGGTGGACCCTTACATGCCCCGCAACGACGCGCCTCCGCTGCGGTTCTACTACGACCTGGCCGACTTCCGGGGGAGCGAGGAAGGGCGCAGCGCCGTGGAGGTCTACTACGGGATGCCCCACGCCGCCGGGTATTATTTCCCGGAGCAGGATTCGACGCAGATGGTGGTGGACCGGCAGGTGGCGCTTCTGGACCTGGGGACCGGGGCGACCTACCGCACGCAGAGGGACCTGGTGTTCCTGGCCGCTGGGGACCTGACGCGGCAGCAGGGGGGATTCATCCCCGACGTGGCCAGGCGGAGGTCCCGCCGGGCAAGTATCGCCTGGAGGTGTCTGCCAGGGACCGGCTGACGGGTCGGATGGGGGTCTACCGTCAGGACGTGGAGGTGGGCAACTATGACCGGGGGAGGCTTCGGCTGAGCGGGCTGGAACTGGCCTGGCAGGTGAGCGAGGGTCAGGAGGGGGACCGGTTCACCAAGCGCGGGATGCGGGTGATCCCGCTTCCCACGCGCACGTTCCGCAAGGGGCAGGGCATCTTCGTGTATTACGAGGTCTACAACCTCAAGCAGGACGTTTCGGGACAGACCAGCCACACGGTGGAGTATACCGTGCGCAGCGAGGCCGGGGGGATCTTCTCCAGGATCGCCCGCACGTTCGTGGGGAAGAAGCCGGAGGTGGCCGTCTCCCAGGGGCAGGCCGGGACGGAGGAGGCGGAGTATCGGTATCTGGAGCTGGACCTGAAGGAACTGACGCTGGGCAAAGGTGTGTTGACCGTGACCGTGAAGGACCTGAACAGCGGAGAGGAGGTGAGGCGGGAACTGGCCTTCATGATGGCGGATTAAAAAAAGGGAAGGCATACCCCATTCAGAATTCAGAGGGCTGACCGAAAGGTCAGCCCTTGTTTTTTGTACGAAGGGATCGTATTTTTGCGTATAAAGAGACGCCCCCGGCCCCTGCTCCACCCCGCCGGGGTGTCTCTCTGTTGTCCGGGATCTGGATCTGTTTCGCAAACCGTCATGCGAGGAGAGGGCGATGACGCAGTCCTTTTACGAGAACCTGCATCTGAAAGACCCGCTTCCGGATTTCGAGCCGGACCGCCACCGAAGGGCGTCGGACCTGTACGCGCGCGTGATCCAGAAAGGCAAGACGCGGGGGCTCGCGGGGATCTACAACCGGGAGGACCTGGCGCGGGCGAAGCGGAACATCGAGCGGCTCCCCTGGGCGCGGGAGATGTTCGAGGAGATCCTGCGGGATGCGGCGTTCTGGGTCCAGAAGAGCGACGAGGAGTTCTACGCCATGATCCCGACGCAGAACCCGCTCGCGCTGACGCCGGCGCAGTACCACGGCTGCCCGATCCACGGCGGGAACCGTTCGAACCTGGAGACGGACCTGCTCCATCCCTACCAGTGGCGCTGTACGCTGGGCGGAGAGTGGTGGCACAACGGGGTCGAGGTCGTGAACCCGGGGACGGGACAGAAGGTGCAAATGGTGGATGAAGGCCCCGGATGGGTCGCGCCGGAGGGGTTCCCGAACGCGGGGACGACCTATTATTTCGTGGGGGCATATCGGGATGTCCTGCTTTACCGGCTGTTCTACTCCCCCTACGCGCCGCAGACGAAGGAGGGACATCAGGGACGGCCCGCGGCGCTCGCGATGGCCCTGGCGTATGCGCTGACGGGGGAGCGGCGCTATGCGCATAAGGTCGGCATCCTGCTGAATCGCCTGGCCGAGGTCTACGGGCGGTTCCGGGGGATCAAGGAGGGGTGGGAGGCCTATGACCGGAGCAAGGACCCGATCCGGGGGTACGTGGGCGAGGCGTCGGGCCGGGAGCAGGGGTTCATTGAAAATGTGACGCTGGCCTATGATCTCGTGTTTGACGCCCTGCGGGAAGATGAGGAGGTCGTGCGTTTCTTCGAGGCGCGCGGCGGCGCGGACTATGACCAGGACGGTCGAACCACGCCCGGAGATGTCCTGTTCAACATCGACCGGAACCTGTTTGCTTACATCTTTGAGTTTCTGGACCGGACGTTGCCGCTGGCGGGTGGAGACTTTCTGACCTCTTCGCTCTACGCGCTCGTTCAGGTGGGGGCCTGCCTGGAGAACGGGCCCATGATCCGGCAGGCGCTGGAGGACCGGACGGCGCTCTACAATGTGATGACGAACAGTTTCTTCCGGGATGGGAAGTGGTGGTACGACTCGACGGGCTACTGCGCCGGACACGCGCACATGGCCTCGGAGGCGGCGGAGTGGGTGTACGGGTTCACGGACCTTGAAACGTTCTCGAAACCGATCAATCTCTATGAGGACCCCCGGTTCCGGCTTCGGGAGATCATGACCTTTTCGCAGTTGATGGACTGCGATGGCCGGTTGCCTCAGATCGGGGACACGGGGGGGAGCCGGAACCGTGTCCTGAGGGGGACCTACTCGGTCGTGGATGAGATCGGATACCTTCGGATGCCGGACCAGCGTGAGGTTTACGCCAGGAGGATCGTGGAGGGGACGGGGGGGGATGTAGAGGCGGGACGGAAGGGCAGGGATCTGTATCTGCTGTTTCACGCGGAGCCGTGGGAAGGGCACGAAGCGGAGAAACGGAGAAGCGGAGAAACGGAGAGTGTCCTCTTCCACGACTCGAATTTCTGCATCCTGCGCACGGGGCAGAGCCCGGAGATCCGGAAGCATGTCGTGTTGAACTACGGGAAGGGGAACCGGGGGCACGGGCATCAGGACAGGCTGGCGGTGAACGTGATCGCGCACGGGTATGATCTCTCGGCGGATGTAGGGTATCCGGCGAGCTGGGTGTCCCCCAAGATCGGGGGGTGGGAGACGCACGCGGCGAGCCATTGCACGGTGATGGTGGACGGGGAGAACCAGGTCTTCAGCACGGGTAGCCTGAACCTGTTCGTCCCCGGCCCGTGGGTCCGGCTGGCGGATGCCTCCGGGGAGCGGGCGTATCCGGAGCGTGTGGGGCTGTATCGCCGGGCCGTGGCGCTGATTCCGATCGACGAGGACAGGGCCTATGTCGTGGATGTATTCCGGGTGAAAGGGGGAAAGACGCACGACTACAGTTTCCATAGCCTGGGGGGAGATGGAGGCGAGCGGTTCGAGCTGGATCTGCCGGGGGGGGGTGCGATGGAGGCCCAGGCCGGGGGGACGCTGGCCGGACCGGAGGTCGCTTTTGGCGAACAGCCCGGATACGGGTTCCTCAAGGATGTGGCGCGGGCCTGGGCGGACGGAGGTGTGCGGGCCACGTGGCGGGCGGAGGAGGACGGCGCGGGACTGCGGCTGCACGTGCCGGGGGAGGCCGGGACGACGGTCCTGACCGGGCTGGGCGAAGGGAACGGTAACCTGGGGCAGAGCCCGTGGGACCGGTACCTGATCGTCCGACGGGGAGGAGAACCGGAGGCGTCGAGCTGTTTCGCGACGGTGCTGGAACCGTTCAGCGGGAAACCGGTTCTGGACCGGGTGGAGGCGCTCTGGTCGGGAGGGGTGGAGGACGGCGCCGCAAGGCGAGTGGGACTGAAGGTCACAGCAGGGGAGGTCACGCACTACATCCTGAATGCGCCGGATGGGGGCGGGTTCACGGGGGAGGTCGACGGTCTGCCTGTGGAATTCGCAGGGGCGTGGGCGTTCATTGAACGCGATGGGAGCGGGGTGCGGAGGATGCAGCTTGTGAACGGGACACTTCTGAAGGTGGGTGAGCAGATTCTGCGCAGCGCCGGGGAGGTGGAGGGGAGCGTCGAGGCTGTGGACGTGGGGGGAGGGAGTGTCGAGGTCTCTTCAGCAGGACCCCTGCCGACGGACGGCGCGTTGAACGGCCACACGATGATTTTCAGCCATCCGGCTTATCTCTGCAATGCGACCTACACCGTCGCCGGGGTGGAGGCCGTGGGGCAGGGGAGGTACCGGGTCCGGCTGGAGGGGATGGGCTTTCTGCTGAGCGAGGGGCGGGTGACCGGGGTGGAAAATGGGGTTCTGCAGACCGACACGCCGATGCTGAAGACGGAGGTGGTGGCGCATCTGTTCGATGGGAAGGTGGTGGCGCACGCGCCGGGGCAGGCCGGTCCCCGGTTGAGGACCGCTGAGAATGGGAAGCTGACCCTGGTCGATCCGGCGCAGGCGATGGCGTTTGAGGGGAAGCCGTTTTACGTTTATGATGTCGGCGTTGGGGATACGTGGAGGGCGCCGGTGACGGGTTACTGGGAAAGGGAGTAGCGGCATTCCCACCTTTCTTGCTCGTGCAAGAAAGGTGGGGCCAAAGAAGCACGCCCCCTCAAACGCCGGGGGAGGCTTTGGCGCGCCGTACTCTGTCCAGTGGTGTAATCCAGATCCCGTGGTAGTCCGAGCCCCTTCCGCCCAAAGAAGGACCCCTCACCCTACCACCCCTTCCGACAGCTTTCGCTGTCGGCCCCCGCGCCTTCGGCGCTCGTACCCCACCGTGCCTGAACGGACTCCCTGCTTGGAAGCCGGGACGGCGCGCCTGCTTTTTGCCTGGGTTTTCTCTGCGCGCTCTGCGTTCTCTGCGGTGAATGCTTTTATGCCGGTGACAGTTGCGCGCCGCCGTCCACGCGGAGGATCTGGCCGCTCACGAAGCCGGCCAGGGGGGACGCGAAGAACTGCACGGCGCAGGCGATCTCGTCCGGCGTGGCGTAGCGCAGGAGGGTCGGGCTGTCCATCGCGTCGAGAAAGTCCTGACGGGCCTGGCGGGTGGCGATGAAGCGCCCGGTGACGGACCCGCCGGGGGCGACCATGTTCACGGTGATGTTGTGTTCCAGGACCTGCGCGGCCAGGCAGCGGGTGTAGTGCGCCTGCGCGGCCTTGGCGGTGGCGTAGGTGACCTGCTCTGGAGATCCTCGAAATCCCGACACGGACCCGATGTTGATCACCCTTCCGCCCTGGCGGGAGATCATGCCGGGCACGACGGCGCGGCAGCAGTGCAGGGTGGTCATCAGGTTCCGGTCGAGCACGGACTGGAAGTCCTCTTCCGAGATGGCGAGGGCATCGTTATTCTCAGGCTTTCCGCCTGCGGCGGCGATGTCGCCGCCGGCGTTGTTAATCAGGACATGGATGGGTCCCAGGTCGGCCTCGATCTTCCGGACCGCCGCTTTCACCTGCTCCGGGTCCGACAGGTCGGCGAACACCATTGTGACGGGCGTCCCTATCTTTCGGATCTCCTCGGCCACGTGGGTCGTGGAGGGGGCCTCGCCGAACTCCGAGGCGGTCCGGTCGGACCGGCTGTGGATGGCCACGGCGGCCCCGCAGCGGGCCAGGCGCTCCGCCATCGCCCGCCCCAGGCCCCGCGCGGAGGCGGTGACCCAGGCCACTTTTCCAGAGAGCATGTGGGGATCGATACCTTCCAAGGGATTCTCCTTTGGTGCGTGGTTGATTTATTTTAAGATAAGGAGTTCGTATGGCTTCGGGAAATGATTCCTGGGAGACGGTGCGCCACGCCACGCCGGAACAGGTGGCGTTTTACCGGGAGCAGGGGTATCTGAAATTCGGACGTATCTTCACGCGCGCAGAGATGGACGCGCTGCGGGAGCGCGTGGACGGGATGATCGCCGCGCTGCCACCGGGGAAGCGTCCCGAAGGGATGGACGTGCCGCATTTTCAGGACCCGTGGCTGTTCCGCTACCTGGCTGACCCTCGCGTGCTGGATGTGGTCGAGGCATTCGCCGGGCCGGACATCGTGCTCTGGTCGAGCCACTTCATCGCCAAGCCGCGCGGGGACGGCTGGGTCGTGCCCTGGCATACGGACGGCACGTACTGGGGGAATCGTCTGGAGCCGATGAACGTGATCACGCTCTGGCTGGCGGTGGACCGGTCGTGCGCAGAGAACGGCTGCATGCGGGTGATCTCCGGCTCGCACCGGCAGGTGGCCGCGACCCTGGCGATGGAGAAGTATGAGGACGTGGGACAGAAAGAGAGCGTGTTCAGCAAGAAGATCCCCGGACATCTGATCGACGAGTCGAAGGCCGTGGACCTGGAGCTGGAGGTGGGGGAGTTCCATTTCCACGACGTCTGGACGATCCACGGCTCCAGCCCGAACACATCCGACCTGCGCCGCTGCGGGTACACGATGCGCTACATGTCGGCGAGCGTCCTCCACAGGCCCCGGGGCAACCACCAGATCTATCTTCTGCGGGGCCGGGACCGCACGGACGGACAGAATGTCTATGCGCCCGTGCCGGAGATGTCGTAGGGGCGAGGCGCCGCCTCGCCCCTACCTCCCGGACGCGAACCCGGCGACGTTATGAACGTGGACGTGATCGCCGGCACGAATAGGGACCGTGGCGCAGCCGATCCTCTGGCCGAACTTGATCACCGGATGGCCCTGCGGGATGTCCCGCAGGGCTATTTTATGCCCGGATGGGATGGGCGCAGAGGCCCGGAGCAGAGACCGGGTAGAGCCGAGCAGGACCTCTGCCTCTTCCGAGGGGCTCACGGGGTCTATGAGCGTGGCGGCGTTGTCGTCGGGGTGGACGGCGATGGCCAGAGGCATGGTCAGAAAAAACTGAAGAAACTCACCTTACGCAGCGCGGGGAGAATTGATTAAATTTGGGGTATGACCAACAAAGACCTTCTTGACCTGTATAGCGATTACCTCATCAGTTCGTTTGGGCAAACGACTGCGACTGGTTTGGCATCGCTGCTGGGCGGGACAGTTAG
>SICM01000016.1 GCA_009694805.1 Candidatus Latescibacterota bacterium
TCGGTCGCCGACCAAAGCCGCCTCGACCGCTCCGTCAACGCCGGCCTGAGGACCGTGTACTTTCTGCGCAAGATATTGAAGTTCACGCATCAAAGGTACAACCGCGCCCTGTCGAAATCAATCGCTTATTTCTTCACAACCCCTTAGATGACATGATAGACTCCTAACCCTTCTTCCTTCGTCTCCGCACTTTCAGTTGCTTCAGGGGAAGCATCTCTTCCACGTATTCCTGATGCAGCCGATCCACGTCCTTCTGGCCCCAGACCTCCACGCGAAACGTCAGCTCCACGCCCCGCTTGATCCGCTCGGCCAGGCGGCGGATGTGCTGGGGGTAGGTCTCCGCATCGTACTTCTTCAGTTCCTGCGCCCGGCGGGCATACTCCTCCTCGATGATCACGAGCACGCCGAGGGCCGGGGAGATCACCTGGAGGGTCATCAGGGCCTCCCGGATCTCCTTGCCGGTCTCGAAGGAGAGGAGCTTGAAGGCGGTGACGGGGAGCAGCGTGCGGGCGTACTTGGCGCTGGTGCGCTCCAGCCAGACCGCGTCCCCCATGGCGCTCTTGCGGAAGCTCCGCCGGCTCTCGTAACCCAGCGCTTCGCCGATCTCCAGCAGTTTGGTCTGATATTCTTGATGTTTGGGTGACATGACCTAACCTCACAGCCCCCCTTCCCTGAAGGGAAGGGGGAGCATCTGGTCTTCTCCTCCCTGAGAGGAGGGGTCTCATTTCCCCGACTGCTGTCTGAAGTACTCCGCCGTCTTCCGAACACCTTCCTGGAGGCTCGTCTCCGGCCTCCAGTCGAGGATACGTTCCGCTTTTCGGGAGGAGATGACGCTCCGGAGGAGGTCGCCGGGACGGGGCGGAGCGAACTCCGGCGGGTCGTGAAATTCGACCGCCCGGGCCACCATGCGGTAGAGGTCCGCGGTCGCGGTCTCGGTGGCCGTGGCGATGTTGAAGACGTCGTCGTCCCCCTGCTCCAGGGCGATCAGGTTCGCCCGCACCACGTCGCCCACGTAGACGTAGTCCCGGATGCCGCCGGCGTCCCCCACCTGCCGGGCCGCGAAGAGCCGGGGGGCTCTCCCGGACAGGGTCATCGTGGAGAAGATGGCCACGGCGCCGGCTTCCCCGTGCGGGCTCTGCCGGGGACCGTAGACGTTGGCGTAGCGGAGGGTCGTATAATGGAGGCCGTGCTGACGGCGGTAGTAGCCGAGATAGAACTCCGCGGAGATCTTGGACACGGCGTAGGGGGAGATCGGAAACCGGGGGCTCTCCTCGTCTGCCGGCGCGTCCGCGATCTCCCCGTACATCGCCCCGCCCGTCGAGGCGAAGATGACCTTGCTCGTCCCGGCGGCGGCGGCGGCCCCGAGGAGGTTGAGGGTCCCCAGGATGTTGACCTGGGCGTCGCGCATCGGGTCCCGGACGGAGTCGGACACGCTGATCTGCGCGGCGTGGTGGTTCAGGACGTCGGGCCGCTCGTCCTGGAAGATCTGCTTCACGTCCGGGTCGTTGATGTCGATCTCGTAGAACCGGGCCTTCGGATGGAGGTTGCGCCGGTCGCCGCGCGACAGGTCGTCCAGGATCACGACCTCGTGGCCCGCCGCGATGCAGGCGTCCGCGATGTGAGACCCGATGAATCCCGCCCCGCCTGTGACAACGATTTTCATGACACTCCTTAAATATCCTTCAGCAGCCCGGCCCTGTCCGCGGCCCAGAGGAACCGGAGGCTGGCCCGCAGGTCCAGGGACTGCGTCCACCCCCTCAGGGCGGCCTCGATGAACCGGTGATCCCCGGTGATGCGGTAGGCGTAGCCGAACGGCTCCAGGGGTGTGTCGCTCCGGTAGGTGAGCCGGTAGTCGGGCGTTGTGGCGCCCACCCACGCCCCGTCCGGAAAGCGCATCCCGTCCCCGGCCAGAAAGGTCAGGCCCTTCAGGAGCACCTCGCGGGCCTCCTCGTGGCCCGTGACCTCGTGGTAGCGCCCGACTCCGGTCAGGCCGATGCCGATCTGGAAGGGGCAGTGGCCGGTGTGAAATCCGAGTTCCATGGTCCAGCCGCCCTCCGGGTCCTGCGCGGCAGCCAGGGCCTCGAAGATGCGGCGCATCGCCCGGCCATAGCGGTCGTCTCCGGTGGCCTCGTAGGCCGCCGAGAGGGCGATCAGGGGCCAGCCGCTGTCCCGACTGCTGTGCCACGCGCTGTGGTAGGGGGGCTGCGCCCAGCCCAGATCGACCATCTTCAGGAGACAGTCGGCGATGCCGAGGGCGATCTCCCGCGCCCTTGGGTGGCCGGTCAGGTAGTGGTACTCCAGAAGCCCCTCGGTCCACATGTGGGACGGCACGGCGGAGACGTTGGGGTAGCCCTCTGCGTCGTACTGGAGGTGGCCGTGTCCGTGGATGCGCTGGCCGCCCTGTTCGACGGGGGACCGGGTGGTGTGGTGGACGATGTCCACGTCCATGGTGTGCCAGACGCCCGCGTCGGCCAGGTGGAAAGGGATGCGCTCCCCGCCCCGGAGGAACTGGAGGAGGTGGCCGTGGGAGACGTCGTGCTCGTTGTTGGTCGAGAACCCGCCCTGGGAGCCTGTGCCGGGGTTCACGGAGTCCCCGAAATCGAGCGCGCCGAGGGTGCGCCGGTTGCGGGCGTCGTTGGTCAGGTCGCGCAGGGCGCGCTCCAGGCGGGGGTATCGGTCCGGGCGGTGGGGCAGGACGTCTCCGAAGGCCCCGCTCTCCAGGTACCACGAACCGTTCCAGGGGAGCAGGGGTTCGTTGAACGCATAGGCCGTCTCGTGGACCCGGTTCGACTCCCCGTCCCCGTCGTGGAAGTGGAGCAGGAAGCGGGCCGTGCGGGCCATGCCCTGGTGGAGGCGCAGGGGTTCGGATCGGGCAGGCCAGATCGAGAAGACGATCTCCCCGTCCCGCCAGGCGGCCTCCTTGGGGTAGGTCCAGACGAAGTCGCGCATCGTGACCGCCAGGCCGCCGTGCGCGTCGCTGACGTCCAGCCAGCCGGTGGCCAGGGCCTGCTCGTAGAGGCCGACGCCGGCCACGCGCGTCCCGTCCGCCCGGTAGAGGGGGCTGCCGGCGAAGATGCCGTACTTTTCGATGACGTGGTCGTGGGTGAAGTGGAACGGCTCCTCGGACCGGTGGAGCCTGCGACCCGACCCGCAGAGGCCGGTGGCGGGGCCATTCAGGGTGAACGGGACGGAGAGGGCGACCTCCCGGAGCGAGGTGTACTCCGCGTCCTCCGTGTTCAGGAAGGTGTAGTCCAGCTCGATCCACGGGAGGTCGGGATACGCGGAGATACGGAGGAGGTAGTCGAACAGGGTCCGGCCGTCCGCGGCCCGATGCCGGCCTTTCACCCGGAGCGAGACGCGTTCGGAGGTCTGCTCCTCGATGGCGACCTCGGAGGGGCCATCTGTCTGATACATCGCGCCGTCGCTGTCCAGAACCCTTGCCTGGATCGGACCGGCCAGCCTCTCCCGGCCGTTCAGTCGGACCTCCTCGATGCCCGCGAAGCGGGAGCGGCTGACGGAGAACGTGAGGGGCCCTGTGTGGACCGTGAGGCGGTCTCCGGACTCCTGGACGTTCAACGGCGATGATCGCTCCGCGCGGCGGACCTCCGGACCGTACTCGACTGTGCAGGTCGCGCCCGTCTGGGGCTCCAGCGTGATCTGGAACTGGAGCAGGAGCCATTTCACGGACCCGTCGGGCCATCGGGCCGAGACGGCGGCGGCGCAGGGGATCTCGCGCCCTTCCGGGCCGAGCAGCCGGACGTGCTCCGGCGAGGCGAGACACCCCTTGGGGAACGGGACGCCCCACCGGACCGGCCAGCGCTCCCGCCGCACGCCCGTGGGCTCGTCGATCCTGAGCGGAATGTGTTCTCCCACAACCATGGTTCCTCAAAAGATGAATCCGCAAATGACGCAGATGACGCAGATATAAGCAGACAGAAACCATCTGTGCCATCTGCGCAATCTGCGGACGGTTTTACATGTTCTTGATGATCGCGTCGCCGAACTCGGAGCACTTCACCTCTTTCGCCCCGTCCATCAGTCGGGCGAAGTCGTAGGTCACGACCTTGCTGGCGATGGCCTTCTCCAGGCCGGCGATGATCCGGTCCGCGGCCTCGTTCCAGCCGAGGTGCCGGAACATCATCTCGCCGGAGAGGATGACGGAGCCGGGGTTCACCTTGTCCTGACCGGCGTATTTGGGGGCGGTCCCGTGCGTGGCCTCGAACACGGCGTGGCCGGTCATGTAGTTGATGTTTCCGCCGGGGGCGATGCCGATGCCACCCACCTGCGCGGCCAGGGCGTCGGAGCAGTAGTCGCCGTTGAGGTTCAGGGTGGCGATCACGTCGAACTCGTCGGGCCTGGTCAGGATCTGCTGGAGAAAGATGTCGGCGATGGCGTCCTTGATCAGGATTTTCCCGGGCGGGACCTTGCCGCCGCAGTCTTCCCAGGAGACCACTTTATCGGAGTACTCCTGTTTGGCCAGCTCGTAGCCCCAGTTCCTGAACGCCCCCTCCGTGAATTTCATAATATTGCCCTTGTGGACCAGGGTCACGCTCTTCCGGTTCAGGCGGATGGCGTAGTCGATGGCCGCGCGGATGAGCCGCTGGCTCCCCTCCTCGGACACGGGCTTGATGCCGATACCCGATGTCTCCGGGAAGCGGATCTTTTTGATGCCCATCTCCTTCTGGAGCCAGGCGATCACCTTCTGGGCTTCCGGCGACTTGGCCTCCCACTCGATGCCGGCGTAGATGTCCTCGGTGTTCTCCCGGAAGATGACCATGTCCACCTTCTCCGGGTGCTTGACCGGGCTGGGCACGCCCTGGAACCAGCGCACGGGCCGGAGGCAGACGTAGAGGTCGAGGGTCTGCCGGAGGGCGACGTTCAGGCTGCGGATGCCGCCGCCCACGGGGGTGGTCAGGGGGCCCTTGATGCCGACGAGGTACTCCCGGAACGCGGCCACGGTGGCGTCCGGGAGCCAGCTCCCGGTGGCGTTGAAGGCCTTCTCGCCGGCCAGGACTTCCATCCAGGCGATCTTTTTCTTTCCCTGATAAGCCTTCTCCACCGCCGCATCCATCACCCGCGAGGCGGCTCGCCAGATGTCGGGACCGGTGCCGTCCCCTTCGATGAAGGGGATGATCGGGCGGTCCGGGACGGCGAGGGCGGTGCCCTTCAGGGTGATCTTCTGGCCGTCTGCTGGGACTTTTGGAATGAAGTCTGCCATGGTGTCCTCCTGTGATAGCGATAGGGATGGATCAGATAGTTTCTTTTTTTAGAAGAAAAGAGAAGCAAAAAAGGGTACTCGCTCAGAGACTTCCTTATCGGCCTTTCCCACCTTTCTTGTTTGCCCAAGAAAGGTGGGGCCAAAGAAGGGCACTCGCTCAGACGCCGCGAGCGGCTTGGGCGCGCCGCAACCTTGACATTCAGTTGATGCACGCCATGATGTGCCCCCGGAAAGTGGGTTGCTTCTGCTGGACGCCTGCGGTGGGGGTTTCTGGCGGCGCGCCTTCTTTTTGCCTGTACGTTGTATTGGCTTGTTGTACTTCTCTCCTCCCTCTCCGTGTCGGGGAGGGGTGTGGGGGTGGGGTCTAAATTGCACTCAACACCTTTTCCACGATCTCTTTGATCTGGCTCTCCTCCAGTTCGGCATAGAGCGGGAGGGAGAGGATCTCTTCGGCCTGCCGCTCCGCGACCGGGAAGTCCCCCTTTTTGTAACCGAGGCCCCGGTAGGCGGGCTGCAGGTGGAGCGGGATGGGGTAGTGGATGATGGCGTCGATCCCCCGCTCCTTCAGGGCTGCCTGGACGCGGTCGCGATGCCCCGTGCGAATGACGTAGTAGGTGTAGACGTGTCGGGCATAGGGCATCTCCTTCGGGGTCAGGACCGCATCTTCGAGGAGGCGATTGTAGACCTGCGCCTTTTCTCGCCGTCTCTCCAGCCACCCGTCCAGGTGTTTGAGTTTGACACTCAGGATGGCCGCCTGCATCCCGTCGAGGCGGTAGTTGAAGGCCGGGACCTCGTGTTCGTATTTTCCGATGCGGCCGTGGTTGGCGAGCATCTCCATCCGCTTCGCCAGGGCCTCATCGTTCGTGACGACGATGCCGGCGTCGCCGTAGGCGCCCAGGATCTTGCCGGGGTAGAAGCTGTAGGTAGCGGCTGCGCCCATCTGCCCCGCGCGCCTCCCCCGATATTCCGCGCCGTGGGCCTGGGCCGCGTCCTCCACCACGGGGATTCCCTGTGCCCGCGCGATCTCCAGGATGGGGTCCATGTCCGCGATCTGGCCGTAGAGGTGGACGGGCACGATGGCTCTGGTATGGGGGGTGATGGCGGCCTTCAATTTCGCCGGGTCCATGTTGAACGTGGCGTCCTCCACGTCCACGAACACGGGCCTGGCCCCGGTGATGGAGATCATCTCCGCCGTGGCGATGAAGGTGTTGGGGACCGTGATCACTTCGTCTCCAGGCCCGATGCCGAGCGCGGCGAAGACGAGGTGCAGGGCGGTCGTGCCGGAGCTGGCCCCCACGGCGCGGGAGACGCCGCAATAACGGGCAAATGATGCCTCGAACGCCTGGGCGTACTTTCCGCCGATGAAGGCCGTGCTTTCGATGACCTCCCGGATCGCGGCGTCGATCTCCGCCTGGATCGTCCGGTACTGAGCCTTCAGGTCGATGAATGGGATGGGCATACGGACCTCAGTGTAGATTCTGGATTACAGTTACAGAACGCCCTCCCTCGCGGAGCGATTGCTGGCCCGCCTCCAGCACGGCCACGACGTCCCGCGCGTGTTGCGGTCCCGTCAGGGGCGTCCGGCCCGTCCGGATGCACTCCAGGAAGTGGGCGGCCTCGACTTTCAGGGGTTCCTGGAAGTCGATCCTGGGCAGCCACACGTCGCCGGTCCGGTGGACCAGTTGATGGGTGTTGATCTGGTCATAGTCCATCCGCTCGCCGGCCTTGGGGACACGGTCGACCCCCTTGTCCAGGACCGTGATCTTGTCGTCGCTCACGTCGTCGTAGACGATCATCTTGTGGTCGCCCACCAGGGTGACCTTGCGCACCTTGCCCGGGTCCAGCCAGCTCACATGGATGTGCGCGGTCACCCGGTTGTTCCAGGTGAGGACTGCGAACACGACGTCCTCGATGCCGGGCTGGAGGTAATCCACACCGTGCGCCGAGATGGAGACGGGGAGTTCGCCGTCCATCAAATAGAGCAGGATGCTGACGTCGTGAGGGGCCAGGTTCCACCAGGCGTTCACGTCCGACCGGACCTGGCCGAGGTTGAGCCTCTGGGTGTAGATGTAGTAGATGCGCCCCAGGTCGCCCCGGTCAAGGGCCTGCCTGATGTACCGCACCGCCGCGTTGTAGAGAAAGGTGTGCCCCACCATCAGCGTCCGGCCCGCCGAGGCGGCCAGGGCCGCCAGTTCATCGGCCTCCCGCGTCCGGGTGGCCAGGGGCTTTTCGACGAAGACGTGTTTGCCGGCCCTCAGGGCCTCCCCGGCCAGGGCGTAGTGGGTGGCGGCGGGTGTGGCGATGATGACGGCCTCCACCTCCGGGTCGTTCATCGCGGTTTCCAGGTCCGGGACGGCCCTGGTCTTCGGGTAGTTGCCCTCGACGAAGTCCCTGCGCTGGGGGCTCTGCTCCACGACCCACTTGACGTGGCAGCCGGGCTGGGCCGAGAAGTTGCGCAGGAGGTTCGGTCCCCAGTAGCCGCACCCGATTTGAGCGATGATGTTCATGATAAACCTGTGAGACGTATCTCGTAACTCGTATCTCGTAAAAACCTCCTACGAGATACGCTTCACGCTTCACGAGATACGTTTTTAGTGATCCGATTTGAAACAAAGTTTAACTTCCTTCAGCCCTTCCTGACGTAATTCGTACGTGCTCCCGCACAGGTCACATCGGGAGGTCACGCCTGTTTCGACCCTCTCCAGCCGTTCCCCACAGTGACAGGCCCAGCCGTGCTGCCTGGCCGGCACGCCGTAGACCAGGGCGAAGTCGGGCACGTCCCGCGTCACCACGGACCCCGCCCCGACCAGGACGTAGCGTCCGACGGTCACGCCGCACACCACGGTGGCATTGGCCCCGATGGTCGCGCCTTTCCGGACGAGCGTCCTCAGGAACGCCTCCTTTCGGGGCCAGTGGCTGCGGGGGGTCATCACGTTGGTGAAGACCGCGCTGGGTCCCACGAAGACGTCGTCCTCCAGTTCCACGCACTCGAAGATGCTGACGTTGTTCTTGATCTTGACGTTGTTCCCGACGCGCGTGCGGCCCTCTACGTAGACGTTCTGCGAGAGGAGGCAACCCTCCCCGATCTCGGCCCCGGCCAGGACCGTGCAGCGCTGCCAGATCTTTGTCCCGGCCCCGACGCGGGCCTGCGGGGAGACCTCGCTGGTGAGATGGATGAAGACGCCTTCGTGCATCATGATACCTCTCGAACCACAGAGAGCGCAAGAGATAATCCGCAGGTTTCGAAGAAGGTTTAAATCTGTGCAATCTGCGTCATCTGCGGATGGTTTTTACCTCTGGGAGACCACGCGAAAATTGTGAAATGCCACCGTGGCCTCCCGTGATCCGCCCTGCTCATCCACCACCTTCACCGGCCCCTCCAGGGCGTGGAACCTGAGGGTGAGTTTTTGGCCTTCCTGATCCTTCGGCTCCAGGCGCAGATCCTTGAGGGTGAACGGGGCCGGCTGCGTTCCGACGACGAGGTCGGTGAGCTTTCGATCCCCCGCCCACACCTCGACGCGCCGGGGGGTCTCGAAGCTGAGCGCGTCGAACAGGAGGTCGAAGGCCTGTCCCCGGTCCGTGAGGTTGAGGGCCTCCATCCGTCCGTCGTTCTTCATCATCCGCCAGGCCCGCAGGTCGAGCGGCAGCTTCTGCGTGGCCGCCTGCTCCCGGAGGGACTGGGCGAGGTCGATCTGCGTGATCGCGGTCCAGCGCCCGTTGTCGGAGAACATCAGGGTGGGGGGGTAGAAGTTCTTCTCCCGGCTGGCGAGGTTGACCGCGAAGTACTCGGACGCCTCGGCGGAGGTCGGGTAGGGGCTCCGGTAGTCCCACGTGAGCAGGACCGCCGTTGGCCCGGCCACGACCTCGTAGATGTCCGTCCAGACGTAGTCGTGGGGGTGGTCCAGGATGCCGGGGTTGGTCACGATCCGCCCCATGTTCTCCCAGACGAAGGCCGGGGAAAAGTCCCGGTATTCGCGCCGGAAGTCGGGGGAGGGGTAGGCCAGCTTCAGCCCCGCGAGGCCGTCGAAGTCAGGCTGGGGCAGGGACCGCAGGATGGCCTTTTGAGACTGAACGCGGTAGTGCTTGAGGATATACTTGACCCCGAAGTGCCGGAGCACGGCCTGGTTGTTCTCGTCCGCGATGGCGGCGGGGACCTCCATGTCCTCCCAGAATGGCCGGTAGGCCAAAGGTACATAGGAATGGATTACATCACCGCCGTTGAACAACCGCTTGCGGTGCCACATCTGATAATAATAGTATCCCTGGTAGTCAGCCCCCCAGGCCTTCCGCATCGGGTATTCCATGACGATGGGGTCTCCGCTCACCTGTGAGAGCCAGGTGTAGGGCCGGGGGATCCACGACACGTCCGTGTGGATGAGGGGCGGGGTGATCGTGTACTCCAGGCAGGAGAGGGCGATCAGTCCGCCAGTCGCGATGACCTGCTGTTTCCGGGCCTTGAAACGCTCCAGAAAGAGGGAGAGCCCGATGCCCGCCAGGACGGCGACGGCGAGCTGCACGTAGACCTTGTAGAAGTTGATGCGCCGGACGAACGGGGCGTACTGGAACATCAGCCACGCGGGCGTGAAAGGATAGGGGCCGAGCGTCGCCAGGAGCGCCAGGAGGCCGAAGAGGGCGAAGAAGGCCGTCTTCCAGTCCCGCCGCCGGTAGAGCGCGTAGGCGGCCAGGATCAGGGCGACGTAGCCGACGTAGGCGGCGGAGTTGATGGAGTTCCGGCGCTCGGTCTGATAGATCTCCTGCCAGTAGTCCTTGACCGCGCCTCCGAAGACCGCGCTCTGCTGGACCGGGACGAAATAGTCTTTGACTGCCATGCGCAGTTCCCACAACTGGTCGACGCTCCGTCGCATGGGCAGCCCGCTTTCGACTTTCGGGAGATCGGGAGGGGGCTGAATGTCCAATTTATAATGCAGGACAAAGGCCCCTGCTACGACGGCCCCGACGGCAGTGAGTTTGACCAGGTCCTGCCGGCTGATGAGCCCCGACAACCATGAAGCCCTGAGTCCTGAATCCTGAGTTTCAAGTTCCTGACCCTGGACTCTGGACTCTGGACTCTGGACTCGTTCCTTCCGGGTCCGATGGTAAGCGACCAGCCGAACAATCAGATAAGCCCCGGTCAGGATTGGAAAAAAAACAAAATAATAGAACAGGGACAGGAGTATTGCGCCGAGGAGGGAACCGGCGAGCCATCCGGCATTCTTCCAGGAACGCTCCTCGTCGAATTTGAGCAGGGCCAGGATGTAGAGGGGGAGCCACTGGACCTGGATCGTATCATAGGTCGTGTAGCCCCTCAGGAGCATGTAGGGGCAGAAGGCGAAGACCACGCCCGACAGGGCGCTCGCCAGTCGGTTGCGCGTCAGGTGATGTACGAGCAGGTAGGCGGACAGGGCGGACAGGAAGTAGCCGGCCCAGGTGAGGAGGTTGTTCGTGAATACCGGGCTGGTCAGGAGTGTGACCGGAAGCGCGAACCATCCGATCAGAAAGGAGGTGGATAGGAAGTAAGAATAGGGGGCGCAGAGCATGGGGGTGCGCAGGAGGGACTGGCCCAGGTTCCAGATGGCGTATTTCGGCCACCAGAGCGTGATGGCCATCGTGGCATAGACGTCCGTGGAGATGTGGTCCGTGGGGCTGTAGATGCTCGACGCAGGGCTGAGGACCAGCGGAAAGGTCACGCAGAGGGTCAGGAAGAGAAAGAGCGCCGGGGCCCTCCATTTTTCGGGGAGGGAGGGGAGGCGGGCCGGGACCGGAGGAGATGGCGCGGTCCGGGCCTGTCGCAAAGGGGTTTTCTGTTTTGTGCGGGCCATAGGAAAAAGGTAGGGATCAGGGGTTGTTCTGCGCGGCGAGGTCCGCTTCCACCATCTCCCGGATCAGGTCGTCGAAAGCGATGTCGTACCTCCAGCCGAGCCGCTCCCTGGCCTTCGTGGCGTCCCCCTGAAGGGTCTCCACCTCCGTGGGCCTGAAGAGCTGCTGATCGATGACCACGTGGTCCCGGTAGTCCAGGCCGGCGCAGGCGAACGCCCGCTCGGCGAAGTCCCTGACCGAATGGGATTCTCCGGTCGCAATGACGTAATCGTCGGGCGCGTCCTGCTGAAGCATCATCCACATCGCCTTGACGTACTCGCGCGCGTGTCCCCAGTCCCTTCGGGCGTCCAGGTTGCCCAGGCGCAGCTCTTTCGCCAGACCTTTCTTGATGCGGGCGGCGTGGGAGGTGATCTTGCGGGTGACGAACTCGTGCCCCCGGCGGGGCGATTCGTGGTTGTAGAGGATGCCCGTGGAGGCGTGCAGGCCGTAGGCCTCCCGGTAGTTCCGGGTGAGTTCATACCCCGCCACCTTGGAGATGCCGTAGGCGGACCTGGGGTGGAAACGGGTCTCCTCGTTCTGGGGCGTGGCGGCCACCTTGCCGAACATCTCGCTCGAACCCGCGAAGTAGAGGCGGCAGCCGGGCGTCACGTCCCTCAGCGCGGAGAGGACGAAGTGGGTGCCGTTGATGTTGGTGTTGAGCGTGGAGAACTCGTCCTCGAATGAATAGCTCACGAAGCTCTGCGCGGCCAGGTGGTAGCATTCATCCGGCTGCACGTCCCGGAACACCTTGAAGATGCTCGGAAAACTCTCCATGGAGGCGGCGTGGAGCACGACTTCCTGGAGGACGTGCCCGATCCGGCGCAGGCGGTGGTCGGGGTCCTCCAGGGCCACGCGCCGGACCGTGCCGTGGACCTCGTAGCCCTTCTCCAGCAGGAGTTCCGCGAGATAGGACCCGTCCTGGCCGGTGATGCCGGTGATCAGCGCTTTTTTCTTCATGGCTTACGCTCCAGGGGGGCGTCGGGCAGCTTCGTGGCCCTGACGATGAACCTCCAGGCCAGCGCCGGGAACCACCTGGCGAGCCGGAAGCTGGTGAACAGCCCCAGGTTCAGTTGATCGGACGTGAGGGTCTGGACCTGGAAGCGGTGCTTCCGCAGGAGGTGGCAGAGGGTTTCCCTGACGAAGTACCTGAGGTGCCCGACCGGCTCCAGGTGGCTGGACACCTTCTCCTCCAGGGAGAACTCCACGAACGGATTTTTGCCCCGCAACAACAGGAACCGACGGCCCAGAGAGGCCAGGTTCGGCGTGGAGAGGACGAGGGTCCCGTGGTCCTTCAGCTTCGACCGGACCTGGCGGAGGAAGCGGTCGGTGTCCACGAGGTGCTCGATGATCTCGCAGGCGATGATCGCGTCGAAGAAACCGTCCGGGAAGGGGAGATCCTCCTCCTCCACGTCCAGGACGGACATCTTCACGCCCTTCTGTTCGGCCAGCCTCGCCACGTCCTCGGAGATCTCGATGCCGTAGACCTCGTTTCCCGCCCGGATCAGGCGCTCGCTCTCCCGTCCGTCGTTGCAGGCGATGTCCAGGACCCGCTTGCCGGACCCGACCCACTCCAGGATCAGGCGCATCCGCTCGTCCGAGCTTCCATCCACCATGGCCTTCTGGACGCCGGAATAGAAGGTGTGAAACGTCTTTCGCATTTTCTCCTCACTCGTTTCTGGCCAGCTCGTAGACGACGGTCGGTCTCATCGCGGGCCAGAGTTCCGCGAGGGTCAGCGGGAGCGCCCACCAGCGTCGCGCGCCCGCGCCGTAGGTGCAGGAGTGGGCGGCGGCGACGCGCATGCCGGCCCCCTCCGCGAGTGTGGCCATCGTCCGGGGGGAGTGCCACAGGACGTGCCCGATGCCGACGTATTCCCGGCGGGTGAGCCAGTACCACGGGACAAAGGCGACGCCGAAGGGGCTCGGGGTCGAGATCAGCAGAATGCCCTCCGGCGACAGGACGCTCCGGCAGGCCCGGAGGAATCCGATCTGGTCCGGGATATGCTCGATGATCTCCCCGGCGATGATCAGGTTGAAAGGCTCCCCGGAGAACCGGGCGGCCAGGTCCATGACATCGCACACTTCGGCGGCATATCCCCACCGCTGCATCTCCAGGACCCTGTCCTGGTCGAGGTCCACGCCGACGACCGGGCCGTAGTCCACGCCCTGCCTCTGGCCGGCCGCCCGGACGACGTGGCCGTGCAGCCACATCGAACTGCCCCGGATGCTGTCCGCGCCCGCGCAGCCCACGTGGAGGATCGGGCCTTTGGTCCGGCGGACGTGGTTCGTGATCAGCTTGATCCTGTTCACGCTCTGGTCAACTCATACACGATGGTCGGCTTCATCCGGGGGAACAGCTCCAGGGGGATGGCCCCGTACATCCACCAGCCACGGGCGTCCCAGTCGCAATGCTGAAAGCCGGCCAGCCGGAGGCCTGCCTCCGTGGCCAGGGTGGCCATGGTGCGGGGGGACTGCCAGAGGACGTGCCCGGTGCCCCAGCTCTCCCGCTGGATGAGCCAGTAGCCCAGGACGGAGACGACCCCGCACGGGTTGGGCGTGGAGATGACCAGCCTTCCGTCGGGCGCCAGGACGTTCCGGCAGGCCCGCAGGAACGCCAGTTGCGACGGGATGTGTTCGACGATCTCGCCCGCGACGACCAGCCCGAACTCCCCCTGAAACCGCCGGTCCATCTCCAGTGCATCGCCCTGCTCGGCGCTGTACCCGCGCTGGCGCATGGCCTCGATGACCGTCTGGTTGAGGTCGATGCCGATCACTTCCCGGTCCCCCGCCGCCTTCACAAGGTGCTTGTGGAGCCAGGCGGGGTGGTCTATGGGCTTCGTGTCCGCACATCCGACGTGAAGGACTTTGCCGGTGGAACGACGGACGTGGCGGGTGAGGACGTGAAGCCGTCTCATGGGGTCTCTCCTGCGCTCGGGCTGCTTTGCATCGCCTCCTCAAAAAGATCGATCTCTCTTCTGGCCAGCGCCTCCCAGTCGTAGCGGGCTACCCATGCCCTGCCGGCCCTGGCCAGGCACGCTGCCGTCTCGCGGTCCCGGAGCAGTTCCACGACCCTCTTCCCGAACGTCTCCCGGTCCCCAAGGGGAGCCGTGTGCAGGACGAGCGGAAACACCTCGTCGTAGACCGGCAGGTCGTAGGCGACCACGGGAATGCCGCAGGCGAACGCCTCGCAGATCGTGATCCCCCACCCTTCCTCGTAGCTGGGCGCGATCAGCACGGAACTGGCCTTGAGGATGCCGTAGGCCTCCTCATAAGGGAGAAAGCCGAGGAACTCCACGCAGGGGTCGATGCCCAGGTCCTTCAGGTCCTGTTGCGCGCGGCGCCGCCATGGGTCGTTCCCCGCGCCGATGATTCCCAGCCGGGCTCCGGGGATCTGGTCCGTGACGGCCTTCCATATCGCCGGCAGGTCGAAGCACCCCTTGGTGGGGTTGAACCTGCCGAAGAAGACGGCGTCGTAGGCGCGGCCGGGGATGGGGCTGACGCGCTCGATGGCCTTCACGTCCAGGCCGGCCCCCACGACCCGCAGTCGCTCCTGTGCGAACCCCATGTCCTTCAAACGTCCGGCGACCTGGTGGTTGAGCAGGAGCACCAGACCGGCGCGGCGTCTGATGAGCCAGAGGCTCACTTTCTGGAGTAAGAAAGAGACCAGGGTGTTGAGCGCCGGGTTGGCCTTTCGCCTGAAAAGAGACTCGTTGATGTGAAAGACGTTGGCCACGAGGAGCCGGAAGCGCCCGCGCCGGATTACCGCGGGGATCACGTCACAGAAAAAGTCCCCGCTGAGGACCAGCACGTCGCCCCGGCAGCGTCTCAGGCAGGCGAGGGCCGCCAGGCAGCGCATGAGGTAGACCAGGGGCACCAGGTAGACCCTGTTCAGGGCGACCCGGGAATGGGTCAGCGGATAGCGCGGCAGCGGCAGAAGAGTCGCCGGGAGTTCCGGTCTGAGGCCATCGACGACCTCTTCGGGGCAGATCACGGTCACCCGGTGATAGACGCACCAGCGTCTGGCCATCTCCACGAAGACGCGATCTCCTCCTGTACTGATTTTGTCTCCCAGGATCTGCGCTGCCAGGATGACGATGTCCACGCAGAAAAAACCTTATTTTCTGAGCTTCAGGGCCACGCCCATGGAGGATTTCCGGGTGCTCTCAAAGCCGTCATTCAGGCGGTCCACGGCCTTGAAGACGTTCAGGCCCCATTGAAAGGGGTTGAACCTGCGTCTCTGGCTACTGGCATTTCTCCACTCAAACTTTTCCATGGAGCTGTAGATGTATTTCGGGACCGGAAGCCGGGTGTAGAATTTCTTGCCCAGTTGAAGCACGATCTGGGTGAACGGGAGGCAGTAGTGCGTCAGGCCCTGGATCTTCTCGACTGTGAACCCGCCCCGCTCCAGCAGGGCCCGGATCTCGTGGGGGTGGTAGAGGCGGAGGTGCATGTGCCAGAGGCCCCCGAACCACTCGTTCTCCGAGGAGAAATGGCCGAGCCCCAGGCCTTCTCGGATCCTGTTCAGGGGGTCCCAGAGGAAGGGGTAGTTGTGGTTCGGCACGGTCACGGCCAGCGTCCCCCCCTTCTTCAGGACCCGGTGGAGTTCCGACACGGCCCTCGCGTCGTCGGGGATGTGCTCCAGGACCTCGGTGCAGACGATCCTGTCGAAGGTCTCATCCGGGAAGGGGAGGGCGACGACGTCTCCGACGTGAAACCGGACCCTGTCTTTCCGGGAGACCCAGTCCCTGGCCCGGCCCACCAGCTCCCTGGAGTAGTCCAGGGCGTGGACCCGGCAGTCGAACAGCTCGGAGAAGACGAGGGAGTAGAACCCCTCCCCGCAGCCGCAGTCCAGCACCCTGTCGCCCGGCCGGATGTCGAGATAGCCGAGCAGGGTCACGATGCGACGCTTGAACCCCAGGTCGCCCACGTTCGTCAGGATCTGGTCGAGGAGGGACTTTTGATCGTTCGTCATGGAACCCAATTAACCGCCAAGACGCCAAGAGCGCCAAGAAGACGCAAAGGGAGAAAAGGGGAAACGGCCCTCACTCTGGAAGTCCGTAGCTCTTTTCGATGATCTTCGCCTTCTCCTCGCTGAAGCGCTCCTCGGCGAAGGCCCGGCACGCGCGCTGCTTCTCCTCCAGCGGTCTCCGGTTCTGAAAGTAGTAGAGGATCCTCTCCCGCAGGTTTTCGACGGTCGGGTCGATCAGGTCCGAGACCTCGGGCGTGAGAAAGTAGGGCACGACCCCCCGGTCGCACGAGATCACGGGCGTGCCGCAGGCGATGGATTCGAGCAGGACGGTCGCAAACCCCTCGTCGTACTGCGAGGGGAAGGCGGCCAGGTCCGCCGCGCCGTAATAATATGGGATTTTGTGGGCCTCTTCGGAAGGGATTTTTCCGATGAAAAAGATGTTCGGCGACTGTCTGGACGCCTCCTCCACCTCGGACGCCAGGGGCCCGTCTCCTATGAAGTAGAAGGTGATCTGCGGGGGCACGTCGCGGGCGGCCTCCAGGAGCTGGCGGACGCCCTTGATCTCGATCAGGCGTCCGATGAACAGGACGACGAATTCCCCCTGGATGTTCAGCATCTGCCGGCACGCGCTCCGGCCGTGCGGCCTGAAGAAACGCAGGTCCACCCAGTTGGGGTGGACCTCGATCCTGTCGGCGGGCAGTCCGATCTGGATCAACTCCTGCCGGGAGGGCTCCCCCACGGCCAGAATATAATCAAAAGAGGCGAAAAGCCACCGGACAATTTTCGCCAGCAGCATCCGTCTTCCGAACCCGTAAATGGCGTGGGTGCTGGCGACGGACCTGAACGCGAACAGGCGGGCCAGGATCTTCGCGATGGACGTGGCCACCAGGCCGTGGGCGTGTACCACCCGGATCTGGCGGCGATGCCTCAGGGCCACCCGGAGGCTGTTGACGAAGAGGCCGGGGAAGAGGTAGAGAAAATTGAACACGAACGGGAGGTGTTCGAGGCGGTTGAACCAGCCTCTGCCGAACCACGAGATCCGGAAGGTCTCGATTCCGCCCTCCCGCTCATAGGAGGGGGCTTTGACCGGGGTGACCAGGGGCTGGTAGGTGGAGATCCAGACCCTGTGCCCGCGCCTGTCCAGGTATTTTGAGAGCTTGTCCAGGTGCGCCTCCGCCCCTCCGACGTTCGGCTTGCAGAAGGGCGAGATCAACAGGATGCCCGACCCGGACGGGTCTCCAGGTTGCGTCTCAGTCCGCATGGTAGACGATCCTGCTCCCTTCGGGCTCGAACGCAAACGGGGTCTCCTCCATCTCCCTGAGCGACTGGCGGACGCGGTCCTGTCCGGAGGGTTCGCAGCAGAACAGCAGAAACCCCCCCTGGCCCGCGCCGAGGAGCTTCCCGCCCATGGCCCCGGCGTCCAGGGCCTTCCGGTAGTATCGCTCGATGGTGGGGCTGGTGACCCCCCTGGCGAGTTGCTGCTTGAGTGTCCATCCCTCGTGGAGCAGGGCCCCCAGGCCCCGGACGTCCCCGCGCAGCAGGAGGTCTCTGGCCTCTTCGGCCTGGACGCGCATCCGTTCGAGGATGGGGAGGCGATGGGCGATGTTCTCGGTCTGACGCCTCAGGATGGACCGGGCCTTCCGGGTGATGCCCGTGTAGAAGAGCATCAGGTTTCTGTTCAATTTTCGTTTGAACTTCTGGTCGCACACGATGGGGGCGACCTTCACCCGCTCTTCCGGGAGGAAGCGGAAGTGGCGGATGCCCCCGTAGGCGGCGATGTAGTGGTCCTGTTTGCCGATGGGTTCCTTCAGGATGTCGATCTCGATCTGCGCCGCCTCCCTGGCCAGGCGTTCGGGCGTCACGGTCCTGCCGGCGTAGGTGTGCAGGGCGTGGAGGAGACCCACCGTGAAGGCGCTCGAAGAGCCCAGTCCCGTGCCCCGCGAGGGGATGTCCGCGATGGACACGATCTCCACGCCGCGCGTGACGCCGGTCAGCTTCATGGCCTCTCGGACCAGGTCGTGTTTCACCTCGTCCACGTGCCGGACGAGTTCGGTCCTGGAGTAGCTGACCCGGATGCCGTGGTCGAATTTCCGGTTGACGGCGATGTAGATGTATTTGTCGATGGCGACGGAGGTGACGGCCCCCCAGCCGCGCTCGTAGAAAGGGCGAAGGTCCGTCCCGCCCCCCAGGAAACTGACCCTCAGGGGCGTCCTAGAAATGATCATTCGTCAGCTCTCTTCTGAGAAAGTCCTCCGTCTTGCGGAGGGTTTCAGGGGTGCCCATGTCATAGAAACGCTCGCGGGTGCGAAACCCCCGCAGGCCTCTCCGCTCGATCAGGCCGGGGAGCAGTTCCTCCTCGAACGAGAAGGGCCTCCCCGCCGGGGCGGCCTTCAGGACCTCCCGGCGGTAGATGGAGACGCCGGCGTCCACGCCGTTCAGGCCGTCGGGATTCCGCTTGTCGTAGGCGCTGATGAACCCGTCCGGGCCGATTCGGACGTTGTTGCGCGGGGCATCCTGACCGTCCGCATAGACGGTCATCATCCCCGAACAGGGCACGGCGAAAAAGGCGTTCAGCAGGCCGCTAAAGTCGAGAGGGAGGAAGGTGTCGCCGTTGATCAGCGCGAAAGGGTCCTCCAGCCTGCCCTCGGCCAGTTTCAGGGCCCCGCCGGTCCCCATCGGCGAGGGCTCGCGGGCATAGTCGATCCGGAGCCCCCAGCGGCTTCCATCCCCGCAGGCGTCTTCGATCTGCTCCCCCAGGTAGGCGATCAGGAGCAGGACTTTCCGGAAGCCGGCCCGCCTGAGGTATTCGAGCTGAAAATGGATGAAGGGCCTCCCCAGGACGGGGGCGAGGACCTTCGGGATCTTCTCCGTCAGGGGGCGCAGGCGAGTCCCCAGGCCTCCGGCCAGGATCACGACCTGAATGTCGGATAGATCGGGCATAAGAAAAGGGATCAGGATTCGGGGGTCAGGAAAATGCAAAGTGCAAAGTGCAAAGTGCAAAGTGAAAGATGAAAGGCGAAGGGGTGCTTCGCATTTTGCATTTCACATTTTGCATTTTGCACTCTCCTCTTCTTCCTTCATGCGCCGGATGGCTTCCTCCACGGCCCCGCGCGAACCGAGCCGGGCCTTCCAGCCCAGGCGATTGATGCGCGAGACGTCGAGGCGCATGGTGGGCACGTCCCCCCTCCAGCCCCGCCTGCCCCCGGTGTAGCGGATCTGCGCGCCGGGACGCCCGAAGGTCTTCACCATCAGGTGCGCGATCTCGGCGATGGAGACCTGGTCCCCGCTGCCCAGGTTGAAGACGTGGGCGGCCCCTTCCCCCTTTGGGTTTTTCCCGCCTGTGTGACGAATGACGTAGCGCATGGCGCTGATGCAGTCGTCCACCAGGAGGTAGGACTTCTTCTGCTTGCCGTCGCCCAGGACCTCCAGGACGTCCGGGTCCTTCCGGAGTTTGTTCCGGAAGTCGTGGAGCACGCCGTGGGTGGTGCGGCCGCCGACGATGTTGGCGAAGCGGAAGATGCAGGCGGTGATGCCGAAGGTATGCGCGAAGGCCGTGAGCAGCCCCTCGCACGCCAGCTTGCTCGCCCCGTAGAGCGAGAGGGGGAGCAGGGGGCCGTAGTCCTCCGGGGTGGGGAACTGCCTCGGTTCCCCGTAGACGACGGAGCTGGAGGCGAACGCGATCCTGGGGATTCCGTTCCGGCGCATGCCTTCGAGGATATTATAGGTGGCGAGGGTGCCGAGCTTCAGGTCGGTGTCCGTCTTCTCGATCCCGTAGCGGATGTCGGGGTTGGCGGCCAGGTGAAAGACGAGGTCGTGTCCCTTCATCGCCCGGTAGAGACGCCGGGTGTTCAGGAGGTCGTCCTGGATGAGCTTCACCTTTCCCGATTTCAAGAAGGGGGCGATGAACGCCTTTTTTCCGGAACTGAGGTCGTCGTAGAGGGTGACCTCGTGCCGGCCCGCCAGGCGTTCGACCAGGTGGCTGCCGATGAACCCGCATCCGCCGCTGATGAAGATCCTCATTCTTGATCCTTCACGGCGATAAATCGCCGTGCTACAGTTTTCATCCTCATCGTTCACGGCGATAAATCGCCGTGAACGTGCTACATCTGTCTCCAACCCGTACGATCGACTTCTGTCCCCCGTCCCAGGACCCGGCCCCTGAACAGGCCCCATCCGTAGATGATCAGTGTCAGCCAGCAGGCCTTGATGTGAAACAGCCAGGCCCTGTCGAAGGTCCGGGCCATGCCCCGGGCCACCTGGACGAGGAGCGGGACCACCAGGAGGGTGCTCAACGCGAACCTGACCAGCCTGAGCCGGGGGACGGCCCCCCACGGGTACCTCCGGAGGTTCAACCGGCTGTAGTGGAGATAGTCCCCCACCCGACGCCGCTGCTTCCGGGCGAACGCCCGGCTGTCGCCCGCGAACAGATGGACGATGCCGATCCTGACCTTGGCGATGCGCCGGTGTCCGTCCCGGATGAGGTCGTAGACGACGTCGATGTCGAACAGGTAGGGTTTGTAGAGGGTGTGGAGAAACGGCTCGCGTCTCACCAGGAATCCGTTGGCCCCGATGGTCGGGATATGGCGCTCATCGAGCGTCACTTTGAGATAGTCCCCCCGATCCTCAACCCGGACCGGCAGTTCCGTCCACCGGCCGCTGATCCGGTTGATCCGGTCGTAATTCCCGATGAAGTAGCAGAGGGGATCGTTCATGCCCATCAGGGCACAGTAGCGGGTGATGAGGGGGTCGGTCCTGCGGTATGTGTATTCGAGCGGCTCCGAGGCGACGATGCCGGGGTCGGCGAAGGGGGCGACCATCCGTCGCAGCCAGTCGGGCCGGTCGAGGAGGTTGTCACTGTCGATGAACGCGAGGACGTCGTTTCGGGCGGCGTCCACGGCCACCGCCTTCCCCGCCTCGGCGGTCCTGAGGGGGTTCTGGACGATCCGGTCCACGCCGTAGCGCCGGGCTACGTCCAGGGTGCCGTCCGAGGACCCGCCGTCCCCGATGACGATCTCGACCCGGTCCTGCGGGTAGTCCTGCGCCCGGATGCTCTCCAGGCAGAGCGACAGCGTCCGGGCGGCGTTGAGCGTGGGCGTGATGATGCTGATCGTGGGCAGGTCGGATAGCACGGTGTTCGGCTCAGTCCGCCGTCTCGGCGCCCACGGGCTGCTTCTTCTTGAAGTCCAGGAGGTGGCCGACGAGCTTCTTGCCCGCCTCGGTGAAGAACTTCACGTCATCCACGCTCCGTATGGAGAGGAGCTTCCGGGTGATGTACTGGGGGCTCATGAACGCCTTGTAGAGGCCCTGGGTGTAAGCCCGCGCCTCCTCGCTGGTGATGGGGTTCTTCATGACCGACTCGCGCATGTCGTAGCGGTCCCAGTCCTCCGTGAGCAGCCACCCCTTCTCCTTGCATTCCTTGAACAGGGGCGTGCCGGGGTAGGGGACGACGATGGTCCCCTGGAGGGTATCCACGTAGCCCTTCTTGAACACCCGCTTGGCAAAGTCCACGGTCCGCTGCGAGTCCTCCTGCGTCTCCCAGGGGTAGCCGATCATCACGGTGATGTGCGGCTCCAGCCCGGCCTGCTTGGCCATGCGGAGACTGTCCTCGATGTCCTGCACGGTGCCACCCTTGTCCAGCTTGTCCAGGGTCTTCTGGTTGCCCGATTCGATGCCGTAGAGGATGAACCGGAAGCCCGCCTCGCCCATCAGGTCGTATTCCTCCTGGTTGAGGTGGCCCGGTTTCATGTTGCACCCGAACTTGATCCGCTTGTGGTAGCCCCGCTCGATCATCCCCCGGCAGAACTTCTTCAGCCAGGCCCCGATGGGGAGGGTCCCGCAGTCGTCGAAGATCTCCTTGATGCCGTAGTTCTCGATCAGGTGGCCCACCTCGTCGAGCATCCGCTCGGGGGAATGCATGCGGAAGTTGCCCGGCGGGTAGAGGGTATGATCCCACACGCAGAAGGTACACTTGCCCCACCAGCAGTCCCGCCCGGCGTAGGTGTAGGTCCCCGGCTTGTACTTGAAGTTGCCGTTGTCGTAAGCATAGAGCTGCCACCGGGTCAGGTCTCGGTCCACCATCGGCAGGTCGTCCAGGTTATGGGTCTTGAGGGCCATCGGCCCGGAGCTGGCGAACCGGTCCCCCTCCCGCCACCAGACCCCGCCCTCCAGAGGCTCCCCTTTCGTCAGGTGGTTGAGCAGGTTGACGATCAGAAAGTCATAGTCCCCGCCTGTGAGGATATAATCGACGGGACACATCTGAAGGGTCTCCTCCGGCATGGCGGTCACGTGGTCCCCCACGATGACGATCCGGAGGTCTTTGTAGCGGGCCTTCAGGTCTGCGATGAGCTGCCAGTGCTTCTTGATGACCGGCGTCTTCGTCTCCATCAGCAGGATGTCCGGACCCTCGCTTTCCAGCCGCTGGCAGAACTCCTCGAAGGACCATCCCTCGGCGATGCCGTCCATCCAGATCACGTCGTAGCCGTGGGCCTTCAGGTTGGTGGCCGCGTAGGCCGGGACCATCGGGTAGACGTAGGTCGCGTCGTTGAAGTACTGGAACTGCCGGTTCTGAGACAGCAGCGGCGTCCCTTTCCAGGTCTCTATGGGCGGATAAGCGACGGCGATCTTCATAAGGTATATATATCTCCAAAAATTATGCTTTTTAAGCTCTTAATAGGGACTCTATTTTGTCCTTTAACCCCGTAGTCATCCTACATGTTACCAATATCGTCCCCAAAAGTCAAATAATTACAGGTATCGTCATCCTTCCTCCCTCAGCTTCCTGGCCAGAAGCCCCCGGATGAACCCGATTCCGTAAGTGAAATGCGTGGCGATCACGCCCAGGACCGTGGCCGGATAGAACTTCGGGTTGAGCTTCCCCGGTGTCCCGACGAGCACGGTCAGGAGGTAGGCGGCCAGCGCCCCGGCATAGACCCGCGCCAGGGCCGGGGACCAGAGACCCGGCAGCCAGCCGAGGCAGACGCCAGCCACGAACAGGGAGGGCAGGAAGTAGGCGATCCGGCGCGAGGTCTCCGGAAACCGCTTGACGAAGTAGCCCCGGTGGACGGCGTAGTTCCAGACCTGCCTGAAATGGACCGATATCCTGGGCCGGCGGTGGTGGTAGACCATCACGTCCGGGTCGTAGAGGATCTTTTTTTTGAGGTCCCTCACGATCCTCAGGCAGAAGACCGTGTCCTCGCCGGGCCAGAACCGGTTCCCGAACCCGCCCACCTGCTCGAAGGCGGACTTTCGGACGATCAGGTTGCAGGAGGGGTAGTCGTCCACCTCCCGGTGCCTCCGGGGGGTGTAGCGGCAGACGTGCGGTCCGCTGACGAGCAGGGAGGCGTAGACCGCGCCGCTGACCTGCGCCCAGTAGCCGTCCGAGGCGGGGGTGACCCCCGGCCCCCCCACGGCGGCGATGTCGGGCGAGATGAAGTTCGCCGTTGCGTTGGTCAGCCAGTCCGAGATCGGATAGGCATCGTCGTCCAGGAACGCGACCAACTCGCCGGCTGCCGCCCGCGTCCCCACGTCGCGCTTCTCCGACGGGCCGACGACTCCGGTGGGGATCACCCGGATGCGGGGGTCGGGCGGGGCGAAGGGCGCATCGGGCAGGACGATGACCTCGTAGTCCGGGTAGTCGAGCCGCAGGCAGTGGTCGAGGCACTCGGCCAGGTAGGGGTTGGGGCCTTTGACCGCGATGACGATGGAGACCTTCGGCCTCGCCTTCGTGCGCTCGAACGCCCGGTCGTAGAACCTGAGAACGCGGAGCCGGTAGAAGACCGCCAGCGTGTCCAGGCCGGTATGATACAGGTCCCGGAACTTCATCCGGCCCAGCCTGCGCTGGAAGTCGATCTTCACCGGGGCGTCCACGATCCGGTAGCCGAGGTGGTGGGCGTTCACGAGCAGTTCCAGGTCGAAGGCCCACCGTTTGACCAGCATGCGGTGAAAGACGCGGTCCAGCACCTCGTGCCGGAACAGCTTGAGCCCGGTCTGGGTGTCCCGGATGGGCAGTCCAAACAGGGTCTTGACGATCCAGAAGTAGAGGGCGCTGATGGCCTTCCGGTGCGCCGGATAGTCCAGGTGGGAACCAGGGTGCCGCTTCGAGGCGATGACCACGTCCGCCCCCTGCTCCTCCATCGTGCGGAGGTAGAGGCCCAGTTGCCGGGGGTGGATGTCCAGGTCCGAATCCACGAAGGCGACCCGGTCGCCCGTGGCCGCCTTGAACCCGCTCTTGAGCGCCCATCCCTTGCCCCGGTTCTCCTCGTTCCGCTTCAGTCGCACGTCGCCGAAGTCCGCCGCTGCGCGCGCGACCTCGGCGGCCGTGTCATCCGCGCTGCAGTCGTCGATCACGATGATCTCGTAGGAGATCCCGATCTCCTGGAGGGTCCGGCGGGTCTCGGCCACGTTCCGGTAGATGTGCCGGCCCTCGTTGAACGCCGGCATCAGGACCGAGAGTTTCCTTTCAGGCATGGACCGCTCGCCTCTCCGTAGCCCAGGTCCAGAGGATACAGAGGGCGCAGAGCCCGCACCCGACCCCTCCCATCCCGATCAGGACCTGCCGGATGCTTTCGTGGAACGCGAACAGGATGCCGATGAAGGCGATGGTCCCGGCGGCGAGTGGATAAAGGACACTAGTCCGATGGACGGCCATCGCGTGGCTGATCAGCAACTGGAGGAGGGCTATGGGGGTGACGGCCAGGCCGATGTAGCGGATCAGGCCGGCCACTTCCGATGCACTGGACGCTCCGCCGACGATCACCGCCAGCGGCCCGGCAAACAGGAAGCAGACCGCCATGCCTGCGACCGCCACACACAGGGTGTAGAGGATCGCCTGCATCAGCAGCCGGAATGAACTCGCCCGGAGGGCGTAGAGTTCCGATGCCTTCGGAAAGAGGACCAGGGCCAGGGCCGTGGGCAGGTAGAGGAACGCCTTGCCCACGATGGCCGCTCTAAAGTAGACCGCCGCCCGCTCGGGGTCGAAGTAGTGCTTGACGACGATGCCGTCCACGAATGAGAGGAGCGACTGGCAGATCAAGAACAGGATGACCGGCGCGAAATAGCGATAGATTTCTGACGAGTCTGCACGTCCTTCGCCGGACCGCTTCAAGAAGGACCGAAGCCAGAAAAAGGTGATCGCCAGCCCGACGGCCGTGGAAGCGACAGATGCCCCGATGGCCCCGTTCACGCCGAGGCCGAGAAGGCGGACGAGGGCATAGCCCGCTCCCAGCCTTACGACGGCCCCGGCGATGCCGATCAGGCTCAGTTTCAAGAACCACTGAAGCCCCTGGAGAACCCCGATGGCCGCCGGGAGCAGCATCCCCGAGAAGAGGGTGATGCCGAGCCAGACCACCGGGGCGGTCCGGCCGATCTGGAGGTATCTGGCGATGAAGTCCTTTGAGAGAAAAAAGACGAAAAAGCCGATCACGCAGACCGTGCCGATCCGCCGCAGGGAGCGGAGGAAGAGGTCCGCGATCTCGTCGTGCCGTCCGGTCGCACTGAGATCTGACGCGTATTTGGCCGTGGCCGTCTGGATGGCCGACGCCGGGATGGCGATGATCATGAGCAACGACAACAGGGCGTCCAGCGCCGCGTAGTCCGCATCGCTCAGGTTGTGAGACATGAAGATGCGGAAGAGGTAGTGCGTGACGTTGGCCACCATCGAGGCAGCGAACAGGAGCGCCCCGTACTTCACCAGGCCCTTGGCGGGCGCCCTCTCTCCAGCGGCGTCCTCGGTCACAGACTCCCCTTCGTGGACAGGGGTCCCTGAATCCGGGGGTCGATGGCGCACGCCTGGCTCAGGGCGCGGCCCAGGGCCTTGAACAGGGCCTCCACGCCGTGGTGGGCGTTGCCGCACCGGATCAGGTCCAGGTGGACGTTGGCGCGGGCGTTGTCCGACAGGGCGCGGAAGAACTCCTGCGTCAGGGCCGCCGGAAAGTCCCCGATGCGCTCCTCGGCGAACGAGGCGTTGCAGACGAGGTAGGCCCGGCCCGACAGGTCGACCGCGACGCGCGCCAGGGCCTCGTCCATCGGGACGTACGAGGAACCGAACCGGGTGATCCCGGCCTTGTCGCCGAGGGCCTGGCCCAGGGCCTGACCCAGGCAGATGCCCACGTCCTCCACCGTATGGTGGGCGTCCACGTGGAGGTCCCCCTTACAGGCCACCTCCAGGTCGAACAGGCCGTGGCGGGCGAAGGCCGAGAGCATGTGGTCGAAGAACCCGACGCCGGTTTGGACCCTGTAGACGCCGGTCCCGTCCAGGGTGAGGGACAGGGTGACGTCGGTCTCGGAGGTTTTACGATGGATGGTGGCGGATCGTGGTTTCATGTTTGTATCCGAGAGATGACTTCTTGAAGCGCCTCCAGAAACTTTTCATTCTCCTCGTCCGTGCCGATGGTCACCCGCAGGGCCTTCGACAGCATGGGGTAGTGGCTCACGTCCCGGATCAGGATGCCCCGCGCGGCCAGGCCCTCGAAGACCCGCTTCGGGTCCTCCACCTCAAACAGGATGAAGTTGGCGTGGGATGGGTAGGGGCGCACGCCCCGGGTCTCCCTCAGGCCCCGGGAGACGACCTCCCGCTGTCCCTTCAGATGGTCGATCCGCTCCTGGAGAACGGCCCGGTGTTTGATGGCGACCATCGCCGCCGCGTGGGAGAAGAAGTTCAGGTTGTAGGGGAGCTTGGCCTTGCCGATCTCCCCGGCCAGGTCGGGGTGCGCCAGGAGACAGCCGACCCGGAGGCCGGCCATGGCCATCGCCTTCGAGAAGGTCCGGAGGACGATCAGGTTGGGGTAGCGATCCAGAAGGGCGACGCAGGAGGGCCGGTCGCAGAACTCGTGATACGCCTCGTCCACAGCGACGAGGGCATCGGTCTCCTTCAGGAGCGCCTCCAGATCGTCGTTTTCAAGGATGCATCCCGTCGGGTTGTTGGGGGAGCAGATCACGACCACGTCGGCCATCTGCTCCCGGATGGCGAGGCGGAGGGCGTCGAGGTCGAAGGTGTAGTCCGGGTTGAGGTTGACGGTGGACACCTCCGCGCCCAGGACCGTGCTCTCCAGCTTATAGAGCGTGAAGGTGGGGACCGGGATCAGGACGCGCGCGCCGGGGCCGAGGGTCACCATGAGCGTGGCCAGGATCAGTTCGTTCGACCCGTTGCCGACCAGGACGCCCTCCTGCACCCAGCCGTAATGCTCCGCGAAGGTCGCGGTCAGGTCGTCCGGCACGAACGCCGGGTAGCGGCACCAGGGCCGGGTCCGGGCGAACGAGAGGACCTCCTCCTTGATCTCCGCCGGGAGGTCGTAGGGGTTCTCGTTCTGGTTCAGCTTAATTGCGCAGTCGTAGGGCTTGAGATGGTACGCCGACAGCGCGCGGACCTGGGGCTTGATTTTTTTCAGGGGATCCATAGGCTGAAATTTCCCGCTACAGGTTCAAAGGCTCAGGCGTGCGGATGACGAAGAACTTCTTGATCGGCTTCGTGACGTGCCAGTGCGCCTTAAGGCCCAGAGGGAAGTGGGCGGTGTCACCGGGCCCCAGCACGTAACTGTCCCCGCCCTCCTCCCGGATCTCCACCTGACCCTCGATCACGCGGATGAACTCGTCCCAGGCGAACTGCCATTCGAACTTCCCCTCGCTGCACTCCCAGAACCCGCTGGAGACCCTTTTGTCGTCGCTCTGGAGCAGGATGGTCCCGCGCGCCACGGGGCTACCCTCTCGGATCCATGCAGGATTGATGGGCATGCGGGGCAACGGGTCGAGAGGGGTCCGGGCGGTCCGAATCTTCGGTTGGGACACGGCTGCGCTCCTTCCATCGTGGAACGTGAAAACCCGTCCTCTTATGCGATGGTCTCAACATGCGGATACTCTTCAAGCCCCGGCCTTTGGACGGGGACCTTATAGTGGGGGTGTAGGGGGCGACAAGCCCCCTACTCAACCCATTCCTTATGATGCCCCGCGCTTTGCGCGGGGAGATTCACTGCAAAATTTTATCACCCACCCAATCGAACCCTGATCGCCGCCGCGTGGGCATCCAGCCCTTCCCCCTCCGCAAGTTTGATGATCCTTTCCGCCGTCTTCGCGAGCCGGCGCTCCGTGTAGGCCACGATGCTGACGGTCTTGAGGAAGTCGTCCACACTCAACGATGACGCGAAGCGAGCGGCCCCGTTGGTCGGGAGGATGTGGTTCGTCCCGGCGAAGTAGTCCCCCACGGGCTCGGAGGAGGCAGGTCCCAGGAAGACGGCCCCGGCGTTCTGGATGCGGTCCAGCCACTCCCAGGGGTGGGCGACGAGGAGCTCGACGTGCTCCGGGGCAATGCGGTTGACGAGGTCCACGCCGGCGTCCAGGCCGGGCACCACGACGATGGCCCCGAAGTTGTCCAGGGCCTTTCGGATCGCCCCGGCGCGCGGCAGCAATTCCGTCTGACGGATGACTTCCTGTCTGACCTGTTGCGCCAGGACCGGCGACGGGGTGATGCAGACCGACGCCTCGAACCCGCTCCCGTGCTCGGCCTGGGACAGCAGGTCCGCCGCGACGTGACGGGGGTCTGCGGACTCGTCCGCCAGGACCACGATCTCGCTGGGGCCGGCCAGCGTGTCGATGCCCACCGTCCCGAAGACGATCTTCTTGGCCATCTGAACGTAGGGGTTTCCAGGGCCGACGATCTTGTCCGCCTTCGGGATGGCCGGCGTTCCGTAAGCGAGGGCGGCGACGGCCTGGGCGCCGAACACCCTGTAGATCTCCCGAACCCCGGTGATTCGCGCGGCAGCGAGCACTACGGGGTGAACAGAGCCGTCGGCCTGCGGAGGCGTGGCCATGCAGACCTGCGGCACCTTTGCGACCTGCGCGGGAATGGCCGCCATCAGGAGCGTGGAGAACAGCGGGGCGCTCGCCCCCGGAATGAGAATGGCCACACGCCCGATCGGGAGCACCCGCTTGCCCAGGATCACGCCGTCGCCATCTTCTATAAACCATGAGGCGCGCTTCTGCGCTTCGTGGAAACGCCGGATGTTGGCGGCGGCCTCCTGAAGGGCGTCGAGCAGGTCTGGATCGACAGCGCGGCAGGCCGCGTCGATCTCGGCCTCCGTGACCCGGAATCCTTCGGGCCGAAGGTCGACCCTGTCGAACTTCCGGGTGAACGCGACCAGGGCCTCGTCGCCCTGCGCTCTCACTGCGGCGACGATCTCCCGGACCGTGGCCTCGATCTCAGGGGTGAACTCATTGCTGCGGGCGAGGATCGCGTTCAGCTTCGCGTTCTGGACATCGGGCTGGTAAGGGATGATTTCGATCATGACCCTAATAAACGACCTTGTTCAGCGGATATTCGATGATGCCCTCGGCCCCGGCCCGCTTGAGCTTCGGGATGAGGTCCCGGACGATCTTCTCGTCGGTGATGATCTCCAGGGCCACCCAGTCGGGGTCCGTCAGGCCGGATACGGTGGGGGTGTTCAGGGCCGGGAGGCTGGCGAGTACCACATCCAGGTTCTTCCGGGAGACATTCATCTTCAGGCCCACCTTTGGCTCGGCCTCCAGGGCCGCCCTGAGGAGCATGACGATGTTCTCCGCCTTCTCCCGTTTCCACGGGTCCTTCCACGCCCCGTGGTTGGCGATGAACCGCGTGGTGGACTCGAACATCGTCTCCACGACGCGGAGGCGGTTGGCGCGGAGCGAGGACCCCGTCTCCGTGCCGTCCGCGATGGCGTCGGCCAGGCCGGGGATGCGCACCTTCGCCTCGGTCGATCCCCAGGAGTACTCCACCTCGGCCTCGATGCCCTTAGAGGTCAGGAACTGTTTCGTGGCATTGACCAGTTCCGTGGCGATCCGCTTCCCCCGGAGGTCCTCCAGGGTTCGGATGGGGGACTCCTCCGGCACGGCGATCACCCACCGATAGGGGCGCGACGTGGTCTTGCTGTAGGTCATCTGCGCGACCTCCACGACGTCCGCGCCGCTTTCGAGGATCAGGTCCTTCCCCGTCAGCCCCACGTCCAGCACCTCCCGTTCCACGTAGCGCGGGATCTCCTGCGCCCGGATGAACAGCCCCTCCAACTCGGGGTCGTCGATGTCGGGCACGTAGGACCTGGGGCTGACGGTGATCCGGTAGCCAGCCTTCGCGAACAGCTTGAGCGTGGCCTCCTGCAGGCTCCCGGACGGGAGGCCGATCTTGAGTTTCTTCATGGCCAAGGGGTTCCTTATTATAGCGGCGTTCAAAAAATCGGTTCAGAGTCGAGGGTCCAAAAAAACAGCCACGGGTCGCGGGTCCAAAGCCCTTTGACCCATGACTCGTGACCCGTGACTCTGGACTGATCTATCTGTTCTGGCTCTCCAGAAAGGCGATGAGGCCGTTCAGAGAGGTATGGATCTCCCGGAAATGTCGATTCTCTTTGAACTCCCGGATACGCTCCCACCGGTCGAAGGTGTGCGCGTCGCGCGAATATTCTGCGGGGTCGTACATGAACTTGAGCCCCAGGGCCTGGATCTCCGACACCTCGTCGGGGCGGGCGGGGGAGACTTCGGACCGGGCCACCTTGCCGAGGACCTGGATCTTCATCGGGACGTCCGGCTTGTAGACCTCGGTCTCCCGGTTGAACCGGAGCTTCGGGTAGAAGTTGAGCAGGATGGCCATGTCCTGAAGGGCGGCCTGCTGAGCCTCGAGCGGGGCATCGCGCCGCACGTCGCCCAACAGATAGTCGAGGAGCCCCTTACTGGTTTCGACCTTGAGCCCTCCGACGCTGAAGTCCACCAGCTCAACCTGCAGGCCGCTCTCCCTCCGGAACGTATCCTTGGGGCGGACCGTGACGTTCTCCGTGCCGATCCGTGCGGTCTCCGCGATCAGTTCGTAATATTCCATCCGGGAATCCAGCAGGCTCTTGGCCTGATAGCCCAGCACGATCTGGTCACTCTCCCGCAGGTTGTTCGGACTCTTCCGGTCCGAACTCATCTTGGTAGGCTTTTTGATGAACAGGGTGCGCTCCCCTTCCCTCAGCGTCTCCAGGCCCAGGACGGACGAATGGCCGAGGGCCACCAGGGAGACCCGGTTGGTGCGCTCTTCCATGTTCGGTTTGCTGACGTAGACGACCCGATCCTCCCGCGAGTTGGTCTGGAGCGAGTTCTTCAGGAACTTGACGACCGCCTCCGGGTCCGAGGGGAGGTCGTTGGCGCTGGCGTAGCCCGTTACCTGCAGGTCCGTGATCCGGGGGGGCAGTCCCCCCTGGGTGGGATAGGTGAAGTTCGTCTTGGAGATGAAGAGGTCGAACAGGATCTGCGTATAGA
This sequence comes from Candidatus Latescibacterota bacterium, assembly GCA_009694805.1. Classification (GTDB taxonomy): domain Bacteria; phylum Latescibacterota; class UBA2968; order SICM01; family SICM01; genus SICM01. The sequence goes on from SICM01000016.1 coordinate 31,293, forward strand.
CCTTCATCGTCCCCCGCCCCACCTTGTTGGGTGAAGCGGAGCGATGAGCGCTTGTCCTTTTTCAAGACATCGCCCACCGGCTTCAACTTGAAGGCACCCGGTATCCGGGGGTCCAGGTTGGCCAGGACCTCATTTGGGAAGCGGATGCGGTCGATCACCCGGCAGTCCACGGTATGCGGGACCCGGTTGTGGAGGAACGCGAGGTTGAGGATATGCCCCTTGTCGAGGTGATACCCGGACTCCGCCTTGATGTCGTCGGGCGTCGTGATGTAGATGGCCTGGTCGTCAATATAGAGTTTGTCCACGAGCCTGAACAGGAACGCCCGGCCAAAGTCCTCGTTGACCTCCAGGCCTTCTACTGTCTTGGTCAGGACGCAGTTCGCCGTCTTAGGGTTATAGTCCACGAGCCTGTCCAGGACCTGCTCGAGGGTAACCTTTTTGACCTCTTTGCTCTTGTTGAAAAGATTCGACCACATCATAGATGACGCTCCGGATGGTTCTCCGGGAAGGGGTTAATTCCTTATATTTTCGGTATATTACAGGATTTTTTTCGCTTTGTCAACAGAATATTATCGCTGGCCGCGCAATGCCTTCAGTCCCTCCACCAGCGCGTCCACCTCCTCGAACCCATTGTAGTAGTGCGTGGACACACGCATCCAGGTGGGGTTGCACGGGACCGTGATGCGGCATCGCTCATAGAGTTCCTTCCCCACGTTCACCCCGTCGAACCCCGAAAGCTCAAAGGCGGAGAGGGACCCCGACATCTCCGGGATCGTCGGCGTGAGCAGCCTGACGCCGTCCACCTCCCGCATCCTTTCGCGCAGGTAGCCCGCCAGCTGACGCCCACGGCCCGCGATGCGCTCCCTGCCGATCCCCTCCTGAAAGTCCACGGCCGCGCCCACGGCCTCGAAGTGCGCCAGGTCGCGGGTCCCCCACATCTCCAGGCCGTGCATGGCGGAACGCCCGTTGATCTGAGGCCGCCCGTCATCCCCCGGCTCCATTCCCTGCTGGCTGTAGCCCCAGCTCACGACGACGTGCCGGAGCATGGACTGGACCTCGGGCCGGGCGTGGAGAAAGCCCGTCCCCTTCGGGGCGCAGAGCCACTTGTGGCAGTTGCCACCGTAGAAATCACAGCCCAGGTCCGTCAGGTCCAGCGGGATCATGCCGGGGGCGTGCGCCCCGTCCACGGCGATCAGGACGCCGCGCTCGTGGGCCAGCTCTGCCAGACGCCTGAGGGGTGTGATCAGGCCGGTGCGCGTGGCCACGTGGCTGACGAGCATCAGTCTCGTCCGGGGCGTGATGGCCTTTGCAAAGGCCTCCAGGATCGTTTTGGCGTCCGTCAGGGGGATCGGCACCTGCGCTCGCGTCACGACCACGCCGTATTTCTGGGTCGCGTGGTGGAGGCAGTTGTCGATGGCCCCGTATTCCTGGTCCGAGGCCAGGATCTCATCCCCCGCCTCCCACGTCAGCCCGTACACGATCATGTTTATCGACATCGTGACGTTGAAGGTGAAGGCGAGATCTTCGGGGATCACGTTCAGGAAGGAGCTCAGCTTCTTCCGGGCCTCCGAGACACCGAGGTTACCTGCCTCGACCTGTCGGGTGGGGTTCAACTCCCGCCTGCGCATGGCCTCTGTGGCGCAGTCGAAGACCGGTCTCGGGACAGCGCCGAACGAGCCGGTGTTCAGGTAGACCTCCCCTGGACCGAGCAGGAACTGGCTCCGGATCTTTTTCCAGAAAGCCTCTTCTTCGGGTTTCGCGGGCAAAAGGGCAAGATGCTCCTGTCAGATACAGACCTGACGAACGTAACAAAAAAGGCTTACCGATATTGACGTAAGCCTTATATTTAATTAAATTTTAAACAAGTATGGGATACATTAAAGAGGCCCTCACGTGGGATCTGGAGCACCTGGGACGAAGGCTTTTTCCGCCTAAATATAGTGCTTTCATCGCCATGAATCAAGGGAGAGTCTAAAATAAGCGTCTGGAAGCTGACGTTCTGAGTCGGTGACGCGCGAGCCCGGAGCCCCTCGTTCTATCTATTGACAAAGTGTCATTCAGGTGGTATCTTGAGAAAGGTTTTAGATTTTGGGTTTGAAATGGGATGTAGGGTGACCCGCAGTTCGCCATGGGTCATTCCGCATTCCGCCATTTTCCTGAGGAGGTCCGGCATGGCCGAACCAAAGTCCACCCTGCACCCCGGTCTGTTCAACATCGGCCTGGAGGAGATCAAGCGGCGCAGGGGCGCCCCGCCGTGGGGGGAGCGGGTCGTGGTGACGGATCAGATCACCGGCACGGTCATCTGCCAGGCCCCCGGCACGCCCAACGACCGGCACTATCACATCTACGATGAGTGGTGGGTGGTGCTGGAGGGGGAGATTCACTGGGAGATCGAGGGGCAGACGGAGCCGGTGCGGGCGAAGGCCGGGGACTTTGTGTGCGTGCCCCAGAATACCTTTCATCACATTCACGTCAAAGGCGACCAGCCTGCCATCCGGCTTGCCATCAGCGTGACAGGCGAAGGGCACAGGCACGAGAGACCCTGAATGAACAGGAAGGTAGGGGGTAGGTCGTAGGGGGCAGATGGGGCCGCCCTCCCCGACCTACCCCCTGCGACCTCCTTATTTTCTCATCTGTATATCCCTGTTTATAACTTGACCCAAGGAGACCTTGGCAATGAGCACATTCGCTGAAGATGTCGTTCAGGAGGCCCTTGCGGGGGAGACGCTGGCGGCGGCAGACCGCATTCTGATCGACCCGAAGCCGGGGGCGCTGGTCTCCCTGGTGGGGCAGACCGCGGATGCTGCGCGGGGCAGGTGGGATTCGGCGGACGCGGCGGGGCAGCGGCGGCTGGTCGAACTCGGCCTTCGGCTCGGTCTCAACCTGGCCGGACGGGACGCGCTGGCCGTGGGCTACGGCGCCGGGGAGGTCGATCAGGCGTTCCGGCGTATCGCCGACTCGTTCATCGAAGGGGATCAGGACCCTGAGGCCAGCGCCGTCATCCGGTCCGTGGCCGGTGGCATCCTGGCGGATATGAAGTCGGTCAACGCCGGGGACAGCCTGTCGGGGCTGATGGCCGAACGGATCGAGGCGGGGTGGAAGGGGGAAGGCGGCAGGACCTTCCTGGAGCTCTTCCGCCAGGAGCTGCGCGGCGGGGTCTACTGGGCGATGACGGACGGGAAGATGTGCAAGTTCGGGAATGACTTCGCCCGCGGTCTGGAGTACCTCCGGCACATCGGGTTCTGCCAGGTGTCCACGAACCCGGTGCTGGCCGCGCGGGCCTTTGAGGAGGACCCCAGGCTTGTGGAGACGTTTCGGGAGGAGGCGGCTCGCCACGCGGACTGGATGCCGTCGCCCGATTCGCACGGGGACGCGATGGCCATGGCGGCCACGCTGATCGCCCTCTGGCCCAACCTCGCCGTGTTCCGTCCGCTGGCCCTGCACACGGGGCTGATGGACTACGTCGTCAGTTTCCAGCTCAACCCCAACCTGGCCGACAACGTCGCGGACAGTCTGGCCGATGCCCGCGCCGCCTACCGATCCGCCTCCGACTTCCTGACCGGTTACGACCGGAGCCTGGGCCTGGGGACCCGGGCAGGGGCCGTGCGACCGAACATCGTGTTCAAGGTGGCCGCCACCTCCGAGGCCGCGCGCGACATCACCCGCGCCCTCAACGCCGAGGGGATCGGCACGAACAACACCGTGGTCTACACCGTGGGCCAGGAGGTCCAGCTGATCCTGGACGCCTTCGAGGGGAAGGCCTACGCGATCAAGGCGGGCAACGGGGTGACCCGCACCTACGAGACGAACATGGGGGGGCGGCTCGTGAGCCACCTGCGCGAGGAGGAGGCCGAGAAGATCTTCGCCAAGGTCGTCAAGACCCTGGGCGAGTCCCGTGCGGAGGAGCATCTCATGACCCTGGCCCTCGCCCTGAACGTGGACAGGGCCACGCTGGACAAGGCATCGTCGTTCGCGGACAGGGTCCGGGCGATCTGCGCCTTCAAGTTCCTGAAATCTCTCGCGCACAAGGCGATGGTCGAGATCGCCGAGGCGGCGGGCCTGAAACAGGCCAAGATCGAGGCTCTGGAGCAGGACCTGCGCAAGGCGGGGACGCTGGTGGCCCGGCGGGTCTACCGGGTCTTCTACGGGCCGGAGAGCCGCCCCCGGTGGGTCGCCTATCTGCAGAAGCGCTACGCCCTGAGCCAGGAGCAGTCCGAGACCGTCCTGTCTTCGATGGACGTGCTCCCGGCGTCGAAGCGCATCCCGGAGGACACTTACCACACCCTCGGGTATCCGAACTTCTGCAACACGGAGTTCCCCAACCACGCCCGCGCCGTGCAGTTGATGTCGGAGACGGAGGGGTTCCAGCTGGAGGCATTCCGGGAGGCGATCCTGCAGGCCTACGACCCCGGCGTGACGAAGCGGCTGAACAAGCTGCCTGACTTCCGCCTGGCCTACGACCTGACCCCTGACATGAAGAACCTCCTGCTGAACGAGGTCGGCATTGCAGAGGTGGCGGACTGGGGTACGAGCGGCATCCAGCCGGAGGAGTGGAAGCAGTTCGGGTCGGTCCAAAAGACCCTGGCCGAGTTCCGCGCGGCGTACGACGCCTTTGTCGTCAAGTGCATCGGCATCGCCAGAGAAGTCGCGGCGAAGAGATCGTGAGACGTGAAAAACAGGTATCGGGTATCGGGTACCGGGTGTCGGGGAGAACCCAAATCTCTTCTTTTCTGACACCTGACACCCTTTAGGAGGAACCGCAGCAGATGCTCAAAACCATGCGAAATGTCGGCTTCATCAAGGTGATGATGTGGGTCGTGTCGATCTGTTTCGTCGGCCTGATCGTCCTGGAGTGGGGGGCCGACATCGGTGGCCGGAAGGCCGACCGGGCCAACGTCGGCAAGATCAACAGCCGGGCAGTCTCCTATCAGGAGTTCGACACCCTGCTCAAGCAGGCCTATCGCCAGCAGAAAGATCAGGGCGGAAGGGAGCCCGATCTGGGCGCGCTCGTCCAGGAGACGTGGGAGCGTCTCGTGGCGGAGACCCTGCTCAACGAGGAGATCCGCAAGCGGGGGATCGTGGTGTCCGATGCCGAGGTCGATTACGTCAACCGCCATCAGCCGATGGAATTCGTGCAGAACCAGCAGACGTTCCAGACTGGCGGCAAGTTCGACCCTGCCAAGTACAACCAGTTCCTGGACAACCCCACCACCTACAGCAACCCCCAGGCAGCGCAGTTCGTCCACGCGGTCGAGGGTTCCATCGAAAAATTCCTGCGCACCCAGAAGCTCCAGGAGCGGGTTGCCGCGGCCGTCAAGGTCACGGATGCGGAGGCCAGGCAGGCGTACACCGAACAGAGAGAGCAGCTCAAGGCCGAGTACGCGGCCACCGAAGCGGGGTCCATCCCCGATGCCGAGGCCCCGGTCTCCGACGCCGAGATAAGCGCCTATTACGAGGCGCACAAGAACGACTTCGAGCAGGGAGAGGCCGTCCGATGCGATTTCGTCGCCTTTGACAAGCGGCCGACGGCCGAGGATGAGAAGGCCGTGGAGGCCGAGGTCCGCCGGCTGCTGGACAGGGCGCGGGCCGGGGAGGATTTCGCGCGGCTCGCCCAGGAGCATTCGGACGACCCTGGTTCCGCGACCAACGGAGGGGACCTGGGGTTTTTCGGGAAGGGGAGGATGGTCCCTGCGTTTGAACAGGCCGCCTTTTCGCTGCAGCCGGGGCAGGTCTCGGAGCCGATCCGTACGCAGTTCGGCTGGCATATCCTCAAGGTGGAGGAGCGGAAGACGGAGAACGGACAGGAACAGGTGAAGGCCCGGCACATCCTCCGGAGGGTCGAGAAGAGCCGGGATGCCCTCGACCAGCTTCGGGATCGGGCGGAGGCGTTTCTGGAGCAGGCGCGCAAGCGGGGGTTTGCGGCGGCGGCGTCCGCGGCCGGGCTCCAGACCCACGACACGGGGTTCTTCAGCAAGGGGACGTTCGCGGCCGGGCTGGGGAACAGGACCTCCGGCCTGGTCGCCTCCTTCCTCCACCGGCCGGAGGGGGAGGTCTCGTCGCTGGTCGAAAACGAGCAGGGGTTCTTCGTCTATGCCCTCAAGGGCAAGCGGAAGGCCGGCATCCGGCCTCTCGACGAGGCCCGGCAGATGGTGACGGCCCGCATTCGGCAAGAGAAGAAGGTGGCCGTTGCCAAGCGCCGGATGGAGCAGGTGGCCGCCGCCGTCCGGTCCGGCGTGAATCTTCAGGATGCGGCCCGCACGTACGGGGCGACGTATGATACGACGGGGCTGTTCGCCCGTCAGGGGTTCATCCCGCGTGTCGGCAACCAGAACGAGTTCTTCGGGGCGGCGTTCCGGCTGACCGGCCCCGGTCAGGTCAGCGATGCCGTGACCACGGATCGGGCGGCGTACGTGATCAAGCTGATCGAGCGGAGGCCTTCGGACGAGCAGGGGTTCAGTGCGGCGAAGGACGCGATCAAGGCGAACCTCGCGGACCAGAAGCGCAGCCAGATTTTTGCGACCTGGTTCGAGGATCTGAAGAAGCACGCGGACATCGAGGATCATAGATACATGTTCTTCTCGGAGTATTAAAACCAGTGCCACGTGCCAGGCGCCAAGTGCCAAGTAAAAGCCTCTACGTGGCACGTGACACGTGGTACTTGGCACACTTTTACCTGGTACTTGAGGAGGTGATCCTTCGTGGCCGTCATCACGCTATCACGACAGGTGGGAAGCGGGGGAGATGTCGTCGCCGCCCGGGCTGCGGAACTGCTGGGTTATGACCTCGTGGACAAGGGCCTGATCACGGAGGTGGCGCGGGAAGCCAATGTCCCGGAGTCGGAGGTCGCCCGGTTTGACGAGCGGACGGAGAGCGCCGTGAAGCGCTTTCTCCGGGGCCTCGTCACGCCGTCCGTGTCGGTGCCGGTGCCTCCGGCCATGCTGTGGGGGCTGGAGTTTCCGTACGAGGTATCGGCGGCGCTGATCAACATCGAGAACGTCACCTCCGAGGAGGTCCACTTCCTGGACCAGAAGTCCTATCTTCAGTTCCTGCAGGCCACTGTCGAGCGCCTGTGGGAGCGGGACCGCGTCATCGTGAGCGGCCGGGGGGGCCCCCCATGATGATCCTGAAAGACCGCCCGCACGTGCTGTCCGTGAGGACCGTGGCGTCTCTGGAGTTCCGGATCAACCACGTCATGGGACGCTTCGAACTCTCCCGGGAGAAGGCCATCGAGCGCATCCAGAAGGGGACCAAGCGCCGTACAGCCTACCTCAAGGCCAACTATGGCGTGGACTGGGAAGACCCGACGCTCTACCACCTGGTCCTCAACACCGAGACCCTGGGGTTCGAGGGCGCGGCGCAGATGATCGCCGATGCGGCGGGACAGGTTGACAGACAGGCGACAGGGTGAAACGCCAATCCCTCGATACGGGGCCTGCGGCCCCTACTCGGGATAACCGGTAAACCGTGCTTCCCGAGTAGCGGCTGGAAGCCGCGTATCGAGGGGCAAACGTGAAACGGAAAGATATGGACCTTCAGTACATCATCAAAAACCCGGACGATCTGCCGACGCCGGCGCTCGTCGTGTATGGGGACCTGGTTCAGCACAATATCCGGAAGATCGGGGAACTGGCCGGGGGGTATGGCAAGCTCCGCCCCCACATCAAGACGCACAAGTCGTCCGCCATCCTCCGGCTGCAGATGGCCGCCGGGATCGACAAGTTCAAGTGCGCCACCCCCAAGGAGGCGGAGATGGCCGCGGCGGCCGGGGTCAAGGACCTCGTGGTGGCCTATCCGCTGATCGGCCCGTCCGCCCGGCGCGTGGCGGAACTCAAGGCGCGCCGGCCTGACCTTGAACTCGCCGTCCTGGCGGACAACATAGAGGCCGTGGACGGACTCTGCCGGGCCGCGGTGGACGCCGACGTGGAACTGGGCGTCTTCGTGGACCTCAACTCCGGCATGAATCGCACCGGCGCGCCGGGGCCGGAGGAGGCGCTGGGGGTCGCCCAGCGGATTGCGGACAGCCCCGGCCTGCGCTTCGACGGCCTCCATTTTTACGACGGTCACATCCACGACCAGGACGAGGAGGCCCGGAGACAGAAGGCCGACGCCTCCGTGGCGCGGGCCCTGGCGGCCAAGGCCCTGATCGAGAAGCATGGCCTTCCGGTCAAGAAGCTGGTCACCTCCGGGTCGCCCACGTTCGAGATCAACGTCCGGCGTCCGGAGATCGACGAGGTGTCCCCCGGCACCTGGATCCTGTGGGACCGGAACTACTCGGAGGGGCTCCCGGACCGGTTCCGGTGCGCGGCCCTCGTGGTGGCCAGGGTCATCAGCCGGCCCACGCCCCGCACGGTCACGGTGGACGCCGGGAACAAGTCGATCAGCACGGACGTGATCGAGGTCCCTCACCGCGACGGGTTTTCGGAGGAGGAGGTATCCTCGCTCTTGCTCAACGGCCACGCCCGGTGTCTGAACTGGCCTGACGCGCGGTTCCTGACCCGGAACGAAGAGCATCTCGTGATTCAACTGCCCGACGGCGCGGAGCAGCCCGGGATCGGGACGCTCGTCTATCTGCTCCCCCAGCACATCTGTTCGACGGTCAACATGTGGGATGAGATGCGCGTGGTGGACGGAGAAGGGCGCGTCTGCGACACGTGGCCTATTGACGCGAGAGGACATTAAGACTAAGAGCGGTTTCGGGTGTCAGGTATCGGGTATCGGATAAAAACAAGAACGATCTTTTCTTTTCTGACATCTAACGCCTGATACCTGCCTTTTCTTTTCTGACACCTGACACCTGACACCTGATTCTTTTTCCTATGACCGATCTTCTCCAGTCTCTCCTTCAGACGGGGGCGCTTCGGATCGCGCCTGCGGACAGGCCGTTCTGGTACACATCCGGCACGCTCGGCCCCTATTACATCAACACCGAATACCTCTACGGGAGCCGGGAGAAGGCGGAGCGGTTTTTAGAGGTGATCGAGCGAGAGAAGGGCGATCCGCTCCGGTGTCCATCCGTCCTGCTGACGGAGGTCCGGCGGAACTATGCGGAAGACCCCACCTACCGGGATGTGATGGACCGGATCGCGGAGGTCGCCCGGCGGGAGATCGACCTGGAGGCGGTGGATTACGTCTCCGGGGGGGAGCGGCGGGACTGGTTCTTCTCGCTGATGGCCGGGGAGCTCCTGAAGAAGCCGCACCTGCTGATCTTCAAGGACTTGGGCGCTGTCTCGGTAGATCCGGCCGGCCAGGTCGCGCCCGTGGAACGCCTGGACGGGAAGCGGACGCTCCACGTCGCGGACCTGGTCACCGAGGCGTCGAGTTACGTTCGGGCGTGGATCCCAGCCATTGCGCAGCGGGGGGGCCGGCTGGCGCATGCTGTCAACGTGGTGGACCGGGACCAGGGTGGGGAGGAGGCGCTGCGGGCCCAGGGCGTGGAAACGCATGCCTTGATCCGGATCGACGATGCCACGTTCGACCTGCTGCGGAAGCAGGGGGCCATCGACGAGGCGCAACTGCGGACGCTGCGGGCCTACCGCGCGGACCCGAAGGGGGCGATGCGGGCGTTCCTGCTGGAGCATCCGGAGTTCCTGGAGAATGCCCTCGCTTCACCCGACGCCCGCGAGGCCGAACGCGCCCGGCTTCTGGTCGAGACGGACCCTTATGGGATCGTGAAGCGTGAAGCGTGATCCAGGGAGGGGAGACGATCCTGTGAATCGTCCGGGGGGTGGATGAACGCAGATGAACGCAGATGGTGCGAGGCGTGAAGCGTGAAGCGTGAAGCGGCAGATGTGAGATCGAAGCCCCAGGTCAGATTTTGGGCTTGACCGGATCGCGCGGATTTGATATTTTTTCGGCAGTGACGGATCTGACGCCGAAGTGGTGAAACTGGTAGACGCGCCGGACTCAAAATCCGGTGAGGGCGACCTCGTGTGGGTTCGAGTCCCACCTTCGGCACACATATAAGGCGAACTAAAATAGGCACTTGCGCCACCCCATAGCCGGGTAGAGCAGGTGCCTTTCGCATATCGAAACAGGCCGGTGTCGAAAAAATGGCGCAGGAAAAGCCGGAGGGATCAGGCGAGGTGGAATTCCGCCGTGACAGGCAACTCGAAGAGGTCGCTGCGCAGAAGACGGGTCGAAAAGAACAGCACCTCCAGATTTTCGACCTCTCCGGTGTTCGGATTGAGCCGGACGATCACTTCATCCTCAAGCTCCTCCGATTCCTGCTCCGGGTAAGGGGGGCGCTTGCTGATGTAGAGAATGTCTGCCTCACGATCATATTTGAAAGTTAATTTCGCTTCCACAGTTGTTCTCCTTCCACAAGCTTTCTGGCAAGGTACGCGGTGACAATCCAGTGGCTCTCCTTAAACGTCGATTCGCTCACGACTACGACTACGACGTGCTTGCCGCCTCGCGAATCGGAATGCCATCGCGAAAACAGGCTGGCGTTTCCCATCCGCTTGCTGCGCCGGACCTCATCCGGGTCGGCAAGGGTCTCTCCGATCCGATCCCGATGCTCAGGAAGAAGGTCGGGGTGATTCTCGGCAATATGCCGCTCTCGGTCTTCGGATAGCTCCACATCGGCATTCAGATAGGGACAGGGGAATCGGGTCGTCACCTTGATTTGTCCTCCCTCCTGGTTTAGGAAATCTACGCAGATTCCAAGGAAGGCGCAAGGCCGGTTTTTCTCCCGAACCTCTCTACTTGCTCTTCGAGAACCTCTCTCCCCCCATCGCAAGTTCTACGAGATCGAAACGGGTTCCCTCTCAGGCGGCAGGGTTCAGGGCTTCGTGGAGGACCGCTTCAAGCAGGCGGCGGCTTTCGGTTTGCGTGGTAGTGATCTGCGCTTCGAGTCGTTCACATAACGCCATCAACTCGTCCACTTTGGCGACGATACGGCGTTGTTCGGCGAGGGGGGGGAAGAAGCAAGGCGGTCCCGTTGATTTGTTCCGCGCTGAGGTTCGGAATGGCGGTTCCAAAGGAAATACTGAGGTTTCGCGCCACAATCGTCTCGAAGAAGAAGCGCACATACTCCGTGCTAATAATAATGGGTTCAAGTCTTCCTACTCGTTGATTCAACAAGGGCCTTCGTCCAGTCTTGTTGAAGGCCACCTTGCCAGTCGTTGCTCCAGACATAGCAATCAGCAATGCATCTTCAGGAATCCAGACATCCTGCCCCGCTGTTTTCGAGACATCATCGGAAACACAAACAGCATTAACGGCATTGACCACGCCTCCTCGGAGGCGGAAAATGTGCCTATCTTAGTTGAAACAGATAGGGCTCCAAGGTTATATTAGGTACAGGAATCCCGACCAAAGGAATCTGTATCCTCAACCCAAGGAGCCCGTGATGAAGAAACTACTCTGGAGCCCCCAGGAAGTCAAGGAAGAACCG
>SICM01000202.1 GCA_009694805.1 Candidatus Latescibacterota bacterium
TCTATTTGAATCTTGCTCCCAGCCGTCTCCAGGAAGGACGCGGGCCTCTTTTCCTGCCTCCTGGCTGGGACACAATACCAGATGAAATTTTGAATTTCGATCTTTCAATATTTTCAATATCTTACACCTAAACCGATCACGAATGCACGGAACTCATGTCCACCAACGGGGGGGTCCAGATTGGCGCGATGGAAGGGCGGGCGGACCTCCGGACGACGAATGGAATATTGAAAGCCGAATGGGCCGAGGGCGAGTTGAAAGGGCGGACCACCAACGGGGCCATCTCCCTGTCGGGCCTGGCAGGAGGGTGCGACGCCTCCACGACCAATGGGAAGATCACGGTAGAGTTCCTGTCCCTCGGTGGTCAGGGCTGTGAGTTGCGCACGACCAACGGGGGCATCCGGGTCACTCTTCCAGAGAACGTCCGCGCGGACCTGGAGGCGGCCACGACCAACGGCACCATCACTTCCGAGTTGCCGCTCTCCCTGCAGGGGGAGATCAGCAAGCGGCGGATGGAGGGGAAGATCAACGGGGGCGGGCCTCCCCTGAGACTCCGCACGACGAACGGAAGCATCTCCATCGTGAAGGCCGAATAAGACAGGTCAGGAGTTACGAGTCACGAGCCCTTTTCAGGAGCGGCATCCGATGACCCAGTACGCAGTCCTCTCCCCGGAACAACGCGCGTTCTTCGAGACGAACGGATACCTGGTGGTGGAAGATGCGCTCCCCCCGGACGTGGTGTCGGAACTGGACGCGGCCATCAACCAGGTCTACGCGCGCGAAAAACGGGAGGGGCGCCTGGAGGCCGGGGACAAGCTGAACATGCGCAACTGCATCGTCCAGCACGATGCCTTCCTGAAACTGCTCGACTGGCCGGCCACCGCCCCCCTGGCCTGGCAGATCCTGAACTGGAACATCCAGATGATCACCACGCATCTGATCGTCCTCCCGTCCGGGCCGGAACCTCCGCCAGAGGTTCGGGAGAAGGTCGGGCTGCATCGGGACGGCGGGACCTCCTCTCAGGAGATGCAGGAGCCCCACCCCCGCATCCTCCTCAAGATCGCCTACGCCATCAGCGACCAGTCCGATCCGGCCTCCGGGGCCACGGTCCTCCTGCCCGGCAGCAACCGGCTGCTGGGGAAACCCCCGGTCGATCCTGAGACCGGCGGGGTACGGGGAGCGATCTCCGTGAACGTGAAGCCGGGGACCGCATTCCTGTTCGAGCAGCGGACCTGGCACGGGATCGGGCGCAACTGGTCCGGGATGCCGAGAAAGACCCTCTTTTACGGCTACGCCTACCGCTGGGTCAAGCCGATGGACTACATCACGATGCCGGAGGCGCTGATCGCCAGGTGTAACCCCCTCCAGAGGCAACTCCTGGGCGTCGCGAGCGATCCCCTGAGCTACTATATCCCAAGAGACGAAGACGTGCCCCTGAAGGCCATGTGTCAAGTGTCAAGTGCCAAGTCCCAAGCGCCAGGCACCTGATTTTACGTGGCACCTGACACGTGGCACGTGGCACTTCCTTTTCAGGAGAATCCCGTGACGACCGACCGCATCAACACCCACTCCCGACCTTCGGACCTCAGGATCACCGACATGCGCGTGGCCACGGTCGTGGGTTTGCCCATGCGCTGCACTCTGATCCGCATCGACACGAACCAGGATATCTACGGGCTGGGGGAGGTGCGGGACGGGGCGAGCGAGGGCTATGCCCTGATGCTCAAGAGCCGCATCCTGGGCGAAAACCCCTGTGATGTAGACAGACTCTTTCGGAAGATCAAGCAGTTCGGGGGCCATGCCCGGCAGGGGGGCGGGGTCTGCGGGGTTGAGATGGCGCTGATGGATCTGGCGGGGAAGGCGTATGGCGTGCCGGCCTATCAACTGGCCGGGGGGAAGTTCCGGGACCGGATCCGGTGTTACTGCGACACGCCCTCGACCCCGGACCCGAAGGAGATGGGCCGGCGGCTGAAGGCCCGGATGGAGATGGGGTTCACGTTCCTGAAGATGGACGTGGGCGTCCAGCTCTGTAAGGGCATCCCGGGTACGATCTCGGCCCCTTCCGGCATGCTGGAGACCCGCACGGTGATGCACCCGTTCACGGGCATTCAGTTGACGGACAGGGGGGTGGCTGTCCTGGCGGACTATGTGGCGGCGGTGCGGGAGGGGGTGGGGTACGAGGTTCCGATCGCGGCGGATCACTTCGGGCACATCGGGGTGGAGTCCTGCATCCGGCTGGCCAGGGCGCTGGACCGGTACACCCTGGCCTGGCTGGAGGACATGATTCCCTGGCAGTTCACGGACCAGTACGTGCGGTTGTCCAACGCGTGCGAGACGCCGATCTGCACCGGGGAGGATATCTACCTGAAGGAGGGGTTCATGCCGTTGTTCGAGCAGCGGGCCATCGCGGTCGCACACCCGGACCCGGCCACGTCCGGGGGGATTCTGGAGACGAAGAAGATCGGGGACATGGCCCAGGAGCACGGGGTGTCGATGGGCCTGCACATGGCCGGGTCCCCGGTCCTGGCGATGGCCAGTGTCCACATCGCCGCGTCCACGGAGAACTTCGTGGTTCTGGAGAACCACTCCGTGGACACGCCCTGGTGGAACGCCCTGGTCACGGGCCTGCCCGACCCGATCATCCAGAACGGCCATATCGCGGTTCCGGAGACCCCGGGCCTGGGGGTCGGCCTGAATGAGGAGGTGATCCGGGCGCATCTCGACCCGAAAGGGCCGGGCTACTTCAAGCCGACGCCGGAGTGGGACGAAGCTAGATCGCACGACCGGCTGTGGAGCTAATAGTCGTAATTCGAAGCTCGCCCGTGGAATGGGCGCGCAAATGACGGCTGGCCTTCGCCAGCGCTTCCCGCAACCGAACCAGCGAGACAGGCTTGCTCAGAATGACGTCCACCCCGCCCGGATGCTCGTCGGCTGCCTCCATCATGTCGCCGAACCCCGTCAGCATGATCACTGGCTTATGGGGGGCCAGCTTTTTGATGGCAGCGGCCAGATGGTCTCCGCTCATTTCAGGCATCGCTCGATCCGTCATCACGATGTCATAGTTTCCGGCGTGGAATTTCTCGAGTCCTTCCCGTCCTTTGAAAGCCACCTCCGCCTCGTGTTTGTCGCTGACCAGAAACGCCCTGATGGTCTCCCGGACCCTCGGGTCATCGTCCACCACCAGGATGCGAAGTCCGGCGGACGGAGTCGCTGCTTCCTGGGGGGGCACGAGTTCCATCTGTTCCTTCAGGACGGGCAGGCGGATGCTGAAGGTCGTCCCCTCCCCCGGCCTGCTCTGGATGTCTATTTCCCCCTCGTGCCGCTGAAGGATCCCGAACACCATCGCCAGCCCAAGCCCCGTGCCCTGTTCCCCCTTGGTTGAAAAGAACGGCTCCAGGCAACGTTCGCGGACCTCCTCCGTCATCCCAATCCCCGTGTCTTTCACTTCCAGCAGGACGTGCTCCCCCTCATGACGTGTGCGCAACGTGATCGCGCCGTCGTGAGGCATGGCATCCACCGCGTTGAAGATCAGGTTGGTCAGCATCTCCCTCAGTTCTGTCTCGTTGCCTGCGATGACAGGGATGGCCTGCAGGTCTGTGCGGATGTCGAGGGTGACCCCGTTTGCCATCGCCTGGTCCTTCCACTTGGGCTGGGTGAGGGAGATCATCTGTTCGGCGAGCTTGTTCAGGTGGACGGGCAGGAAAAATCCCCCTTCTCCCGATGCCGGGAGAAATCCCGCCTGCTTGCTCTCGGTGATGTCCTCGTGCGTGCCCACGTGACCGATCAGGCTTCCGCGAACACCGCATCGCGGTCCTCGGGGTGGATCGCCTTCACCCAGCCGTCTCCCAGGCTGTCCTCAAATGACAGTCCAGCCATCTCCTGCCAGTGTTCGTTGGTGTAGGTGCACTGGACATCGGCGTCGGTCTGGAAGATGCCGATGGGGGCGGCGGAACTGAGGGACCGGAACCGCTCCTGGCTGGCCTTCAACTCCGAGGTCCGCTCCTGGACGGCGCCCTCAATGCGCTCGTTGACGGCCTCCAGCGCCGTCTGCTGCCCGGCGATGTCCATCATCTCCTTCCTGCTCTGGAAGATGGCGATGGCCAGGAAGAAATCTTCGAAAAGCACCCAGCCTGCGTGTTCCAGCCAGCGCCAGGAATCGACTGTGAGCACGCCGAACACCGACTGCGGCCAGTAGGCACCGCGAATGAAATGGTCCAGGGCCACGACCGCCGAGGCCGTGACCAGTACGCGCCAATCTCCGGTAAAAGGCCAGAAAGGCCAGGGACCCGAACACGTGGAAGTGCGTCTCGATCCGCCCGCCAGTCAGATGGATGAGCAGGCCGGACATGAGCGTCTGCCCGACAGCGACGGTATGGCGCGTGTAGGACTTGCCAGGCCGGATCAGGGTCAGCAGGGCCGGATACAGGGTTATTGCGCCGCCCAGGAACAGGGCGGCGTAGACGTGCAGGTGGGTCTGGCTGTAGGGACCGGTCCACGTCTTGGGGGAGATCCAGAGGGCGGCCCCGATGCCTCCGAGTCATTGAAAGATCATCAGGCCCGTAAACATCCGGTCGGTGCGTTTAAAGAGGTCCTGCTCGCGCGTTTTGAACAGGATATTTGCCCTCAGGGCCGCCTTTTTGGAGGCTGTCTGTGTCTGCTTACCCTTCATCGTTTCGCTCCCGCGTTTTCAGGTTGTGGCCCAAACAACCCGCAGCCAAACGCAAGTGTCTCCGTCCGGTCCGCTGTCCCCTCTGTCAGTATGGAGACGATGGCATTGCGCCCGGCGTTGTCCCCGACGTGTCCACGCGAACTGGTGATCCCTCCTCTGAACAGCAGACGTCCGTCCGAACGGTAGAGAAAGGTCTGGCCGGAGGTGGTGGCTCCGAAGCGACGGGCCTCGACTCCCCCCTCGTCGCAGGCGACCCGGACACCGGGGATCCTGGCAGCACTCTGGTAGAGGTCTGTCTGCGTCCAGTCTTCTGAAAAACCCGCTGGTTTCAGAAACAGAACGTGGGTCGTCAGAAGGCCCTGGCAGCGTGTCACGAACTGGGCCAGTTCCTCGACGCTTGCCCGTGTGCAGGGACAGTGCGGGTGGGCCAGCATCACCAGCGTGGCGCGGCCCGGGGTCCGCTGAATACGGCTATCGGCTGGCCACGCGGCCGGAGGCGCTCCAGAGGCGCCAGGGGTGTTTTCGTAGTTCACCAGGATACCCAGGCCCAGGCCGATCGTAAACAGCCACAGGACTCCGGCTATCACCAGGAGGGATTGGCCCTTGCCTTTCACGGTGGAATTCCTCGAAAGGGTTTCCGCACGCCAGCTTGCTATCCCCGAAACAAGACCTGAAAATAAAGCCATAAAATACCAAAATTTCCCTATTATAAAAACTAAATTTATGGCCAAGAAGGAGAGAGGAGAGAGGGGGGGCTGCACCCCCCCTGTCCTCACCACGTGCGGATCTCCAGGCCCGAGAGACGCTCAGCCCCCTGGTCCGTCACCAGCACGGCGTCCTCGATCTTTGCCCCGCCGAACCCTGGCCGCACCAGGATGGGCTCCAGAACGATGACCATGCCGGCCTGCAGGACTCCTTTTTCACCCGGGTGAATTTCAGGGAGTTCATGGTACCAGCAGCCGATGCCGTGGCCCACGAAGCCGGGGGTGTGGCTGGGGGAGCCGTAGAGGTAGGGTTCCATGACGTTCTCCCGGGCCACGTCGGCAATGGGCACGCCGGCCCGAACGGTATGCAGCATGGCCTCGTACATGCCAGCCGTGGTCTCCATGATCGCGCGCACTTCGCTTGAGGGAGGACCCACCGTGGTCACTCTGGAGAGGTCGCCCCGGTAGCCCCCGTAGTGCGCCCCGCAGTCCACCTGAGCCTGTTCACCGCGCACCAGGATGCGGTCTTCGCTGAACCCGATGCCGAAGGCGACCTGGGGGCCGCTGTAGACCTGGGGGAAGTAGACGAGGCCGTCCGCTCCGGCCAGCATCATGGACCGTTCGACCCCGGCCTGGATCTCGCGTTCTCCGGCCCCCTCCCGAACGCCCTCCAGAAAGGCGCGGCCTCCGGCGTCGGTGATGGTCGCACACCGCCGTATGACCTCGATCTCCTCCGGGCTTTTGACCCGGGCGATCTCCATCAACAGCCCCGTGGCATCCTCGATGCGGGCCTCCGGAAAGGCAGACCGCAGGGCGGCATAGACAGGCGCGGGGAAGAACCGGTACCCGGCGATTCCAATCCGCCGGACGGAGCCTGGCAGGAGGCCGATCAATTTGGCCCCGAAGTCGCCGGTGATGAGGACTTCGTCCGCCCAGGCACGCTCCTGGGGACGGTCCCAGAACGCGTTCGTCAGGAGGGTGCGGGACGGGCGTCTGCCCGGCACGACCCCAAAGAAGGCCACGTCGTGAAGGCCCAGGCAGGGCTCGTAACCGCTCAAGTAGGCCACGGGGCCGGGCTGGTTTTTGACGGAGTAGGCGATCAGGGCGTCGATGCCGGCCCGCTCCATGGCGAATTCTACCTGTTGTGCGCGGCGCAGGAACTCCTCTGGCGGAAAGATGCCTGATGTATTCATGATAACAGCCGTTTCTCAGACATTCGCCTTCAGCCATCTGTAGCACTTCTCGTAGCCGACGCCGCCTTCGCGTTCCGGACCTTCGTACTCCGCGCACCAGACCCCGTCGTAGCCGGCGGCCTTGAAGCATTTGACCGCGTGTTTCAGGTCGATCTCACCCTCGCCCAGGGCTACGCCCTGGTAGTCCTTCCGGGCGCCCCGGCCGTCCTTCAGGTGGGTGTGGAACACGTGCGGGGCGAGGACTTCGAAGAAGTGGTTAATCTTGGGGAGCAGGTGGCCGAACCAGCGGAAGTTCATGGTGTCCACGTTCACGCCGATGCGCTTGGACCCGACGCGCTCGATCAGGCTGAGCTGCCAGTCCCCGTCGTTGGTGGACAGGCCGTGGTTGTCCAGGGCCACGCGCACATCATACTTTTCCAGGTCGTCCGCCACGCGCTTGAAGGACTCCACGATCATCCGGTCCCATTCGAATTCCGACACCTTGCCGCCCCGGTTCCACCCGCCGTCGCACCGCAGGAGACGCGTGCCGGCGTGGGGGACGACCTGGCAGACGGCGCGGAAGCGCTCGATCTGGGCGTCCAGCTCCTCTTTCGTGGGCTGGATGAAGTCATTGCCCGCAGAGATGGAGGACGCCTGGATGCCGTACTTCTCCATCTGCTTCCGCACGGCCTCGGCGGTCTTCGCTCCGTCTGGGGACTGGCCGTCCCAGATGGTGTTGATCCCGATCTCCGTGTACCGGTAGCCGATCTCCGACGCGCGCTGCAGGAAACCCTCGAAGGTGAGGTTGGGCCAGTTGTAGTGGACAGCGCCGATCTTGGGTTCTGACATGATTTTCTCCTTGATGGTCTACCTTTCGTCTTGACCCGGGGTCCTTTTTGATGTACCTTTCACCGCCTCGATTCCTTTGAACTTTCCAATATACCACGGATGCCTCTGGAGGTCAAGATGGCTTTTTACGCTTATGTGGCGGTGGGCGGGGAAAATAAGATCTTGATCTTTCAGATGGACCGGGAGACGGGAGAACTCCGGGACCGGCGGGAGGTGGCGCTCGGCGGGGGGCCGGGGCCGCTGGCGGTGGACCCCGAACAGAGGTTCATGTACGTGGGGATTCGATCCACGCGCGAGATGGCGAGTTTTCGGATCGACTCCGGCACGGGTGGCCTGTCTCATTTTGGGGCGGTGTCCCTCAGTTCAGACCCGTGCTACATGGCCACGGACCGCCGGGGCCGATTTGTGCTCTCCGCTTACTACGGGGCCGGAAAAGCGACAGTACACGCCATCGGGGGGGATGGGGCCGTGGCCGGGCAGGTCGCGGAGGTCCTCACGGCCACGCACGCGCACTGCATCCGGACGGATGCGTCCAACCGGTTCGCCTTCGTACCCCACACGATGCCGGCCAACGCCATCTTTCAGTTCCTCTTCGACGAAAATACGGGCGCGCTCACGCCCAACGCGGTCCCCCAGATGGTCGCCGAAGCAGGGGCAGGCCCCCGCCATTTCACGTTCCATCCGGGTAGAGACACCCTCTACACCTCCAACGAGAACGGGAGCAGTGCGACGGCCTATCGCTTCGACCCCAAGGCCGGGACACTGGCGGCGTTCCAGACGGTCCCGACCCTTCCGGAGGGGTTCGAGGGGAACAATACCTGTGCGAAGATCTACATCCACCCTTCGGGGAGGTTTCTTTACGTCTCCAATCGAGGCCACGACAGCATCGCGTGTTTTTCCGTTGACGAGGGCACCGGCGCCCTGACCCCTCTGGGACAACAGAAGACGGAGCAGACCCCGAGGGCGTTCAATATCGACCCGACGGGCAACTTCCTGTTCGCCGCAGGACAGGAGTCCGGACAGATGGAGGCCTTCAGGATCGACCCCAGGAGCGGGAGGCTTGAGCCTCTGGCGGTGTACCCGGTCGGGAAACAGGTTGCATGGGTGCTGATCTTAGAGGTATAGCTAAAAATTGAAACCTTTTGCGATAGGGTCCGTTCAAGATTGTGACTCCGATCACAGCGCGATTCTGTTTTTTTGTCCATGATTATGACGGAGTCTCGTGTCATCCCGGAACCATCCGGGATGGGTCCAATTCTTTTACACTTGACATCTTGCCAAACGTATCGTAAATTCTCTAAAGTTATGGGAATATCAGGCCGAAATAGTAAGGATAGAGCCAGCTCACATTATATAACATTCCATTCGTGATCGGTTTAGGGATAACTTATTGCGGGACAGAGGTTCGAGAATCTGAGAATATCCCCCCCAGAAACTCTATTTGAATCTTGCTCCCAGCCGTCTCCAGGAAGGACGCGGGCCTCTTTTCCTGCCTCCTGGCTGGGACA
>SICM01000017.1 GCA_009694805.1 Candidatus Latescibacterota bacterium
GGACATTCGAAAAGAGCGGGCGTTGGACTCCACTATGATGGGCCTGCTGGGGGGGCGGACCGTCACACTCTTCTTAGCCGTGCAACGATGGGGACCTTGGCAAAGACAAATCCTCATCACAGCAATTTTCTAACCGGACAATACTGGCACAGATCATCAAAAAGAACGAAAAAAAGGAGTACGCCATTCTCCCTTACGAGGAATTCCTTAAGCTTCAGGAGGAACTGGAGGACTATGAGGACCTCCGTTGCCTTCGGGAGGCCAAAGAGGCGGAAAAGAACGCGCCGACGATGGGAATGGCGGAACTGAAGAAGAAGATGAGAAAGAGAACCCGGAGTCTGCGTTAGAATTCGGAGATATTCTCAAAATTGCGACTACGCGGACAAAATCACCGGGCGTGCAGATATATAACTTCCGGCCTGACAACATCTTAAAATTCTGCGAACGTTCTCAGAATTGTGTCCGCGCGGACACAATTGTCGGGCGAATATTTCATAACTCCTTTTAAAAATAATATTTTAAATATTGAACATGTGTTCAATATTGTGCACACGTGCGCACAATTGGACCTTGCACGAGGATAGAAAGGTCGCTGAGATGGATCAGGTAAAGGCGCAACTGGCAAACCACCTCGACGCCCTCTGCAACCAGATCGGCGAAAGGCACCTCGGCTCGGACGGCGAGAAAAAGGCCGCCGATTACATCCAGCGCTGCTTTGAGGACGCCGGCCATCCGGTCGTCCGGGAGGACTTCGACGCGCCGGGATGGAAGTATGGGGCTTACAGTCTGGAGGTCGTGGAGACCGGCGAGTCCCTCCCCTGCTTCCCCTGTTTCTACTCCAACGCCTGCGACCTCACGGACCGTCTCACGGTCATCGACCCCAGAGACTTTCAGGGCCTCGACCTGAAGGGAAAGATCTGTTTCGCCCCCCAAAAATCGGCGGCTCGCGGGGAAGGCGTCGAGGACCGAAACGAGCTGGCCGAGCGCCTGGACGAGAGGGGGGCCGCCGCCCTGATCGTGGTAGGCCGCCACCCGGACACCGTGGACACGAAAGCGGTGCGCTCGCCGAACCTGAAACGGCTGGCCGTGATGGACGTCGCCGGCAACACCGTCTGGGACATCGCCCGGAACATCCACCACCGCTTCAGAATGAAGATCGAGGCCGAAACCTTTCCGACGACCTCCACCAACGTGATCGCCCGCGTGACGGGCAGCCGCCCTGAAAAAATCGTCATCGGCGCGCATTATGACACCGCCCCCGGCATCGTGGGCGGCGGGGACAATGCCACCGGCGTCGCGCTGACGCTGGAACTGGCCAGGGTCCTGAAGGGCAAAACGCAGGGCTATTCGGTCGATTTCATCGGCTTCTCCGGGGAGGAATACGGCGGAAAAGGGAGCGCCCTCGGAAGTTTCGAATACGTCAACCGGCACATCGACGAGATCGGGAACATCGCCTGGATGGGCACCTTTGACGACGTGGGAAACCCCTTCGGACAGGAGAATGTCTACATCGGCAGGTCCTGGAGGTTGCGGGGACAGGTCGATGAACTCGTCCGCCCCCACGGTTTCAAAACGGGGGATGTGGTGCTGGGGAGCGACAACTGCAGCTTCCACCATCACGCGATCCCCACGCTCTACTTCGGCAACAGCTCCCCCTACAAGCAGATTCACTCGCCTGAAGACAACCTCAAGGTCGTCAGCATCGACGCGCTCCACAGGGTCTTCGAGGTGGTCCTGGAGGTCTTCACGAACCTCCTGGCGACGCCTCCAGATCGTTATAAAGTTTCTTGAGCGGCATAGGATAGAAATCATCGAACATCCGAGTTCCCGAGTAGCCGACGGGGCGTATCGAGGGAACGAGGATTTCTTTTAGGAGACTCCCCATGAACGACATCCCCGTACTTCTCTGGAAGATGACCCGCCGGCAGTTCCGCGAGGGCGTGGACGAGGGGCGCATCGTCGGCGCCATCGTCCCGGTCGGCAGCACCGAGCAGCACAACGAGCATCTGGAGATGGTCCACGACACCGCCAGCGCCGTCCACGTCGCCCGGCTCGTCGCCGAGAAGCTGAGCCCCCGCGTCGTCGTCACCACGCCCCTGGCCATCGGCATCTCCGAGCACTGGATGGATCACAGGGGCACCCTCACAACCCGCCCGGAGATCTTCGTCGAACTCCTCCACGACGTCTGCGACAGCCTGAAGCGGGGCGGCATCCGCAACATCCTGATCGTCAACGGGCACGCCGGCAACACCCGCCCCGTGCGCGACCGGCTTGAAGACCTCCGGCGGCGTCTCGGCGTCAACCTGGACTTCTGTCCCTACTGGGAGGCCTACTCGAAGGAGGATGTCGCAAAATACATGGCGTCCGGCAACTGCCCCGGCCACGCCAGCGAGTTCGAGACCTCCTTCGCCCTGGCCGCCTTCCCGTCCCACGTCCACTGGGAGGGGGTGGATTACAACCGCGCGAAGCTCACGATCTCGAACCCCGAGCAGGTCCAGAAGGACCGGGACTTCCACGAAGAGGCGAAATTGGCGACCGCCGAAAAAGGCCAGGCCATGATCGACATCGCCGTCACCTGGGTCGCGGAGAAGATGCGGGGAATGATCGAATGACGGCTGCTTCTGTCTTGACAAAAACCCCGAGATGATTATATTCATCCCCACCTCAAATTGAAGTTTGGAGAGGCGCGACGCCAGAAACCCCCACCACTGGAGTCCGACAAAGTCACCGAACCTTCCGGGGGCACAAATTCCGATAGGCCGCAGGACGTTGAGGTTGCGTCGCGCCAAGCCCCTCCGGCGCTTGAGGAGCGTGCTTCTTTGGTGTCACCTTTCTTGCACGAGCAAGAAAGGTGGCAATCCGGAGGGGCCGCCGAAACGCGGGGTGGGGATATCTTCCGAAAAAGGGAGTAGAGACATGGCCATCACCATCACCAAGACCGTGCGCCCCACGCCCAAGTGGCAGGAGATGTACCTGAAGATCCTGAAAGACCAGCGCGTGATCATCGCGGCTGAAGGCGCCTGGTCCCCGGACCTGCGGAACACCATCGGCTGGTGCGGCCCGGACGGCATCATCGGAAGGGTCGCCGGGGAGGGTTACATGATGCCCGGCGCGAACGTCGGGGCCCTGGTCATGAAGATCGGGGACTTCGGGCCCGTGGCCGTGGGGAACTACTACGACTTCAAGTCCGTCGTCGAGGGCGTCCTGTTCCTGGCCCTCAACGACAACCCCGAACACCACGACCAGGCCGGGGCCGTCCACGCCCAGATCATCCTCTTCTGACGCATGAAAATCCTGGCCCCCATCCGCACCTTCGTCCGCGAATACGCCCTCTCCGCCCTGTTCATCGCCGTCGTGCTGGTCCTCTGGGAGATCGGCCACCACGTCTTCCAGGTGGCGGACTACATCCTGCCCGCGCCGTCCGACATCTTCCGCCGGATTGCAGGCAGCGGGCCGCTCCTGCTCGGCCACGCCCTGGTGACCCTCAGAGAGGTCATCGGGGGGTTCCTGCTCGGCGCCTCCGTCGGCATCTCCGTGGCCGTGCTCATGGCCTGGTCCCGGACGATCGAACGGATGCTCTACCCGCTCGTCATCTCCTCCCAGACGTTCCCGAAGGAGGCCCTGGCCCCGCTGTTCGTCGTCTGGTTCGGGTTCGGGCTCGCGCCCAAGATCGTCATCGCCGGCCTGATCTCCTTCTTTCCGGTCGTCGTCAACACCACGCGGGGGCTGCTCAGCGTCGATCCCCTGGCCCTGGACCTGATGCGCTCCCTGTCGGCCAGCCAGCGGCAGGTCTTCCTCAAACTCCGCTTCCCCAACGCCGTGCCCTACCTCTTCGCCGCCCTCAAGATGTGCGTCACCCTGAGCGTGATCGGTGCGGTGGTCGGTGAGTTCGTCGGATCTAGCGCCGGCCTGGGCCACCTCGTCCGGCTGGCCAACACGGAGATGGCCACGGACCTGGTCTTCGCCGCCCTGATCACCCTGGGGGCGATGGGCACGCTCCTGTTCGTGGTCGTGGATGCGGTGGAGAAGTCGGCCCTGAAGCGGTGGGGGGCGTCAATGGAGGTGCGGGAGAGATAGAAGAGCAGGCGTCAGGTGTCAGGTGTCAGGTGTCAGGTGTCAGGCGTCAGGTGTCAGGTGTCAGGTGTCAGGCGTCAGGTGTCAGGCGTCAGGTGTCATGTGTCATGTGTCAGGAAAAGCAGAGATCATGAGTCTTTGTTTTTCCCTGAAACCCGACACCCGATACCCGACCCCTTCTTTACCGAGGCGACAATGCTATTCAGAAACCTGTTAACCATCTTACTGATCGCCGTGGCGGCCCTCTCCTGCGGGTCCGGACAGGACGCTGCCTCGGGGAAGATCGAATTCATCCTGGACTGGAAGGCCCAGATGGAGCACTCGGGGTTCTTCGTGGCGCAGCAGAAGGGATTCTACCGGGAGGAGGGGCTGGAGGTGAAGATCCTGGACGGCAACGGCGCGCCCAACGCGGCCACCCTGGTCGGGAACGGGACCTACAAGCTGGGCGTGTCGAGCGGGGCGGCCACGGTCATCGCCCGTGCGAAGGGCGTCCCGGCCGTGTCCGTGGCCGTGCTCAACCAGCGGTCGCCGATGGTCGTGTATGCCCTGGCGGAGTCGGACATCATCAAGCCTCAGGACCTGGCCTGGAAGCGGGTGGGCGTCAACTTCGAGGGGATCAAATACCAGGAATACCGGGCGCTGCTGACGAAACTCAACATCGACCCGGCGACGATCAAGGAAATCGGCATGGCGGGATCAGACCCGGCCCCCCTGCTGGCCGGACAGGTGGACGCCCTGCTCGGCTACACCCAGGATCAGCCCGTGCAGGTGGAGCTGCGTGGACGCAAGGTCAACCGCATCCCCCTGCCCGATTACGGCGTGAATCTCTACAGCACGAACCTCATCGTGAACGAGGCCTTCACGAAGGACCATCCAGACGTCGTGCGCCGGTTCGTCCGGGCCTCCATCAAGGGCTGGGACTACGCCATCGCCCACCCGGACGAGGCCGTGTCGATCTACCACGCGGGGCATCCGGAGAGTAACCTTGCGTTCAACCAGGCTAACTTCCAGCACCTGATCCCGCTGCTGTCCAGCCCCGACACGGAGCGGATGGGGTTCGGGGCGCAGTCCGCTGAACGGTGGGCGCACACACAGGACACCCTGTTCGACCTGAAGCGCATCGAGAAGAAGACCGACGTGGCCGCCCTCTTCACGAATGAGTTTTTACCTCCCAAAAAGTAGAGACGACCTGCCGGGTCGTCTCTACAATCTATCCTTCTAACATCCCTCTCAATCCCTCCACCAGGCGCACGAACGCCGGGTCTGCCCGCAGGCCCGCGTCGCGGGGGCGCGGGAACGGGACCGGCACGTCGTGCAGGATCCGGCCTGGACGGGCGCTCATCACGATCACCCGGTCAGACAGGAGCACGGCCTCGGACAGGCTGTGGGTGATGAACAGGACGGTGGTCTGCTGCGCCTGCCAGATGCGGAGGAGTTCCACCTGCATCCGCTCGCGGGTGATCTCGTCCAGCGCCCCGAACGGCTCATCCATCAGGAGCAGGGCAGGGCGGTAGGTGAGGGCGCGGGCGATGGACACCCGGGACTGCATGCCGCCGGACAGCTCTCGCGGATAGGCCCCCTCGAACCCCGTGAGCCCTACGGTGTCGAGGACGACCTGGGCCTGGCCACTGACCGATTCGTCACCGAAGATCTCGCCAGGGAGCCGGACGTTTTCGATGACCGTGCGCCACGGAAGGAGGGCGGGACTCTGGAAGATGAACCCGACCTCCCGCCGATAGCGGGCCTCGCCGGGGGTGTGGCCGTGGACCAGGATCTCCCCGGATGTGGGTTCCTCCAGGTCGCCGGCCATCCTCAGGAAGCTCGTCTTGCCACAGCCCGAAGGCCCGATCACGCTGACGAACGCCCCTGTCGGAATGACCAGGTCTATGTCCTGAAGCGCGACGACCCGGTTCTGGCCCTCGCGCTGAAAGACCTTCCCCAGCCCGACCGCCCGGATCGCCTCCCCTGGGGAGGATGAAGAATCCCGCCCCGTCACGGATGACACGTCCGTTTCACCATCCTCACCTCGGTCCCCCTGCCGCCGCAGGGCCGGATCTCCACCTCGTCCATGCACGCCCGGATCATCAGGATACCCCTCCCCGACGACTTGAGGAGATTCTCCGGCGCACGGGGATCAGGCAGAGTGGCCGGGTTGAACCCCTCCCCCTGGTCCCGGACTGTGACGGCGATGATCCCCTCGCACACGTCGAACTCCAGATCCACCTGTTTGGCCGGGTCCTGATGGTTGCCGTGTACGATCGCGTTGATCACCGCCTCCATCACCGCCAGGCAGACGCAGTCCTCCTCCTCGTCGGACAGCCCCGCCTGCTTCAGGACCGCCTCGGTCATCTCCTCTGCCCGTTCCACCATCTGCATGGAGCTGGGAATGGTCAGCTTGCGAATGTCGTGGGCTTTTTCGGACATGGGGTTCGGTTCTGCGATGTGAGAAGAAAAACTGCCCCCCGGCTTCCGTTCTACGACTTGGACTCGATCGGTTTGATCACGTAGCTGGAGACAGCCCGGTCCAGGGACTCATAGGTCGAGAACAGACTGGCGAGCTGCGTGACGGCGAAGATGCTATCTATTCGCTTGGCCACATTGGCCAGGCGCAGATCGCCCCCTGCGTTCCGCAGCGTCGTCAGACTGGCGACCAGAACGCCCAGCATGGCGCTTCCGAACCACCGGACATTCCCCATGTCCACGACCACCTTCTTGAACCCGTCCCGGATCAGACCCTTGACCTTGTCGTGGAAATCGGTGACCTCCGGCCCGCTGATGGTTTCGCTCATGAGCGTCAGCACAGCCACGTCACCTCGCGTCTCCTCTTTGATCTCCATCTGAACCTCCTCGGGTGTAAAAGCGTGAAACGTGAAGCGTATCTCGTGAAGCGTGAGTCAACGCGAGATACGAGATACGAGATACGAGATACGTTTTTGCTCCCCTCTGTGCATCTGGGGTTCGTCACTTTTTAAGATCCTGAAAGTACCGCTCTATGGCCCGGACCAGGCCGGGGATCGTGACGTCGTCCGGGTCGGCCTCGGCCACGACGGCGATGCCCTTCTGACGCGCCGTCTGCGAGGTGATCGGCCCGATGGAGGCCCCCCGGACACGGTCCGCCAGATGCCCCGGAAGGCCGGCCCCGGCCCCGTCCCCCAGCATCTCGACGAAGTGAATGACCGTCGAGGAACTCGTGAACGTGACCAGGTCCACCTCCCCGCTTCGGAAGCGTTCCCGCAGGCCCTCCAGAGGGGTGTCGGGCGGCGCCGTCCGATAGACGACGACCTCCGTCACCTCGGCCCCCATCCCGGCCAGGGCCTCCGGCAGGACCTCGCGGGCCACGGCAGGCCGGGGGAGCAGCACCCGCTTCCCGCGCACGTCCAGCTTTCCGAAGGCCTCGGCCAGAGACTCCGCCACGTTCCGCTCGGGCCGGAGGTCGGCGCGTAGACCGTAGGCTTCGAGGCGGGAGGCGGTGGCCGGGCCGATGGCGCAGATCTTCACGGAGGCCAGCGCCCGCGCGTCGCGGCCGGAGGCGAACAACCGGCCCAGGAATCGATCCACGCCGTTCTGGCTGGTGAACGCAATCCAATCAAATTCGCCGATACGCCGGACGGCCTCGTCCACGGGCCCCCAGTCCTCCGGGTCGTCGATCTGGAGGGTCGGGACCTCGATGACCTCCGCGCCCAGCGCCTCCAGGCGCAGGACGAGGTCACTGGCCTGCTCCCGGCTACGGGTGACCACGATGCGCCGGCCGAACAGCGGCCGCGTCTCGAACCAGGAGAGGCGCTCCCGCAGGCGCACGACCTCCCCCACAACGATCAGCGCCGGAGGCCGGAAGTCCGCCGCGCGAACCTGTTCCGCGATGTCCCCCAGCGTCCCGGTGAGCGTCCGCTGTTCCGGCTTCGTGCCCCACCGGATCAGGGCCACCGGCGTGGTGGCGGGACGCCCGTGCGCCATCAACTGCCCGGCGATGCGCGGCAGGTTGCGGACGCCCATCAGAAACACCAGGGTGTCCACGCCCGTCGCCAGCTTTGCGTAATCGATCCCCCCGTCTTCCTCGCCGTCTTCCTCGGTCGCGTCGGCCCTCGGATGACCGGTCACGAACGCGACGCTGCTCGCCCGGTCCCGGTGGGTGACGGGGATGCCCGCATAGGCCGGGACGGCCACCGCCGACGTCACGCCGGGCACCACCTCAAAAGGCACGCCCGCCTCCGCCAGCGCCTCGCACTCCTCCCCGCCCCGCCCGAACACGAACGGGTCCCCCCCCTTCAGCCGGACGACCGTCTTTCCCGCCCGCGCCTTCTCGATCAGCAGGCGGTTGATATCCCCCTGGGGCATCGTGCGGCTGCCCGCCCGGTGGCCCACGTGAATGGCCTCGCAGCCGGGCCGGGCCTCGGCCAGCAGGCGCTCCGGGATCAGGGAATCGTAGAGGATGCAGTCTGCCGCCCGCAGGCGCTCCAGCCCCTTCACCGTGATGAGGCCCGGGTCGCCCGGCCCCGCGCCTACGAGGTAAACCCTTCCAGTTACCACACCCAGATCAACCGCCTCTCAGGATCTCCCTCGCGCCCGCCTTCAGCAGCCGCTCCGCCAGCCCCTTTCCGATCTCCTCCGGGGCTTCCCGCGTGCCTTCCGAACAGTCTCGGATGACCCGCTTCCCGTCTACCGAGGCGACCACGGCGTCCAGCTTCAGAAACCCGTCCTCGACACGGCCCCACGCCCCGATCGGGACCTGGCACCCTCCCCCCAGGGCCTTCAGGAGCGCACGCTCCGCCGTCACGCTGCAATGGGTATCCCCATCATTCAGGACCGACACGGCCTGCAGCGCCTCCGCGTCGTCGGCCCGGACCTCGATCCCGATGGCCCCCTGCCCCGCGTCCGGCAGGCAGACCGAGAACGGCAGCCGCTCCGTGATCCGGCCCGCCCACCCCATCCGCGAGAGGCCGGCCACGGCCAGGACGATGGCATCCAGTCCCTCTGTCTCTAACTTGCGCAGGCGGGTATCCAGGTTTCCCCGCAGGTCTTCCATCCGCAGGTCAGGCCGGCCGTGCAGCAGCAGGGCCCGCCGCCTCAGGCTCCCGGTCCCGATCCTGGCGCCCTGAGGGAGGGCCTCAAAAGAGGTCGCCGCACGCGCTATGAGCGCATCCCGGGGGTCCTCTCGCGGGCTCACGGCCCCGAGCGCCAACCCCTCCGGCAGGTCCGTCGGCAGGTCCTTCAGGCTGTGGACGGCGAGGTCGATCTCCCCGGCCAGGAGCGCCCGCGAGAGCTCTTTCGTGAACACCCCCCGCCCGCCGAGCTGCCCCAGCGGCGTGGTCTGATCCCGGTCCCCGGAGGTGCGGATGATCTTCAGATCCACCTCGACCCCGGACAGGGGACGCTGCATCGTCGCCTTCGCCCACTCCGCCTGCCAGAGCGCCAGCGGGCTCCCCCGCGTGCCGATGACCAGTCGCCTGCTCAAAAAACCTCCAGGAAAGGATTAGGGGTCAGGGGTCAGGGGTCAGGGGTCAGGGGTCAGGGTTCGGGAGTCGGAGGTCTGGAGTTGTGGGGTACCCGGTCCCTGATCCCCGGCCCCCGATCCCTGCTTCTCCCTGAGCCCGAATAGGTAATGAACGGCGTGTACGTGCATCAGGCCGTCCCCCGATTCAGCCGCCTCCTTCAGGCGGGTCACGGGGCCGTGCAGGATCTTGTTCGTATAGCTCCGCAGCAGGGCCTCGACCCGCTTCTGCTGCTCCTCGGAGAGCCCGGCCAGTTTGGCGCGCTCCAGTTCCGCCACCATGGTCGCCTCGAACTGCTTCCGGAGGGAGACGATCGTGGGCACGACATCGAGGCTGTTGAGCCAGGCGTTAAACGCCGCGACCTGCTCCTCGACCATGGCGTGGGCCTTTAAGGCCTCCTGCTCCCGCTTGGCGAGGTTCACCCCCACCACGGACTGCAGGTCATCGATGTCGTACAGAAACACGTTGTAGAGCTTCCCGATCTCCGGCTCGATGTCCCTCGGCACCGCGATGTCGATCAGGAACATCGGCTCGTTCCGGCGGCGCTGCATCGCCTGCGCCACGGCGTCCCGGCGGAGGACATACGCGGGGGCGCTGGTCGAACTGACGACGACGTCGGCCTCGTGCAGGCTGGCCATGGCCGCGTCGAAGGGGAGGGCATGGCCCCCCACCCGGTCGGCCATCTCCCGGGCCCTTTCGAGCGTGCGACTGGCCACCCGGAGGGAGCGGACGCCGTTGGCGATCAGGTGCCTGGCCGTCAGTTCGCTCATCTCGCCCGCCCCGATGACCAGGGCCGCGTGTCCCTCCAGGTTTCCGAAGATCTTCTTCGCCAGCTCCACGGCCGCGTACGGGACCGACACGGCCCCCGCGCCGATCTCCGTCTCCGTGCGCGCCCGCTTGGAGGCCTCCGTCGCCATCTGAAACAGGCGGTTGAACACGACGCCCGTGACCCCCCTGCTCATGGCGGCGACGTGGGCATCCTTCACCTGTCCGGCGATCTGCGGCTCCCCCACGATCATGGAGTCCAGACCGCTGGCCACCCGGAACAGATGGCGAACGGCCTCGGTCTTGCGCAGGCAGAACAGATGCCCCTCGACGTCGGCGCGGGCCAGGTCGTGAAAGTCGCAGACCCATCCGACCAGGACCTCGCGGGCATCGTCGGCATCGTCGGCCACAGCGTAGACCTCGCACCGGTTGCAGGTGGAGACGATGACGCACTCCCGGACCTCCCTGCTCAGTTGAGAGAGGGCCTCGTCAAGGACGTGGGCCGGGAAGGCCACCCGATCCCGGACGTCTACCGGGGCGGTGTGATGGCTCAGACCGACGACGACGATGGACACGCCGAAATCACCTCAGTTCGAAAAAGAATGTCTTCCCGGAAAGAAGATCCCCACGACCGGGAAGGTGAACAGCACGAGCGTGAACCCCACGATGGACAGGAACGCCGCCCGCTTCCCGCGCCAGCCCGCCACCGCGCGCGCGCAGAGGTGGGCCGCATAGATCACCCACGCGATCAGTGCCCCGGCGAAGGCAGGCTCGTTCCAGACCCAGAACTGTCCGCGCACCTGGTGAATCCACGCCGAACTCGCCGCCAGGCCCACGGTCAGAAATGCGAACCCGAACGACGCGGCCCGGCCGTTGATCTGATCCAGAGTCTGAAGGGGAGGCAGGCGCTTGTAGAAAAATCCCAGATGCTTGGTCTGGATCTCGCCCAGCAGGAAGACGTACATGATGGAACTGACCCAGGAGATGGAAAAGGCGGTGTAGGCCAGGATGTTCGAAAACACGTGCGCCTCGAACCACCGGCTCCGGGAGAGGAGGTGAACGGGGATCTCGACCTGCCCGAAACCGACGGAGGCAAAGGCATGCAGGACGGTCACGATGGGGGCGACGAGCGCGCCCAGCGCCCGGTCCTTCGTGCTGAGTTCCAGATAGGCGTAGACGATCACCAGGATCCACGCGCAGGTCGAGAGGACCTCGGGGGTGTTCATGATCGGGACATGGCCGGTGGAGATGGCCCGGAGACCCAGAAGCCCGGTGTGAAGGACCCACCCGGCGACCAGCAGGGCCGTGGCCGCGCGCCCCACCCGGTCCCGGCGCTCCTGGAAGTTGGCGGCGTAGAGGACCGCTGCCGCAGCGTAGGTCAGGGGGATGAGGATACGGAGAAAAATCTGCATAGATTATAGATTGTGGCAGCGTAAAGAAGAAATCGTGCTCGGTGATCAGCCCTCACCCATCCCCC
Source organism: Candidatus Latescibacterota bacterium (assembly GCA_009694805.1). Lineage (GTDB taxonomy): Bacteria > Latescibacterota > UBA2968 > SICM01 > SICM01 > SICM01. The sequence continues at coordinate 11,806 of SICM01000017.1, forward strand.
CCAGTTTCCTATTTCATCAAGTAGTCCTCGATGTTCACGTCGTAGCGCTTGGGATCATCGGCCTCCACGATCGTCCGCGCCTCCGGACCCAATGCCTCATACAGATCGACCACGTAGAGGCTATCCCGGCGCTTTCCGAAGCGCGTGAAGAGGACGCCCACCTTGGGTTTGAGCGAATCCAGCGGGTGGGTCTCGATCACGACGCCCATCTCCCCCGTGTTCAGCCTCACGAAGCTGCCGATGGGATAGATGCCGAGGTTCTTGATGAAGACGTCCACGATCTTCGTGTCGAACTCAGTGCCCCGCCCGTCGAACACCCGGCGAAGGGCGACGTGAGGGGGCAGGCCCGGCTTGTAGGGTCGCGCCGACGTCAGGGCGTCGTAGATGTCCGCCACCGCGGCCATGCTCCCAAAAGGGTGCATCTGGTCCCCGGTCAGCCCGTAGGGATAACCGGTGCCGTTGACCTTCTCGTGGTGCTGCACGGCGATGGCGATCGCCTCCTCCGGGACATTCCCCATCTCGCGCAGGATCTTCTCGCTGTAGACGGGGTGGCTCATGACGACCCTGCGCTCCTCGGGGGTCAGCGGTCCCGGTTTGTCCAGGATCTCCAGCGGGATCTTCGCCTTGCCGACGTCGTGGAGCAACCCCCCCACCCCGATGACCTCGGCCTCCCTCTCCGTCACCCCCTGGGCGTGTGCGATGGCCAGCGTCAGGATGCAGACGTTGACGGAGTGGGTGTAGGTGAATTCGCTGTAGTTCTTGAGCGCCGTCAGGCTGAGCAGGGCATCCACGTTCCGGAAGACGCTCTGGGTGAGGGTCTTGGCCGCGAGGCCCACCTTCTTGACATCGATGCTCCGCCCGGTGGAGGCGTTGCCCATGAACTCCTTGACCACCTGGATGGAGGCCCCCTTGATCTTGCGGGCGACCTGGATCTCATCCTTGAAGAAGGTCTTGCGTCCGGCCGGGGGCCTGGTGATTGAGGAGGCCTTGAGGGCGGCGCAGGGGCATTCACCACGCTGCCGCCCGCCACGTCCTTCCCCTTGGAAGTGTCGATGATCACATCCTTGAGCCCCGCCTCCTGCAGCCGCCGGATCTGGGTTTCAGAGGTGATCAGGATGCCCTTGCCCAGCAGCAGGACGTTCTTGTTCGCTCCCGCCGCCGCCTTCACGTCCATTTCCATGAACATGCCGACCTGAAGCTGGGAGAGCGATATCTTCTTCTTCGCCATAAAGGAACTGCGTCCTGAACAGACCTGCGGAACAGAGACACGAAACCGGACAGAACCTCTGTTTAACTATACACAAAACAGGCGTCCGAATCAACGGAAAAGCAGGAAGGCCATCTGGAGGGTCACGCGGGGACGATCTTGCCCAGGACGACGGGTCGGGACGCGCCCGTGACGCGGGGGACGTTGCCCGGCCCCCCGGCCAGGGTCTCGTTGGCCAGGACCGCGAAGGCGAGGGCCTCCTTCGCCTCCGTCGATCCCCCGACCGCCTCGATCCCCCGGACGCCGGGCAGTCGCGCCCGCAGAGACGCCATCAGGGTCTCATTGTGCGCCCCTCCCCCGCTGACGATCACCCCCTGCACCGGCGCCCGGACGAACCGGCGCAGGCCGTCCGCCACGCCCTCCGCCGTGAACGCCGTGGCCGTGGCCACGGCATCGGCGTCCGACAGCCCCAGGTCCCTCGCCCGCGCCAGGAAGGCGTCGGCGTACGCGGCCCCGAAGGCCTCCCGCCCCGTCGATTTGGGAGGCGAAAGGCTGAAAAACGGATGGGCCATCATCTCCGCCAGGAGGCCCGGATGGACGCGCCCCATCCCTGCCATCCTCCCCCCCTCGTCATAAGAGGCGCGCCCCCCGGTGATCCGGTCCATCAGCCGGTCGATGACCATGTTGCCGGGGCCCAGGTCGAAGGCATAGACCTCCTCCAGCCCGCAGCCGACGGGGAGGATCGTGACGTTGGCGATGCCCCCCACGTTCAGCATCGCCCGGCCCTCCGCCTCCGACCGGTAGAGCAGGTAGTCGACCAGCGGGACCAGGGGCGCGCCCTGCCCCCCGGCGGCCACGTCCCGGACCCGGAAGTCCCCGACCGTGATCACGCCGGTCCGCTCCGCGATCACGCACGGGTCCCCGACCTGGAGCGTCGAACGCACCGCGTACCCGTGCGCCTCCGCCGGGTCGGGCAGATGGTGGACCGTCTGGCCGTGCGAGCCGATCAGGTCCACCCCCGCCATCTCCAGGCCGGCCTTCCGGACGACCCGGCGCGCGGCCTCCGCAAACCATTCGCCCAGAAGGGCGTTCATCCGGCAGACCTGGTCCACCCGCCCGGTCGCCGCGTCGCACAGCGCCAGCACGTCCGCCTTCAGGCCGGGCGGATACGGCAGGCAGTCGAAGGCGACCAGCCGGGCCTTCGTCCCGACGCCGTGTCCCGTCACCTCCACGAGCGCCGCGTCGATGCCGTCCGCGGACGTGCCCGACATCAGGCCCACGATCCGCCGGGAAGGTTTTTGAGCGATACGTAAAAGATGTTGGAGCATCTCATTCTACTCAGATGTGAATCGCCCTGCCCTCGGCGCCCAGCGCGGCCTCCAGGATGGCCTCGTGGAGCGTGGGGTGGGCGTGAAGCGTCCTCCCGATCTCCGACGTGGTGGCCTCCAGCGTCCGGGCGAGCACGATCTCGGCGATCATCTCCGCCGCGTCCGACCCCACAATGTGCGCGCCCAGGATCTCGCCATATTTGGCGTCCACCACCAGCTTCACCAGCCCCTCCTGCTCCCCCGCCGCAATCGCCTTGCCGAGCGCCCGGAACGGGTACCGGCTCACCTTCACGTCGTGCCCCTTCTGCCGCGCCGCCTCCTCCGTCAGCCCCACCGACGCCACCTGCGGCTGGCAGTAGATGCAGTTCGGGACGTTCCCGTAGTCCACGCGCGCCTCCTCATCCCCGCCCATCCGCTCCACGGCCACGACCCCTTCGGCCACGGCCACGTGCGCCAGCAACGGCGTGGGGATCAGGTCCCCCACGGCGTAGACCCCCTCGGCGGAGGTCCGATAGTTCTCATCCACGGTCACGAACCCCCGCTCCGTCGCCACGCCCGCGTCGGCCAGCCCCAGGCCCTCGGTGTAGGGGCCGCGCCCCACGGCCACCAGCACCATCTCCGCCTTCAGGGTCTCGGAGGCATCCCCGGAGGAGACCGCCACGGACACGGCCTCTGCGTCCAGATCCACGCGCTCCACCTTCGTCCCGGCCCGGATCTGAATCCCCGTCCGGGTGAATGACTTGGCCAGGGTGTCGGCGATCTCCCGATCCTCCATCGGCAGGATAGAGGGCAGCATCTCGACCATCGTGACCGCCACGCCGTAGGTGGCCAGCAGGTAGGCGAACTCGGCCGCGATCACCCCGCCCCCCAGGATCACCATCGACTTCGGCAGAGACTCCAGGACCATCGCCTCGGCGCTCGTGATGATCCGCGCTCCGTCCGGCGTCACGCCCGGAATCGTCCTGGACGTGGACCCGGTCGCCAGCAGCACCCGCTCTCCCCGCACCTCCTGAAGGACCTTTCCGGCCGGGTCGGCCACGGCCACGGCCTTCCCCGGCGTCAGACGCCCGTGTCCGGCCACGGTCGTGACCCCGTTCTTCTTGAGGAGGTACTCCACCCCCTTGGTCAGTCGCGTCACCGCGGTGCGGCTCCGCGTGACCGCCGCCCGGTAGTCCCCGCTCACCTCCCCGCACGAGATGCCGAACTCCCCCGCCCGCCGGAACAGGGACAGGACCTCCGCGTTCCGGAGGAGCGACTTGGTCGGGATGCACCCCCAGTTCAGGCAGGTGCCGCCCACCCGCTCCCGCTCCACCAGCGCGACCTTCCTCCCGAGCTGCGCAGCCCGGATGGCCGCCGCATAGCCCCCCGGCCCTCCGCCCACCACGACGAGATCGTAGTCGTTCGCCATCTCCCCTCCCGCGTTCGTTAAGATGAAACTAAAAATTGCAAACCGGACGGACATCCCAGATTTGCAATTTTTAACGATCCATTCCCAAATTTATGAATGCTTCTTCAATCCGCCGGCGTCGCGTCCGTCTTCAGCCGCTTCACATCGCCGGCCCCCTGCCCATACCGCTGAAAGAGCTGTCCCCATGCCGTCTTCATGAACTTCCGGATGATCGGTTTTCCGGCGATGGGATACCACAGGTGATCGTGGTAGAGATTGGAAGCGAAAGGCGCCCAGGCAACGAGCGGGGAATGCAGCAGCAGCCGCTCGAACGGCCTCAGGAACCCCTTCCGGATGAGCTGATCCCCGAAGATGACCAGGCTCCGCTTCGTCTTGAAATGGAAGTTCACCCCGGATACATCCGCCCCCACGACCTCGATCTGTCGCGGGTCTCCCACGCCCAGCCCCCGCTCGTGGCACATCCGGAGGTAGGGGATGGACATCGGATCGAACCCCATCATCCGGGCGGCGATGGCGTCGATGGCCACGGAGTCCGCGCTGGCGAGGAGGTAGTTCTGGATCTTGGGGTCCATCGTCCGGGGCCCGGCCCCATCCCCGCAGACCGTCCCGTCCATCACCGCGAAGACGCCGGGATGGATCTCCCGCTGCATGAGCATGAGATCCACCATGACCTCGTGGATATTCTTATGGGCGTAGTGCCTCACTTCTTTCAACAATCCCCCAAAGCTGTTTTTGATCGCCCCGGTCGTGGTGGTGTGGCCGTGGGTCTTGACCGTCGGCAGATGGATCACCTGTTTTCCGATGAACATCCTGGGAATCTCGATCCCTCCCGGAAAAATCTTGTCCACCATCAGGAATTCGCTCTTGAACGGGTATCTGACCCACTCCACCTCCGGCAGGGGGATGAACGGCAGCCCATGTTTTTCCAGGACAGGCATCCAGTGGTTGTCCCGCGCCCCCTGAACGGGATCGGTCACCACCGTCTTGTTCTCCACGGGAAAAAGACGCTCCCTGCTGAACCCGTCTTCGATCAGCGTCTGGAGCACCCCATCGAGCTGCCACGGCTGGGATGAGCAGGCCGGGAAGTACTTCGTCCACGAGAGGTTCAGCTTGATCACGGTGTCCAGGCCGGGCGAGACCGTCTCCCGGTATCCGGCGAGGCGCATCACCTCCCCGTAGTCCTCCAGCACGGTCTCGGGCCGCGTCTTCAGGACAGCGACTCTTCCTTGCATAAAACTCCTTCACCAAAGAGAACACAGAGAATACGGAGAGAAGCGGAATTTCACTCTATTTTTTCTCTGTGGCCTCTGTGCCCTCTGTGGTTGCGCTTTTGTTTTCCTTCATCTCCCGGACCTCGTGCTCCAGCAGGGCCACCACCTGGGTCAGGTGCTTGATGCGGCTGGTCATGGTCGAAAGTTGAACCGTGAGGAAGGCCAGGAAGAAGAAGATGAACGCCAGGCTCAGCAGGGCCAGGATGGAGGCCGGCTGCCGCGCCCCCATCCAGAAGGTCAACCGGAACAGGAGTCCCTTCCATCCCACGACGCCCAGAACACCGGCCGCCAGGATCAGCCAGAGCAGCCCGTACTCGACGTTCAGCCTCCGTCTCCGCAGGAGATCGAACGTGAAGACCCCGAACAGGACCGCGATGGCGCAGATCAGGATCTGGTTGTAGCCGCTCACGCCGCCCTCCCCGGTCGCGTCAGCGTCCGGAGCATGACGATGATCACCCCCATCAGCGCCCGGAACGGATAGTACAGCGTCCGCAGGCCGGAGTGCATGGAGATGCCGCTTCGCCGGGGTCTGACGTCGGCGCGCTGCTCCACCACGCGGAACCCGGACCGGACCAGGAGGATCACGGTCTCCGCGTCCGGATAATCGAGCGGATATTCCTCGGACAGAAAGACCACGGCGCGCCTGCTGACGGCCTGGAACCCCGACGTCACATCGCGGACCCGGAGGCCGGCGAACACCCAGGTCAGCAGCGAGAAAAACGCCATCCCGACCCGCCGCAACGCGGGGACGCGATAGCCCGTCCGCTCAACGAACCGGGAGCCGATCACCAGGTCCGCGCCCGTCTGCCGCAGCGTCTCGACGAGCATCGGCGCCTGTCCGGCGTCGTGCTGGCCGTCCCCGTCCATCAGCACCACCACCTCGTAGCCCCGCGCGCGGGCATAGCGCAGCCCGGTCTGCACGGCCCCGCCGTAGCCGAGGTTGTAGGGATGGCGGATGCAGGGGATGCCGAGCCTGTGGACGACCTCCAGGGTCCCATCGCGTGACCCGTCATCGACCACGACCACGTCGCAGGCCAGGGCCAGATGCCGGACCTCTTCCAGAACCGCCCCGATGTTCTCCGCCTCGTTGTGGGCGGGGATCACGATCAGAACGTCCGCGTCTCTCATGGGCCGCTACCTTCCCCTCTCCCTCCTGGTGGGGGAGAGGGGTGAGGGGTGAGGGGGGTGCGTCTTATATCGTGAACCCGAAGAAGAACCGGCGGGCATCCACGCGGTTGATGCGCGTCGGATCGTTCCGGTCGCGCACGTCGCGCGTGAACGGCATGACGAACTGGAAAAACCCGAACATCGGCAGGCGGTAGAACGAGAATATCTGCATCCGCAACTCCACGCCAGCGTCGCTCAGGAACGCCCTTCGGAAGGTCTGGCTGTTGAACTTCAGGTCGCTCAGTTTCTCAAAATCACCCGTGGCGCCCGTCTCCAGGAACAGCGTGGCATAGAGCCGGTCGAAATACAGGGGCGGGAGTTCCTTGCGGATCTTCTGAAACAGGGGGAGGGTGAGCGAGACCCTGCCGAGCACCGCCTTGCCCCCCTCCAGCGTGAAGTAGGGGTAGCCCCGCAGGCTCCCCCATCCCCCGAGATAATAGCGGAGCGGGTAGTAGAAAGCCCCCTCGAAAGGACCGCCGTTGGGGTTGAACCCTTTGATCGGCGCGTCCTTGTAGCCCACGAAGGTCTGCAGGCCCAGCGTCGCCCTCCCCCCCAGCGGGATGAATTCGTTCCAGGAGAACGTGAACTCGTTGATCCCCAGCTTCACGTGGTCGAACAGAAACGGCTCGGGGCTGGGGTTGCCGACCGTCGGAACGGGCAGCCCCGTGTTGGGGTCGCGCACCGCCTCCGCCAGGGAATCGGCCACCGTGGCGTTGAGCCGCCGGTACCCGAGGGTCACGAACCGGCCCGCCGGGTTGATGAAGCCGTCGATGGTGGGGTTCATCTTCCCGTAGCGCCACGAGACGGCGAGGTTGCTGCTCCGGAAGAACGGCCCCGACTCGCTGCTGTACAGGTTCTGGTCCGCGATGACCTGCGGCTGGCCGAACAGTTTATCGATCTTTTTAATCTGGTCCGTGATGTCCCTCCCCTGCTGGAACACCTTCGAGCTGTCCAGGACCGTCTGTCTGGTGTGCATGTTCTCGTAGAACTTCTGGTAGCTGTACTCCAGGTCAAAGCCATGCCGGGAGGAGATCGGCAGGTCCACGCCCAGGACGAACTCGTTGAACACGTCCTTGAACCGGTCGCTCTCGTCGAGCGACAGGTGGAGGAACTGCGTGACGTTGGGGATCAGGACGCGGCCCGAATCCGTGTCTACCCGCAGCGTGCCCAGCAATGTGTCGCGCTGGGCGGCCACGGTGCCCAGGTCCAGGGCGCTGTTGATCGTCTCGCGGCTGTAGAACGTGTAGAGGGTCGGGGAGTAGGTCTTGTTCTCCCCCGAAAAGGGGGTCAGGCTCTTCATGTAGCCCACCAGCACGCTGGAGTTGATGTCGATGCTCTTGCGGAGGTTCTTCCCGATCGAGAACCCGCTGACGATCTGGTCGCCGCCGAGCAGGTCTCCCGCGGCCACCTGCAGCCCCGCGCTGATCTGGTCGAGGCCGAAACGGTTGCCGATGAACGTCGGCCCCAGGACCAGGAACGGCTCGACGCCGTTGAGCGTGATGTGGGTGCCATAGCGCCCGACCTTGTAGGCCTTGTCGGTGGGCTCGCCCGTGTAGATCCCGCGATAGTCCCGGTCCACCAGTTGAAGGGCGGGGGCGGGCCGCGCCTCCGACCGCTTCACCCTGTAGAGGCTGTAATTGCCCGCGTGAACCCCCCCGTAGAGCACCTCGTCCCCGGCCGGGGAAACCGACGGGCAGAACGCCCCGCCCAGGACGTGGGTGAGCTGTTTGACCTGTTTCGAGGCCAGGTCGTATTCGTACAGGTTGAAGATGCCCGTCCGGTCCGACGCAAACACGAGGCCGCTGCCGTCGGGCAGCCAGCACGGGTCGCGCTCGTCGGCCTTCGTGCGGATGAGCGCCTCGAACCCCGCGTTGTTCGCATAGGCCAGGCTGTCCGGAAAGGTCTTGCTGCTGTCCGCCTTCGAGCGGACCTTCTTGAACGGCTCCGCATCGGCGTTGATCACCGCGATGTCCCGGTCCTCGCCCCGGAACACGCTGAAGGCGATCCGCTTCCCGTCCGGAGACCAGCGGGGGCCGTAGTACTGCGTGGCGTCGTTGTGGTGCGTGAGGGTGTGAACCTTCGTCCCGTCCGCGTTCATGATGCCGATGTTGTTCGTCCCGTCCTCGTTGCGTACGAAGGCGATCCGCTTCCCGTCCGGGGAGACCGCCGGGTCCTTGGCCCGCAGGCCGAGGGTCAGCTTCCGCTCCTCTTTCGTGTCGAAGTCATAGACGTAGATGTCGAACCGGCCCCTCGGTGCGCGGTTGTAATAGATCTTCTTCCCGTCGGGGGACCAGGAGAAGCGGTTGTCCACGCCCCTGGAGATCGTCTTCATCTCCCCTGTGGCCAGGTCCTTCACCCGGAGTTCCGTGATCGCAAAGTCGCTCTTCCGGTTGCTCAGGTAGGCCACGCGCTTGCCGTCCGGCGAATGGGCCGGAAAGTAGTCCAGGAACCCCTCGTCGATGGCCTTCTCCCCCTCCACCAGACCGGTCTTCTGGAGCGAATCGGCCACGGCCCCGTACTTCGCCTTCAGGTGGGCCTTCCACTCGTCGTAGACCCGGTCGGCGGACTTGTGGAGGACCGTGCGGATCGCCGACTTGAAGTTGATCAGACCCGTATGCTCCGACAGCGCCCGCACCTTGTCCGGGCCGTAGGTCTCGTCGATATAGCGGAGCAGGTTGTAGCCCTGGTTGTAGGACATCTCGAAGTGGTGACCGTCCCGCGAGAAGACCCCCATCTCGGCGTAGGACAAGAGGTCGTCCTCCAGAGTCGCCATGCGCAGGAGCATGTCCCGGTGCGTGTCCCACGCCTCGTAGCCCATCTTGTCGTCCTCATACTGCGCGATCCCCTCCGCAAACCATGTCGGCACGGCGAGCTGGTAAAAGGGCATGGCGAGCACGTAGTCGGGGTTCCGGTTCAGTTCCGCCATCTGCGCGATGCCCAACTCGAACGGCCAGTTCCGACGGGCGGCCTTCAGGGTGACGATGTGGGTGAACTCGTGGGCGAACACGTTCTTGATCCACGCGTGCGTCCCCCGCAGCTCAAAGTCGAGGTTGGTCGCCCAGATCTCGATGAAGTTCTGGTAGTAGCTGGCCGACCCGTTTCCAAAATCGAGGGCGTCGTCCACCAGCACGTGTACGGGGGCGTAGTTCTTCATATACTTCGGGTACAGGGGCGCGATGGCGTCGAACACCTCTTCGGCGATGTCAGCCACCTGCCGGGCGGTCTGGTCGGCCTCCCCGTAGTAGATGACGAAATGCTCCGTGCGGATGGCGTTCAGGCCGGGGCTTCTCAAGCCGAGCAGAGAGGGGAAGAACCGGTCCTGCTGAAGCCCGCCCCCCATCCCCTTCGACAGGTCCACACCCGGTCCCGCAGGGGCCGAACCCAAAAACCTGCGTGGAATGCCCACCTGCCCCTGCGCCTGCCCTCCCGGTGCAAACATCAACAGGATAAGGGTGTTCAAGAAAATGATCGCTCTCTTGAGATGTAAGGTCACAGGGCTCCCCTTTCTGAGAGATGAGAGAAAACCGGCTCTGAAAACGGCAGATGGCAAACGGCCCCCAGCCCTCCCCCATCTCAAGGGGCAAAGCCCTGGAGACCCCCTCCCTCCCCCACCCGTGGGGGGAGGGAGGGGGGCAGGGGGTGGAAGGGGGATCTTTCGTTTCACGTCTGTCTCAAAATACACGATACCAGATGCCCCCCACCGATGTCCTTCAACTCCGGCACGACCCGGCTGCACTCGGCCACGCGCTCGGGACAGCGGGGGTGGAAAGGGCACCCGGAAGGGATGTCCGCGGGGTTCGGCGTCTCCCCCTCCAGGACCGTCCGCCTTCGCCGCACGGAAGGGTCCGGGACCGGCACGGCGGACAGGAGCGCCCGCGTGTAGGGATGCTGGGGATCTTCGTAGAGCGACCGGCTCTCCGCGATCTCCACGATCCGCCCCAGGTACATCACGGCCACCCGGTCGGAGATGTGCCGCACCACGCTCAGGTCGTGGGCGATGAACAGATAGGTAAGCCCGAACTGCCCCTGGAGGTCCTGGAGCAGGTTGAGGATCTGGGCCTGGATCGACACGTCCAGCGCGGAGACGGGCTCATCGGCCACGATGAAACCCGGCTGCACGGCCAGCGCACGGGCAATCCCAATCCGCTGCCGCTGCCCCCCGCTGAACTCGTGAGGGTACCGGCGGGCATAGTCCGGCGACAGCCCGACCGTCTCCAGGAGCTGCGCTACCCGCTCTCCCAGGGCCCGGCCCTTCGCCAGGCCGTGGACCTTCAAGGCCTCGGCCAGGATGCCCCCCACGGTCATCCGGGGGTTCAGCGAGCTGTAGGGGTCCTGAAAGATGACCTGCATCCGCCGCCGCACGGCCCGCAGCGCCCGCCGGCCCAGCGACAGCACGTCCAGGCCGTCGAAGCGCACCTCCCCGCCGGTCGCCTCGGCCAGGCGCAGGATGACCCGCCCCGTGGTCGTCTTCCCGCACCCCGACTCCCCCACCAGTCCCAGCGTCTCCCCCCTCCGGACGGTGAAGGAGACGCCGTCCACGGCCTTCACCTGGCCCGAGACCCGCGAGAACAGCCCGCGCCGGATGGGGAAATACTTCTTGAGGTCACGGACTTCTAAGAGAACATCAGAAGGCATGTCAAAAACAGAAGGTATAACGACGAAGGAAGACAAAACGCATAGACCCAAAGAAGGCGCGCCGCCAGAAACCCCCACCTCCGAAGTCCAGCAGAAGCACCCCACCCGCCGGGGGCACAAATTTCGGTGCGACAACTGAACGTCAAGGTTGCGGCGCGCCAAAGCCTCCCCCGGCGTTTGAGGGGGCGTGCTTCTTTGGCCCCACCTTTCTTGCACGAGCAAGAAAGGTGGGAAAGCGACATGGGCCGCTGAGGCAGAACGCTTGCAACCCGCTCAAGCCCCCGGATACCCCTCCGCCTTCCAGCACGCAGCCGTATGTCCCTCCTCCACTTCCAGGAGCGCCGGCTCCCGCTCCCGGCACACAGCGTCTGCGTAGGGACACCTGGGGTGAAACCGGCAGCCGGTCGGAAACCGGGTCGCGTCCGGGACCGTCCCCGGAATCACCCGGAGCCTCTCCTGCGCTTCGTTCAGCTTCGGGATCGACGCGAGCAGCCCCTGGGTGTAGGGGTGTCGGGGATCGGCGAAGAGGTCCTGCGCCTCCCCCATCTCCACGATCTTCCCCGCGTACATCACCGCCACCCGGTCCGTGAACCCCGCGATCACCCCCAGATCGTGCGTGATCATCAGCACGCCCATCCCCAGATCGCTCTGGAGCTGTTCCAGGAGTTCCAGGATCTGCGCCTGGATCGTCACGTCGAGCGCCGTGGTCGGCTCGTCCGCGATCAGCAGGTCCGGGTTGCACGACAGCGCCATGGCGATCATCACGCGCTGGCGCATCCCCCCCGAAAACCGGTGCGGGTACTCGTCCGCCCGCTGGGCGGGGTCCGGGATGCCCACCCGCCGGAGCATCTCCACCGTCCGCGCCCTGGCCGCCGCCCGGTCCAGCCCCTGATGGAGCATCACGGCCTCGTCGATCTGGTCCCCGCAGGTGAAGGCGGGGTTCAGACTGGTCATCGGCTCCTGGAAGATCATCGCGATGTCATTCCCCCGCACCCCCCGCATCTCCTCCTCGCTCAGTCCGAACAGGTCGCGCCCGCGAAACAGGACCCTCCCCCCTGCGATCTTCCCCGGCGGCGCCGGGATCAGGCGCAGGATCGACAGCGACGTCACGCTCTTCCCGCACCCGGACTCCCCCACCAGCCCCAGCGTCTCCCCCTTGCGCAGGTCGAAAGACACCCCATCCACCGCCCTGGCCAGGCCGTCATCGGTCTGAAAGTACGTCCTGAGGTCTTCGACCTTCAGCAGAGGTTCGGCCATGGGCCTCGACCCGTCCGGCGGCACTTGGACTCCCTATCCCCCGCTTTCGTTCCAGATTTTGAGCCTTAGAAATCTCTGTGGAAGCGTGAAGCGTGTAAAACCCGTGAAGCGTATCTCGTAGGAGGTTTTTACGAGATACGAGATACGTCTTTACTGTATCTGGACGTGCAGCCAGTCCCTCAGCAGGAAGGTCATCCGCCCGATCAGGAGCGACAGACGCGCCATGATCGTGTACCCGAACGAGGCCCCGAAAGAGATCATCAGGAACCATATCCCGACCCGAGACACCGCCCCCACGGCCCCCTTGTGCTCGATCGAAAATGAGAAATAGACCAGGACGCTCACCACCCCCACCAGGATCAGAAAGGTGTCCAGGCTGGCCATCGTGAAGACCGAGGTGGTCCAGAGGGGCTTGAGCGTGGGCTCGATCTGTTGCAGCACGAACGACGAGATCGTCCGGGGAATGCTGAGGCCCGCCCCCACCCCTACGACAAAGGCGAACGAGATCCGGCTGACCAGGGCTATTCGCGGGACAAAGCGGGTGAGCATCAGCAGACCGAGCGCCGTCGGGATCAGCACCCCCCAGGCCGTCCCCTTGCCCGGCTCTGGCCGGAACAGCGGATTGTAGACGTCCGCCAGGAGGTTCAGGTACCAGATCTGCGCCAGCTGGTAGGCGGCCACCACCCCCACGTAGAGGTGTTCGGCGAACTTGAAGGTCGGGTTGTCGCGGTACAGAAAACTATACATGGCCAGCGTCAGCCCGGCGGCCAGGATCACCCCGAACCCGGCCCAGTTGCCCTGGATTTTGCCCGCACTCATCAGGTAGACGTTGACGGCGGCGAACAGGGCGACGAACGCGACGAAGAGAACGGTATCGCGTCTCATGAGGCCCTCCTTCCGAGGAAGTAGATCAGGTTGCCGAACAGAATGAACGCCAGGATCACCAGATGCACGACGGACTGCGGCGTCATGTTCCGGGTGGCCGCATCGCTGACCCCCACCAGAGTCTCGTACTCCGCCGCCCCGGCCAGCCCCCCCATCATCCCGTTGAGCTGTCCTGCCTGCAGGAAGGGGAACATGTCCGGGGCCATCACCGCCGTGCATCCCGATCCCATCTTGAACCGGTAGCGCTCCTGCCCGTAGGCGATCCAGGTCTCGGTCACGGACGACCCGGCGAGGTCCACGATGTAATCGAAGTCCTTCAACGAACGGATGTCCTGGGTGATCTCCATCGTCCTCGTGTCGTTACCCCGGCTGTCCTTCGGCAGCGTGGCCTGGAAGTCCTGCCCCATGTTCAGGATGAAGGAGCTTCCGCCGGACTTGAACCCCATGAAGGCATAGTCCTTGCCGTACTCGAGGGGGAACTCCTTCGCCACCACCCCGAAGGCGTCCTGGGCCATCCCGACCCCCTCGGGGGTGAGCGTGACCCCCACGACCTTCACCCCCCGCTGGAAGCAGTGCCGGAGAAGCGCCAGGGCCATCGGACGCAGCTCTGCCACCAGGCTGGGGCCGTAGTCGAACGCGATCAGGACCCGTCCCTTCTTCTGCGCCACGACTTCGACGGTGTCATAGATCGCCTGCACCATGGGCGTGGGCTTCACCGGGAAAGTAAACGACCACAGGAGCGGAACCACCACGCCTGCGAGGACGAACAGAAAGATGATCCGGCGGTCGATGTTCAGAAGACGGCTCATGGCGATTCAGTCCCTTTCCGCCGAGAGAGGAAATAGAACAGATTGCCCGTGGCGATCAGGAGAATCACCACGACGTGGACGACGGACTGCGGCCGCATCCCGCCGACCGCCTCGTCTTTCTTGCCGATCAATACCTCGTACTCCGCCGCCCCGGCCAGCCCGCCGATCAGTCCGTTGAGCTGCCCGGCCTGCAAGAACGGGAACTGATCCGGCGCGATCACGGCGGTGCATCCCCCGCCCATCTTGAACCGGTAGCGCTCCTGCCCGTAGGCGATCCACGTCTCGATCCCCGGCGTCCCGGCGGCCAGGTCGATCACGTAGTCGAAATCCCGGAGTGAGCGGATGCCCTGCATGACCTCCATCGTCCGGGTGTCGTTCCCGCGCACGTCCTTCGGGAAGGCGCCGGGGAAGTCCTGCCCCATGTCGATGACCAGCGCCCCCCCGCCTGTCTTGAACCCCATGAAGACGTAATCCTGGCCCGGCTTCCGCCCGGAATCGCTCGCGGCGGTGACGAACGCCTCCTCCACCAGATCCGTATTCCCCGGCCAGTGGCTCACCCCCACCACGCGCAGGTTGCGCCGGAAGCAGTGCCGCAGGATCGCCCGCGCCATCGGCTGGAGTTCCGCCTCGGACCCCGGGTCGTAGTCGAACGAGATCAGCACGACCCCGCGCGCCTCCTTCCGTGCGATCTCCTCGACCGTGTCGTAGACCGCCCGCACCGGCGGCGTCGCCTTGATCGGGAGGTCGAAGGAGACCAGAAGCGGCGCGGCTGCGCCCAGGCCGACCAGCAGGTAGATCAACCGCCGGTCGATGTTCGTCAGCCAGGCCTTCACGCGTCGCCCCCGCCCAGATAGGACCGTTCGATCCCGAAGATGATCCGGAGGGAGGTGGCGATGCCCCCCAGGCTCACGCCCAGCAGAATGCCCCGCTTGGCCGCCATGTTGGGGATGGCCATCAGCCACTGTGCGAAGGTCGGCAGCCCTTCGTGGATATAAGCCCCGATCGGGACCCGCCCCAGCATCATCAACACGGCCGCGACCAGCAGGATGACCGCCTCCGGCGTGCGCGCCCGGAAGGTCCGGTAGGCCGCCGACGCGATGAAGAACGCCAGGATCGAGAACATCGTCGCCTGGCACGGGACCTGCACGTATCGAAACATCCAGCGCAGCCCCCCCTCTTCGGCCTGGGGCTGCATGAACCATCCCCCGTTGTTATACATGGCGAGCACAAGCGTCAGCCCGAAACCGAAGTAGACCATCGTGCTGTACCCCCATCCCGGGTTCCTCCGCCGGATGCGGTTCCAGTGGAGGTGGAGCAGGCTGTAGGTCCCCAGCAGGAAGGCGAACGCGTAGATGATCCGGAGCCACGTGGCGAACGTCTCCTCCACGTCCCCCCAGACCGGGACGTAATAGGTTAAGATCCCGATCATACCCACCACGAAGGCGATGATCAACGGAAGCGTGCGCTGGAGAAAGATCATGGGACCTCCTTTTAATACGACGTAAACATATACGTAATCTGGTCGTATCCGAACGTCGCCAGAAGCGTGCCCAGGACCAGGACGAGGATCAGGAACGCCTTGCCGACGTCCTGCCCCTTCAGACTGCCCAGCAGCTTGGGCTCCCGCGACAGGTAGGCGCTGGCCGCGTAGAGTTCCTCCCCCATCAGGGTATAGTCGCAGGTGGTCACGAAGAACGGAAGCTGCGTGTAGGAATCCGTCCCCGCGATCTGGATGGCCCCGATGGACGCCCCGGTCTCCGACAGCAGCAGGGCCTCGGCGTAGAAGTAGCCCATCAGGATGTTCGTGGCGGGCCGCTCCCGCGTCATCATCCCCTCCAGGGCCGCGGCGTAGCTGAACTGGTCCGCGGCGGCCATGAACACGTGGTCCGGGTTGTAAGCATCGGGCCGGCCCGCGTCCAGGTAGCCCTCCTTCACGACCTCCTGGCTGACGGCCATCACGATCGGGTCGTTCGTGGCCACCCGGAGCTGCGTGTCGTAAGCCGCCGTCCGGCGGGCCACCCGGCCCAGGATATTGGTCGCGGCGATGGTGGAGATGCTGTCCATCCCCTGCAGGCCGTGGATGAACAGGACCGGCTTGCCCATCTCCGTGGCCCGGCCCAGGGCCTCGTCGATGGCGTCCAGGCCGGCGATCTTGCGGATGTAGAGGTTGGGGTTTCGGCGGGCGATGGCGATGAAGGCGAGGATGAGGACCGAGAAGACCGTGCCGATGATGAAGTTGTTCAGCTTGGCCCAGTTGAACCAGTTGGCGTGGGCGGAGGCGATGATGGGCGCCGGGGCCTCGACCGTGCGCTGCCCGTCCGTCACGGCCAGCTTCAGGTGGTAGACCCTCCCCTTCTCAACCGCCCGCGTCTGGGATTTACCGCTGTCCGCCGGGACCTTGTAGGTCTCCACGTGGGCGTAGTGATAGTCCGCGTTCGAGGTCCGATGCCCGAACTCCGCCGGCGCGTCAGTCATGAACCCGCTGATCGAACTCACCTCCGCCGCAGGGTAGTATGGGCCCTGGGGGGATTCTGCCACGGAGACGAGGTAGCGGATGCCCGGTCCCTCCGTCGCCGTCTTGCGCCAGGTGAGCGTGAGGCTCCCCCCCGTGTCGTCCGGGGTGTCGGACGCCCGGATCTCGGTCGGCAGGAGGAGATCGGCCTGGGCGTGCGCGGCGACGGAGAACAGCATCAGCAGACAGAGGAGGAGTCTGGACATGGCGGACCTCTTGGAAAGAAAGGGATCAGGAGTCGGGGATCGACCTTCTGCCTTCTGCCTTTTGCCTTCTGCCTTCCTTGTCCTGAGCGGACCCTGAGCGTAAGCGAAGGGGGAGTCGAAGGGCCGCGAAGTCGAAGGATGCCTTCTGCCTTATTCTTCGATGATCTCCACGTTCGCCCGGGGCACGATGGCGGTGGCGCCGTCCTCGAACCGCACCTCCAGGACGCGGACCTTCGTCTCGGACTCCACGGTCTGAAGCTCGGGCGGGAGGCCGGCCACGGCGCCGATCCGGCCAAAGTAGGGCTGCCGGATGACCCGGATGGGATCGCCGATCTGCATCCCCTCCGCCTCTTTCTGGACAGGGGAATCTGTCCCCTCGGCCCGGGTGGGGATGATGATCTCCGGGCGCAGGACGCCCGCTCGGATCTGGGTGGCCCCGCTGACCGACGCCTCCTCCCCCTCCCGTTCCTTCAGGACGGAGAACGTCTTCCCCGCCATGGAGATCCGCCCGAACCCCTCCGTGACGATCACTGTCAGCCCGATCTCCTCCGTCCCGGTGATGGCCACTCCCAGGTCATAGCCGAGCAACGCGCGCAGGTCGTGGTCCCGGATGCCCCCCGCGATCACCCCGGCGGCCCCCACCTCCACGGCCCGCCGGATGCCCGGCAGCGTCGCCAGCCCCCCCGCCACCAGAAGGCATCCCCGGTGCTCGGGCCGGATCTGGGCCGGGTCGAGGTCCTCCTCCGGAGACGCGGCCACGAAGCGGATCGCCCCCCACCGCTCCCCCCCCACGCCGAAGATCCCCTGCACGAACGCCCCGGTCGCCTCCACGACCACCCCCTCGTCCGGGATCACCTCCGCCACGCGCCCGTCGAGATATGCCTTCACGGACACCGGCCGGGGCGGCTCCCGCAGGAGGACCTGCCCTGTGATCGTGGAGACGCTCTCCACCGTCCCGGTCACGGGGGCCTGGATCGTCGTCTTCAGCCACTTGATGAACGGCCGGGTCTCCGCCAGGGCCTCCCCCTTCTCCACCCGGTCGCCCGGCTTCTTGAGCATGAAATGGGGCAGTTCCGCCGGCGTCACCCCCATCAGGTTGACGGCATTCAGCGTGACCACGCTCCCCGGCAGGTCGGTCTGCGCCACGACCTGATCCTTCGAGACCCGGTCCCCGACGCCGACGAGGACCCTCCCCTTCAGGGGCAGGATTCGGCGTTTCTGAATGACGGCGCGACGTGTGACGCGCAGTCCTGGTGTGTAGGCGTGGGCCATGGACGATCTCGGCTAAAAAACCTTCTCCAGAAGCATGGACAGACCATAGATGGCAAGCCCGGCAAGCCCCCCGACCACGGTGCCGTTGATCCTGACGAATTGCAGATCATCTCCCATCAGCAACTCCACCTGCCGGGTCGTCGTCTCCGTGTCCCAGGAGGCTACTGTTTCTGAAATAAAGTTTGAGATTCCATCTTTTCCATCGCGGCCGATAAGCTGAACGATAAAGTCTTCAACTGCATCGTTGAGTTGCTTCATCGTATTTGAATCAGAGCGAAATAACACGATCGTATCAACAATGAGGTTTTCTACATAAGAGTGCAGCTCAGAATCTTCCTTCTGGCATATTTGAACCAGCATGGTCTTTAAGCCAGGCCAGATCTTGGAAAACATATCCTGCATTTTAGGGTTGTCCAGGATCTGATTTTTGAACCTTTCCACTTTATCGATCGTCTGCTGGCTGTTTCTCAAATCATAAATCAACTGTTTATAGTAAGCCTCGAACTCCATCCGCATGGGATGATGGGGATCGGATGTGACGCTGCTTAAGAACTCCGAAACCTTAGTGATGAAGGCATTGAATATGCGTTTATCTGCCAGCCCAAAAGTCCACCAGGGAGTTCCCTCTTCAATGAGCTTTTTGATCAGGGGGATATTCTTTTGGATGAGTTCATCCGCAACCCGCAACCCCTCATCAATCAACTGTTGATGCCGATTTTCAACCCTCAGGACCGACAACAGATTGGCAAGGTGGGGTGCAATAGGGTTTCGACGTATATAATCTGTAATGTGGTCATTGAGAAACTTACTGAAGTCTTCATCGCGCATGACAGATAGGGTACGTCCCAGCATGTGCGAAAGCCGACGGACGATGAATTCCGTATTCTCCTTTTTAACAAGCCACTCCGTACCCCGGTAAACGATTTTGAACGATCGGATGGTTTCAATCAGCAGGGGATTGTGAGGGGTGAAAAATCTATCCCGGATGAATTCCCCCAGTTGGCGTCCGATCTCGTTTTTTCGACGGGGGATGATGGCCGTGTGAGGGATGGGAATTCCGAGTGGATGACGAAACAGGGCAGTCACGGCAAACCAGTCTGCCAGCCCGCCGACCATGGCGGCTTCGCCAAAGATTCTCAGATAGAAGAACAGACCATGTCTGTCTTCAAAAAATCTGCCCAGAAAGAACAGAAGGGTCGCGCCCGCAAGACACGCGGTTGCCACGAGGCGCATCCGTTTTAACCGGGTTTCAGCTATGGAGTGTCGCACATGACCGCTTCTTCATCTGGGATACAGGTCCATCGCCCTGTTCCACTCGGTGATCTGTCTTATCCGTTCGCCTTCCTGCTCCGCGATCTGGATGGGCCGGCCCCTGGCGTCCAGGACGACCCCGACCACGCCCCCCTTCACGGGGGCCTCGACGGGCCTGCCGCGCCCCGCCCCCAGGTCGAACCCCCGCGCGGGCTGTGCCGTGAGCCGCGCCTCCGCCTCGCTCTCCAGCGGAAAAACGCGCATCTCCCCCACGTTCAAGGACCCCTTCTCACTCCGTCCGCCGGGGAGATGAAGCTCATAGTCCAGGCATTTCTCGCCGGGCCTGCCCGTCCCCATCGGCGCCACGCACGTGCCCAGATAGATCATGCAGTCCCGGTCGAACACCTCCGTCGCCGCCTGCTCGTTGACCGTGGAAAGGACCCCCAGGTGCGGCATCATGAAGATGCTGTCCACGGCGATCCGGGTGACCCCCTCCGGCTGAAAGGCGTCGATGCTCATAGCCATCGACTGCGCACGCCGGGGCGCGTGGGACAGCACGCCGCCGCTGCCCACCAGGAGGTGGAGGTCCATCATCCGGATCAGACTCTCGCCGGTGGAGGACTGGTCGAAGGCGTCGGAGATCGTCCGCTCGGTCTGCACGCCCTTCAACCCCACGGCCAGCGCCCGGTGCTGGATGAACGCCAGGCGGAGGGCCTCGCGGGCGATGGCCTGCTCGATCTTGAGTTCGTCCAGCGTCTGCGGGATGGTCGTCGGGCGGATCATCTTGTTCTTGATCCGGTCGCGCAGGTCCGCCTCGTCGATGGCGAACGGCGCCCACCGCAGGATGTTCTTCAACCCGGCCTCTGCCAGGACATTGGAGATGCTGTAGGACATGCCCAGGTTGGCGCTCACCGTCCGGTTGAACACGTCCCCGAACACGCTGAACACGTCCGTGGTCGCCCCGCCGATGTCCACGCCGATGACGTTGATCCCCTGCTTGCGGGCGATGGTCTGCATGATCAGCCCCACCGCGCCGGGCGTCGGCATGATCGGCGCCCCGGCCCAGGAGATCAGCTTGCGGTAGCCGGGGGCCTGGGCCATGACGTGTTCCAGGAACAGGTCGTGGATCTTGTGCCGCGCCGGTCCCAGGTTCTCGCGCTCCAGGACAGGCCGGAGGTTCTCCGTGATCGTCAGCGCTGTTTTCCCCCCGAGCGTCTTCTCCACGATCTCCCGTGCCACCTTGTTGCCCGCGTAGATCACGGGCAGCTTGAAGCCCATCCCGAACCGGGGCCTGGGGTCCGCCGCCGCGATGAACTCCGCCATCTCAACCACGTGCGTGACCGTGCCCCCGTCCGTGCCGCCGGACAGGAGGACCATGTCGGGCCGGAGCTGCCGGATGCGCTCGATCTTCTGGTAGGGGAGGCGTCCATCGTCCGCGGAGAGCACATCCATGACGATGGCCCCCGCGCCCAGGGCGCATCGCTGGGCGCTCTCGCCCGTCATCGCCTTCACCACGCCCGCCACCATCATCTGGAGGCCGCCGCCCGCACTGCTGGTGGAGATGTAGATGTCCACGCCCGTCTCCCCGTCCGCCGGCGTGATGATCCGCTCCCCGTCCAGGATCTTCCGGCCCGACAGCTCCTCGATCTCCTGGATGGCGTTCAGCACCCCGCGCGTCACGTCCTCGAACGGGGCCTCCACCGTCGTCGGGGCCTCCCCGCGGTACGTCTGCCGGTACGCGTCCCCATTCTTCTCGACCAGGATCGCCTTCGTGGTCGTGCTCCCGCAGTCCGTGGCGATGATGACGTTCAGCTCTGGCATGGGCTCCTATACATAAACCTACGCTTCTTCTCGCCCGCCCTCCGCCTTCTCAATCCGTTCAATGATCAGGTCGATGCTCCCCCGCCGCTCCAGAATGCCCGTGAACCGGCTGTACTCCTGCTCCGAAAACACCATCGTCACGAACGGCGCGAGAAAGGTGAGCATCTGGCTCCCGATGAAATTCAGCGGTCGCCACGATTCCAGGAGCATCAGGGCCGGGACCGTCATCCGCCGCCGGACCACGAACGCCGCCAGTCGGTCGATCAGCGCACGGTCCCTCTCGTCGAACGCCGCGTCTCCGTCCACGGCGAAGGCGTGCGACCACCACGCCCTAAACCGCTCGATTCTGGACCCCTGCCCGGACAATGGCCAGCACCTCATCCCGGTTGTCTTTGAACCGGAGGAAACACCCCCGAAAGCTGTCCAGCCGGCTCGGCCTCCCGAACGGGCTCAGGAACACCCCGTCCGGATGGACGCGGAAATTCCGGAAACGATCCCACGGCATCCGCCGCGTCATCCCGGCGTGCGTGACGATCACCTCTCGCTCCGTCAGGCAGTAGTGAACCGGCAGGAAATACCGGGACATGGCCGCCACGAGGACCGCGCAGGCGATCAGCGCATAGACGATGCCCTCAAGGCTGTACCAGGCCCCTGCCGAAAACCCGGCGATGAGGACGATCAGGGCCAGGGATTTCCCCCCCGCCTCATCCCGCAACAGGTGCGAAGTCCAGCGCAGTTCACAGGAGGTAGCGCGCATCGCTGGCGATCTCCCGAAGGATCTCCACCCGCTGCTGTTCGTAGCCCTTTCGCCCCATCAGCGCGTACGTGGCGACCTTGCCCGCCTCCACCCCCGGCTGGTCCAGCGGGTCCACCCCGTAGAGTCCCCCGGCGTAGAGCGTCTGGACCTCCAGCAGATACAGGAGCTGGCCGACCGTCTGCGGGCTGACCTCCGGCAGCGTGATCGTCATGTTGGGCCGCTGCCGCTGCGTGAGCGCCAGGGCCGTGGCCACGCGCTCCGCCTGGATCAGCTCATTCATCGTCCGGCCCGAAAAGTAGCCCAGCGATGCCTTCTCCCCGTAGGCCGCCGGGAAGATCAGCGTCCGGTCATATCGCTCCACCGCCAGGAACACGACCACCTTGTCGTGCGGCCCCTCCACATAGAGCTGCATCTGCGAGTGCTGGTCCGTCGCGCCCAGCGCCTTCACCGGCGTCTGGCCCACATGCACGACCTCCCCGGCCAGCGACAGCCGCTTGCCCAGGCTCTCTGCCCAGAGCTGCCGGAACCAGTCCGCCACATCCCTGAGCGCCTGCACGTAGGGCATCATCACCACGATGCGCCGTCCCTTGTGAGCGTCCGCCAGGTACATCAGGGCCGCGCAGACGTAGGCCGGATTACGATCCAGCGCCGAGGCCTTCAGCCGCGCATCCATCGCCGCAGCGCCTGACAACAAAACTTGAATGTCGATCCCGGACACGGCGGCGGACAGCAGCCCCACCGGCGTCAGGACCGAGAACCGTCCCCCCACCCCCTCCGGGATGTCGAACGCCGTCAGCCCCTCCTCCGTCGCAATCTGCCGGAGGTCCCCCTTCGCCGGGTCCGTCGTCACGACCACGTGCTCCCGCCACCGGTCCCCCACCGCGTCGATCAGCGCCTGCCGGACGAGCAGGAACGTGCTCATCGTCTCCGCCGTGCTCCCCGACTTCGTGATCACGTTGAACAGCGTCTCCTTCGGGTCCAGGACGTCGAACAGCCCCCCGACCATGTCCGGGTCGATGTTGTCCGGGAAGAACATCCTCGGCCCGCCCCGCTGCGCCTCCGGCAGCAGGTTGTGGTGCGGGTGCCTCAGCGCCGTCTGCAGGGCGATGTTCCCCAGCGCCGACCCCCCGATGCCCGCGACCACGAAGTTCTCGAACCGGCCCCGCGCCTCCTCCGCATATTTCAGGACCGACGTCACGTCCTGATACGGCAGGTCGTGGAACGGCAGGTCCCCCCGCCCGCGCCTGGCCCTCAGGTCCGCGTCGATGGCCTCTCCCCGCTTCTTGAGCGCCTCCACCTCGGCCCACGTGATCCGGTCCGCGCCCTCGACAGGCGAGATCATGTTTTTGAAGTCGATCTGCATAGCGAGTCCCTAAACAGTAGCATAAGCGACGGTCGCCTGAATATCTTCCGGGGCCAGAGATGGATAGCTCTTCAAAATCTCTTCCTGAGAGATGCCCTCAGCCAGGTTATCCAGAATGATCGAGACCATAACACGTGTGCCTTTGATGCACGCCTTGCCGTGGCACACCAGAGGGTCTACGGAAATCCGCTCTCGCCACTCCATTTCTTTTACTTCCTCTTTGAACTGCTCACTATTCAGAGATCTTACCGAATCACCCGGCGCTGCACCGCAAAATTCCACGCCTCCGTCCCGTACTTCTCCCGCACCAGGATCTCGATCCTCGCGCGTTCCCGCTCGGTCAGGGGCTGCTCCACGAACGGGACGCCCAGGGTCCCCTCGAATCCCCGTCTCAAACACTCCGCCAGGTCGTCGAACGCCACCGGTCGGCCCAGCGCCTCCTCCAGGGAGGTCGTCCCCTCGTCCAGCTCCCGTCGGAATTGCGCCTTCAGATCGTCCGAGGTCAGCCTGAGGAGATCCACGATGCGTTTATGCTCCGGCCCCAGGATCAGCGACCCGTGCTGGAGGAGCATGTCCCCCATCCGGCGCTGCGCGCTCCCGATCAGCTTTCGCCCGCCGATCACGACCTCGTGCCGGGCCGCGGACAAAAAACAGGGGGAGGTGATCGGCTCCCCCACGGGCCGCACGGATGGCGGATCGGACCGGACGAGGTCGGCGGCCACGCCGGACAGCCGGAGCCCCGCCACCAGGCACTCGCTGATCCGGCGGTAGGCCTCCAGCACCCCGCCCCCGACCAGTGGGTCGTCCCCCCGGCAGAGGACGCTGTAGGTCAGTTCGTTCCAGTGCAACACGGCCCGCCCGCCCGTGGGCCGGCGCACCACCTCCACGCCCATCTCCCGGCACCGGTCCAGGTCCACCTCCCGGTCCACCCGCTGGGCATACCCGAACGAGAGCCCCGGCGGCTGCCACCCGAACGCCCGGAAGACCGGGGATGCCCCCTCCCGGACCGACTCCAGGACGGCTTCGTCCGCCGCCATATTAAAAAAGGCGTTTTCAAAACGGGTGTTTAGAAAACGCCATGTGACTTCCGTCATCTATGTCGCCCTGTAAGGGCCGCGAACCGCCCCTGCGCCTCACACCGCGCCCAGCCTGCGGAGCGCCTCCTTGGCCGCCATCTGCTGCGCCTCCTTCTTGCTCCGGCCCTGGCCCTGGCCCCTGATCTCCCCGCCCACGGCCACCTCCACAGTGAAGATCTTCTCGTGGTCGGGGCCCTCCTCGGAGTTCACGTAATACCGGGGATGACCCCTCCCCTCGCGCTGCACGTGTTCGAGCAGGACGCTCTTGAAGTTGAGATAGTCCCCGTTGGCGCTGATCTCCTCCACGTCGCAGAGGAGATGCCGGGTGACGAAGACGCGGGAGGGATCCAGCCCGCCGTCCAGATAGATCGCGCCCAGGACGGACTCGTAGGCGTCCCCGATGATGGAGGTCCGGTCCCGTCCGCCCGCCTGCTCCTCCTCCCGGCTCAGGAGCATATACCTGCCGAGACCCATCTCGCGCCCCTTCTGCGCCAGGACGGTCTTGCTGACGATCAGGGACTTGACCTGCGTCAGTTCCCCCTCTCGTTTGGACTTGAAGGACCGGAAGAGGTACTCCGTGACCACGAGATCGAGCACAGCATCCCCGAGAAACTCCAGCCGCTCATTGGACTCGATGCCGTGTCCGTCCGCGGCATACACGTAAGAGCGATGCTTGAGGGCCTGGGCGAGCAGCGAACGATCGGCGAAATGGTGGCCGATGATGGCCTCCAGGGTCTCCAGGTTCTGCTCGATCTTCTGAGACGGTGAAAAAACCCTCCAGATGCGCTTCCAAAAATCGTTGACACCGGGCATACTCACCTAATTCAGGAACAGGGTGATGAAGGATGAAGTGTGATCGGCCCCCTCTCCCTGATCCGGCAGGTGGAATGCGGCAGGTGGCATGTAGGATTTTTTCCACATACGACCTCCCGTCTTCCACCTGCCTTATCGAAGAAGGGGAACCTCACCCCTCACCGCTCACCACCGCTTGTCAATGCGGATCGCTTAGAGTCCGTACAGAAATTCGCTCTGGGGCCCGAAAGCGAGCGAGAAGGTCGTGGGCAAGGCGCTCGAAGCAGGCGCATCCTACAAGGCGGATGCGTCGATGCAGAGCAACGCAGTCCACGGCCTTCGCAGCCGCTTGAAGCCCAGATGGGATTTCCGTACGGGCTCTTATGCTTCATACTTCCCGAAGATCGCGACGGCGTTGTGGCCGCCGAAACCGAAAGAGTTGTTCATGGCCACCGCCACATCCATCGGTCGCGCCCGATGGGGAACGTAGTCGAGGTCGCATTCGGGGTCGGGATGCTCCAGGTTGATCGTGGGCGGGACCAGGCCGTGCCGGACGGCGAGGATGCAGGCGATGGACTCCACGGCCCCGGACGCGCCGAGCAGATGCCCGGCCATGGACTTGGTGGAACTGACCGCCAGATGGTGGGCGTGATCCCCGAAGACGGCCTTGATCGCCGCCGTCTCGTTCTTGTCTCCGATGGGCGTGGAGGTGCCGTGGGCATTGATATAGCCCACCTCCTCCGGGCGCCTCCCGGCCTGTTTCAGGGCCAGCCGCATGGCCCGCGCCGGCCCCTCCGCCGACGGGTTCGTCTGGTGGTAGGCGTCGGCGGTGAACCCGACCCCCAGGACCTCGGCGTAGACCTGAGCCCCCCGCGCCCGGGCGTGGTCCAGATCCTCCAGAATCAGCGTCCCGGCCCCCTCCCCCAGCACGAAACCGTCCCGTTCCGCGTCGAACGGCCGGCTCGCCTTCTCCGGTGCGTCATTCCTCCTCGACAACGCCTTCATGCTGGCGAACCCCCCGAGGGACATGGGGCTGACCGCCGCCTCGGCCCCGCCGGTGATCATCACGTCCGCCTCACCGTCCCGGATGGTCTTGAACGCATCCCCGATGGCGTGGCCCGCGGAGGAGCACGCGGAGACCGTGGTGTAGTTCGGGCCGCGCGCGCCGAAGGTGATGGAGATCTGCCCGGAGGTCATGTCCGAGATCATCATGGGGATGAAGAACGGGCTGATGCGGCCCGGCCCCTTCTGGAGGAGGCGCGTGTGTTGCTCCTCAAAGGTCAGAATGCCGCCGATGCCGGAGCCGTAGATGACGCCCACCCGGTCGGGGTCCGTGGCCTTCATATCCAGCCCGGCGTCGCGGACGGCCTCGAACGTGGCGCACACCGCATACTGTACGCACAGGTCGTTCCGGTTGGCGTCTTTCTTGTCCATGCCGAGGGCCACCGGATCGAACCCCTTCACCTCGCCCGCGAAGGTGACGTCAAAGGCCGACGTGTCGAAACGGGTGATCGGGGCGATTCCGCTCTTCCCCGAGCAGATCGCCTCCCAGAAGGCCGGGGCCGAGGACCCGTTGGATGCCAGGACCCCGATGCCCGTCACGACGACTCTGCGTCCCATAGGAACCTTTCAAAAACAGGGGCCAGGGGTCGGGGATCAGGAAAACGGAGTTCGTTTGGGTTTTCCCTGGCCCCTGGCCCCCGATCCCGCCTTTACGAAGCCTGCCTGCCCTCCAGGTACTTCACCGCGTCGCCCACCGTGACCATCTTCTCGGCATCCTCGTCGGGGATCTCGATATCGAATGCCTCTTCGAACGCCATGACCAGTTCCACCGTGTCTAGGGAGTCCGCGCCCAGGTCATCGATGAAAGACGCCTCCATGTTCACGTCCTCAGGTTTCACGCCGAGTTGTTCAACGACCAGATCCCGGACCCGCTCTTCAATCGAAGCCATGAGCATACCTCCATAAAAAAGTAATGAGCAATGAGCGATGAGCAACGGGCAATGAGTGTTTTACGCATTGCTCAGCACTCATTGCTCAGCACTTGCCTTTTCACATCGTCATCCCGCCGTCCACGACGATCACCTGTCCCGTGATGTACGCGGCGTCCTCGGAGGCGAGAAACGCCACGGTCGCCGCCACATCGGCGGCGCTTCCGAGCCTGCCCAACGGCACCTGCGCGAGCAGGGATTCCTTCACGTCCGACGGAAGTCCCTCCGTCATCTCCGTCGGGATGTAACCCGGCGCTACGGCGTTGGCCGTGATCCCCCGCGAGGCGAACTCCCGCGCCACGGACTTCGTCAGGCCGATCAGCCCCGCCTTGGATGCCGCATAGTTCGCCTGGGCCGCATTGCCCCTCAGGCCCACCACGGAGGAGAGGTTGATGATCCGCCCCCGCCGGGCCTTCATCATCGGACGGACCGCCGCCCGGATGGTGTGGAACGCCCCCTTCAGGTTGACGTCGATCACGCGGTCCCAGGCGTCGTCGTCCATCCTCAGGAGCAATCCGTCTCGGGTGATCCCGGCGTTGTTGACGAGGATGTCCAGCCGTCCAAACGCGGAGACCACGGAGGCGATGAACGAGGCCACCGACGCCGCGTCGGACACATCCACCTGCGCGACGAGCGCCCGTCGGCCCAGCCCCCGGACCTGCTCGGCCACCCGCTCCGCAGCCTCGGCGCTCCGGCTGGCGCAGAGGGCCACGTCCGCCCCCTCCGAGGCCAGGCGCACGGCCACGGCCTCGCCGATGCCCCGCGACCCCCCGGTCACCACCGCCACCTGTCCTTCAAATCGGTTCATGACAGTACTTTCGCCAGCTCTTCTACCCCCGCCGGGTCGCCCACGCACGTGACGCGGACCTCCCGGTCGATCCGGCGCACCAGCCCTTTCAGAATGTTGCCCGGCCCCACCTCGGCCATCTCCCGGCCCCCGTCGCCCGCGATCCGCTGAACGGACTTCGCCCACAGGACGGGGTTCGTCAACTGCTTCAGGAAGAGGGCCTTCAGCCGTCCGGGGTCGGTCTCCGGCGCCGCCGTGACGTTGCACACGACGGGCATCTTTGCGGGAGCGAAAGGGGTTCGGTCCAGGGTCGGACGCAGGGCCTCCACGGCCGGGGCCATCAGCGCGGTGTGGAAGGCCCCGCTCACCGCGAGTCCCACGACCCGTTTGGCCCCGCGACCCTCGGCCAGCTTCATCGCCGCCCGGACGGCCTCGGCATCCCCGGAGATGACGACCTGCTCCGGTGAGTTGAAATTGGCAGGGGCCACCTCGCCCGGCGTCTCGGCGCACAGGGCCGCGACCGCTTCTTCGCTCAGCCCGATGACCGCGGCCATCGTGCCAGGCCGGCCTCTTCCGGCCTCCTCCATCGCCCGGCCACGGACAGCCACCAGGCCCAGCCCCTCCTCGAACCCGAACACGCCGGCGGCATACAGCGCCGCGACCTCCCCCACGCTGTGACCGGCCACCACGGAGGGGAGGATGCCCCTCTCCCGCAGGGCCTCCAGCGCGGCCACGCTGTGGACGAACACCGCCGGTTGCGTGATCACCGTCTGCCTCAGGGCCTCCTCCGGCCCCTCGAACGAGACCTTCTTGAGATCGAACCCCAGGAGGTCGTTCGCCCGATCATACAGCCGACGGGCAGGGTCACAGGCGTCATAGAGGGCCTTGCCCATGCCGACGAACTGGGACGCCTGGCCCGGAAAGAGAAAGGCAAGTCCCACGTCTTAAATCCCCCATCGCAGCAGGGCGCTGCCCCACGTGAACCCGGCCCCGGCGCTGGCCAGGACGAGCAGGTCGCCCTTCTTGAGCCGGCCCTCCTCCACGGCCTCGGTCAGGCCAATGGGGATCGTCCCGCACGTCGTGTTGCCGTAGCGGTCGATGTTGACGACCACCTTGTCGTCCCCGATGCCCATCCGGCGCGCGGCGGCATCGATGATCCGGAGATTGGCCTGATGGGGGATGAACAGGGCCACATCCTCGCCCGTCAGGTTGTTCTGGCGCAGGATCTCGGCGGAGACGTCGGCCATGCTCGGCACGGCGAATTTGAACACCGCCCTGCCGTCCTGGTGGACGAAGTGCATCTTCTGGTCCACCGTCTCGTGGGTCGATGGGTTCAGGCTTCCCCCGCCGGGCATGTAGAGCGACTTCCCACCCGCTCCGTCCACCTGGAACAGAAAGTCCAGCAGCCCCGTCTCCGGGTCCTCGACCGGCTCCAGCAGCACGGCGCCGGCCCCGTCGCCGAACAGGACGCACGTCTCCCGGTCCGTGTAGTCGATGATGGAAGACATCTTGTCCGCGCCGATCACCAGGACCTTCCTGTGCGCCCCGGTCTCCACAAACTTCGCCCCCACCACCAGGGCGTACAGAAACCCGCAGCAGGCCGCCGACAGGTCGAACCCCCACGCCCGCTTCGCCCCGATCCCGTCCTGGACCAGGCAGGCCGTGGCCGGGAACATCATGTCGGGCGTCACGGTGGAGACGATGATCAGGTCGATCTCGTCGGGCCCAATGCCCCGGTGGTCGAGGATCTGTCGGGCCGCCTGGATCGCCATGTGGGAACTGCCCAGGCCCTTTTCCAGAATGCGGCGCTCCCGGATGCCGGTCCGGGTTCGGATCCACTCGTCCGACGTGTCCACCATCTTCTCCAGGTCGGCGTTCGTCAGCCGCCGCTCCGGCAGGTACTTGGCGACGGCAGTGACCGCCGCGTTCCATCTCCCGGGCATGGGTTACGTCTCGCGCGGACGAACGACCTCTCGCCCCTTGTAGTGCCCGCAATTCGGGCATACCCGGTGGTCGAGCTTGGGCTGTTTACAGTGAGAACAGACGGAGATGGCCGGCGCGGTCGCCTTCCAGTGGGTCCGCCGCTTCCGGGTGCGGGTGTTGGAATGTCTGCGTTTTGGGTTGGGCACGGGGAACTCCTTTTGTAAAGTAAGGACGACGCATGCGTCGTCCTTACTGCGTTTTGAACTGTTTCAGGGCCTCCCACCGGGGGTCGGTCTCCTCCCGACGGCAGAGGCAGGTCTCGTGGTTCCGGTTGACCCCGCAGATGGGGCAGAGGCCGGCGCACGACTCGGAGCAGAGCGGCTTCATCGGGATCTCAAGGATGAGGACATCCCGGATCTGCGAGACCACATCGACGGTGGTATCATCCTCCTCATAGAAGACCAGATCGGTGTCGTCCAAATCCTGCAGGTCCTTCACGGCCGCCGGACGACCCTTCTGAAAGAGCAGGTTCACGGTCACGTCCACGGCCTGGTGGATCGGCTCCAGGCACCGGCAGCAGGCCAGCTTGAGGCCGAAGGCGACTTCGCCGTGGGCCGTGAGGGCCTCTCCAGTCTTGACCACGGTGAGGGCCACCCGGGCGGGACCGCTGAGCCCGGTCTCCTCCTCCACCTCCAGGTCCGAAGCAGTGGCCTCCCAGGTGAACAGATTCAAGCCCTCGGTCAGGCTCCGGAGATCAATCTCCATGGGGATCATAGCAACCTCAACCATTTCCGTAAAGTTAAGCTTAACATATTGAATAAAAATAAGATACAAAAAATTATATGGGGGATTCTGCGAGCATTTCTTAGGAGAACTCACCCATTGGCCCGCCTAAAGTGGCCTCTGCGCCCCTAATTGCTGAAAAATCGA
>SICM01000203.1 GCA_009694805.1 Candidatus Latescibacterota bacterium
CTCCTCCGCGGTCAGGCCATGTGTCCCGTCGTAGGTGCCGCTGCCCAGGTAGAGCAGCCTGCCGTCGTCGAGCTCGATCGGTCCGTGAGGCGCCGAGCCCACACTCCTCACCGGTTCCTCCCACGTTGCGCCCGAGTCTGTGGAGCGCTGCGTCCAGTGCCCCATCCAGCGTTGTCGAACCTCCAGGCTCAGCGTCTCGGCGTGGGCCTTGTAGCGCGGATTGCTCTCGAATCCCACCGTTGTGAACCAGGTGGTGATCAAGGCGCCATCGGCTGTCTCGACCAGGCCGGCATCGCGATCATCGAGGGGTGTGTTGCGGACGACGACCGGACCGCTCCAGGTCTTGCCCTCATCGGAGCTGCGCACCATTTCCGTCTTGCCCCACGGACAGACGTGGCTGTCTCGATCACCCGAGAACACGATGATCAACTCACCGGCGCGGGTGCGCACGATCGTCGGCCAGCCGATGTAACGGCCCGGTTCTTTGCAGATGATCTGTTTGGACAGAATTTCGGCTTCAGGCACCATCAGTCAGGCCCTCCCTGTCTCCTTGCGATGCACGCGGTTCCAACACGGCCCCATCTCGCTCGACTCGCGCCATCATGGCGTCGAAGTCGGCTGAGCCGTCATCATCCCAGTACTCGGTTTTCAACGGCGCAACGAAGCTCATCGGCATCAGCACGCGGCTCCAGTCCGGGCGGACCATGAAGTTCGGATTTTCCGGGTCAGGGCGGGTATAGAGCGCCGTCCCGTTGTCGTATTTACACACGATCATGAACTTCGGTGCCGCCATCGGTTCGACCTGCGCGAGGCGCTCTACCTCCTTCATGTCGAGCGCGACACCGAGACCCGGTTGTTCGGGTACGCGAATGAAGCCGTTGATTGGGTTCAGCGGCTCGGTGATGAAACGCTCACTCGATACTTCGGTAGTGGCGTTGACGAAGTGGAAGTTCGCCGAGGGGAACGCCGCCATCATGTGAACGGTCATGGCGCGGGTGATGTCGCTGCCCGTGTTCTGCAGCATGAACGGGCTTTCGCTGGCGGCGAACAGGCCGGCTTTGCGCACGGCCTCTCCGATCCTCGAATGGCCCAGCATGTAGGCGTCGGCGGGCCTGCGAAAAATCTCGTAGGTAGCCCTGGTCGGGAAGTGGTGCAAGACGATAGGCAGCCGCGAGCGCTGGCGCAGCTCTATGTATCCGTCGATGTCCTCGCCGGGCAGAGGATCCTCGAAACAGCCGGCGATCTCGTACTGGGAAAGCTTGTCCAGCAATCCCGGCATGTGGTCCTCGGTGCCGTGCATGGTGAAGTCGAAGTGCAGTTTGAACCCTTTCGGCGCCACTTTCTGCATGGCCTCGGTCTGGTCGATCACGTTTTCGAACGGGGACAGATGGAACTTCATCCACGTGTGGCCCTGTTCGGCGTAGGCCTGCACGGCGCGGGCCATGCGGTCGGGATGCGTACTCACCGTCCACGCCGCTACCGGTACCCAGGATCGATGCTTCTGACCGAAGAGCTTGTACACCGGCACCCCGGCAGCTTTGCCCATGAGGTCGTACATCGCCGTCCCCAAACCCAGGGAAGTCTCGTCGCCGACCCAGTCGAAGGGGTTGGAGCCGATGTACCGGTCCAGCACCTCCTGTTTCTCGACCCCATCCGACTCGCCCAGGCCGGTCAGGCCGCTGTCCGTGTGTACAACGTAGATCGTGCGCTGAGTCAGGTCGGGGTAGCGCCTGAGCTCATAGGCCCTGGCTTCGTCGTACTGCAGCGTGACCCGATGGATGTCAATGTCGGTGATTTTCAACGTCTGATTATCCTCCTTCCGGTTACTTTCCTTGGGACGGATCTTGCTGTGATGGCAATTAACCTAAGCGGCCACATCGCGCACAAAGTTCGTCGGCACGAATGCCTGTTGGGACGCTTCTTTTGGGGCCAGGCAAAAGGCATCGGCGCCTGGTGCGGCGGCGAAGTCCAGTTCCACTCCGTCCACCTCAACCAGGCCGGCCACCAATCCCCGCAGGTCCTCCACGGGGGCGCGAAACCCGTCGTCGGGTGGAATGTTCATGTGGGCAGAACTCCCCCTTCGGCCCCTTGATTCCCACGGACGCTTACGTGCCTTCCCCCTGCCTGCCCCAGGTCCGGCCGCAGTGAAAGAGCGTGTAGGAAACGCGCTCCGCCTGCGCCAGGACCCTGGGCCAGACCACCTGATGGATATCCCGCGCCACCCATTCGACCCGTTCCTTCTCGCTGCTCCAGTAGGACACGACTTCGTAGAGGTGGGACGGCCTGGCGGCCTGGAGGGCGGCCAGTTCCTCGTCCGCGTATGCCGTTTTCACGGTCGCCCAGAGGAAGCCGGGCTGCCCGGCCATCGCCCCCATCCATTCGTCCGCGATCGCGCGCTCGAGGTCTGCGGCCCTGCCTGCCTTCGGGGTGAGATAGACGCTGAGTGAGATCATCGAATCGTCCTTTACACTGTATGGGATAAAGAAAAAACTTTTATGCTGTCTCCTGTTTCTCTCTGTGCCCTCTGTGCTCTCTGTGGTTCATTTTGTCAGGCGTTCTAAAGGCCTTTGGCGATCCACCCCCCGTCGGCGTAAAAATCCTGTCCCGTGACGAAACTGGAGGCATCGGACGCCAGGAAAATCGCCAGACCCGCCAGGTCCTCCGGCTCGCCCCACCGGCCCAGCATCGAGCGCTCCGCGCGAATGCGGCGGCGTTCGGGGTCGGCCCAGCTCCCCGCATTGAGGTCGGTGTGGACGTAGCCCGGACCCAGCGCGTTCACCCGGATGCCGTGCCGGCCCAGGTCGTTGGCCAGGGCCTTGGTCATCATCTTCAGCCCCCCTTTGCTCGCGGCGTAGGCCGGGTTGTCCGGGAACCCGACCTCCGCGTTGATGCTGGTGACGTTGATGATGACGCCCCTGCCCTGCTGTTTCATCATCGCCCCGAACCCCCGGATGAGACGGAAGGGCGCTTCGAGATTCACACGGATCGTTCTGTCCCACTGATCGTCGGGGTATTCCAGGGCGGGGTGGCCGAAGGCCACCCCGGCGTTGTTCACCAGGATGTCGATGCGGCCGTACGTCCGCCTCACGTACTCAACCAGGCCGTCGATCTGGCCCCTGTCCGACACGTCGCAGACGAACCCATCGGCGTTTCGGCCCTGACCCTTGAACTCGGCGACGGCGGCCTCGAGGCGTTTGGGATCGGTGCCCGTAAGCACGGCGGATGCCCCAGCCCCCAGCAGCCCCGTGGCGATGCCCCTGCCGATCCCCCGGCTGGCGCCCGTGACCACCGCGATGCGTCCCTGCAGCGAAAAGAGCGTTTCGAGATAGCTCATGCGTCCTCCCGGCGTCGATCCTGTCAAGCGGCCTTCCGGACCCTGACGGATCCTCAGGCTGCGGCCAGCCCGTCTTCCAGGACCTGCTTCAGCCGGGCCGTCTCCCGTCTCATGTCCCAGCCCGCATCCAGGACCGCCTGCGAGGTGACGAACTCCACGCACACGACCCCGTCGTAGCCGTCCGCCCGGAGCTTTCGGAGGACCCGGCGGAAATCGATGACTCCTTCATCGGGCCGGGCCTGGAACACCCCCGGCGCCGACTGCTTGGCGTGAAAATGCCGGGCGTACGGATGCAGCGTCTCGATCTCGTCGTGACCGAGGCCCAGTTGCACCTGGTGCGCATAGTCAAGCGTGAGGCCCAGCCCCGGCACGGCCCGCACGAGCCGGATGGCGTCGGCAGGGCGCTGGGCAATCGACCCGACGCAGGGCTCGACGTTGCAGCGCAGGTCCTTCCCCTCCGCCACGGCGACCATTTCCTGGAGCGCCGACACCGAGGTGTCGAAGGCCTCGTCCGGCGTCTGCCCCAGCTCCTCGTGGACGTGTCCCGGAATCAGCATGACGCTCTCGAACCCCGCCTTTCGGGCAAAGGTCGTGATCCCATCAAACATCCCGCGGGTCCACGCCCGCACCCCGGGGTCCGGATGGTTGACCGGCTTGCCGAAGTGCATGAGAAACAGTTCCGAGACCCCCAGGCCCCGCTCCCCCATCACCCGGCGCAGCCGCTCGGCCTGACCCTCGGAGTCGTCCGCCGCCTCCTGGGGAGGAACCTGTTGGTAGCCGTCCCACCCGGCGCCCACATCCGCCAGGTCGAACCCGATCTCCTGCAGGACCTTCGCCGATGCTTCCAGCGTCAGGTCTCCGAAACTGAACGTGGCGCCCGCTATCCGTACCATGTTCCCGGCCTTTCTCCGATGGGGATTGTCCGTTTCCCTTCCTATCTCTGTCTTGGGTCCTGCCACCACTCGTCCCGTCTCGGGGCGTGGCGATGGTCGCGATACTGGACCACCAGCTCCACGTCGTGCAGCATCACGGGGGGGACCGCGCGCGGGTCGTGCGTCTTCAGGTCCACCCGGACGCTGTTTTCCCCCACCCCTGGAAGCGGGCCGAGACGCATCAGGTCCACCGTGATCCAGTAATACTGGGCCATCGGCGTGTTCCCGAGCATCGGGCGGATGGCGTAGGTCCAGTCCACCCATTCCTGGTGCTCCCGGGGAATGCGCCGATCGTTGAGATAGACCTCGAAGGTGTCGGTCTCGACCGTGTTGAGGAGCCGCAGGCGAAGTTCACACCGCGCCAGTTCCCCTTTCGCGTGCCAGGCGGCCAGGTCGTCCGACACGAAGAGCGACTGGGGGGTCCCGCGCTTCCCCTCGGCCAGTTCCACCGGCAGGGGATGCGGAGACCCGTAATCTCCCGGCGAGTCGTCCGGCGCGTTGGGGCCCTGTCGGACGAAAAAGTACTTGTCCCGGTGGGCCAGCAGGTCGGGATGTCCCATGAACCGGAGGTTGGCCAGGTCGCTGTCGCTGTAGGGATACCCGGACGGATAGTAGGTGGCGAAGAACACCCCCCGCGCCCCCGCCGCGTAGCCGTTGGCGGCCTGGGCCGCCTGCATCTCCCGCGTGGCGGAGGCGTAGGCGTCGTGCCGGATCGTCGTCTGGATCCCGGTCACGACCCGGACTCCCGCCTCCCGGCCCGCCTCGACCAGTTCGGCGACCCCCCGGGGGTTCGGCTCGGGGAACCCTGACTTGTGGGGCGGCATGGCCAGGACTGTGTCCGCGACCCGTTCCCGGATCATCGTCTCCAGGTCGATGCCCAGCCGCTTTGCGCCGGAGAGCGACGACGACGCCCGGAGGATCAGCCGCTTGGGCCGGCCCTGTTCCTCCGCGGCCCGGTCGCACAGCGCCCGGGCGTCCCGGACGAACTGCGTGAACGTGTCCGTGTGGGCCGGGATCTCCCGGCGGGCGAGGAACGGGGCGTAGTCGAAGAGATTCAGCTCGATCCCATCGGTCGGGTAGGCCCCCACGAGTTCCTCGATCACGGCCAGCCGGTTCTTCCGCACCTCCTCGATGGCGTAGGAGAACCGGCTGGGGTCGTCCCACCGGGCCTCGGGGAAGTCCGGCTCCGGCCCCACCTGGTATTCCGGGTGATCGAAACAGAAGTCGGAACACCGGCAGTCCGTGACCTCGACGCGCTCCTGGTGTTGCATGCCCAGAAGCAGGCTGGGCACGAAGGTGAACCCCAGCGCGTGGGCGCGGTCGCAGACCACCCGGAGCGGATCGTGGCCGTCAGCGATGAACCGCTCCAGGTTGCGCCCGGCGCGGTACCAGATCAGGTGGTGCGTCTTCCGGACGTTGTGCCCCCACCGCTCGCCCGCGCGGGTGTCGTAGAGCAGGACCCGGCAGTCCCCCACCGCATAGGAGATCGTGTCGATCCCCAGGTCCACCAGCTCATCGATCGGCCCGGTGTAGAGGCGCGGGTCCATCGGGGGTTCGTAGATGTAGACCGACGTGTGCCGGCCATCGGTGTAGAAGATCACCTCGTTATCCCGGCTCATGCGCCCCCCTTTGCTTCCGCTGCGGACTGAGGCTGGCCGGTGGCATCCCCCCCGAGCCATCGGTAGGGCCTCGGATACAGGCTGAGGGACCGGTCCTGGAGGGGCAGCCTCACCGGGGCGCTGTCCCGCATGGCGGACAGTTTGGCGGCGATGGCCACCTCCAGCGCCTGCCGGAGGTCGTGGCCGGAGATCCAGAGGTCACTCCCGGTCTCCACCGTGGCGATCAGGGACCGGATGGACCCCGTCAGGTACCCGAACTCGCTCCACGAATACGGCGCGTAGTTCGTGTTGAGGCGGATGCGGCGTCCGTTCGCATCGAACCCCTGAAAGACCTCGGGAGGCGCCCAGTTCCAGCGGACGAGCGCATCCTCACTCCAGACCTCCACCCCCGTGGAGGGGGTCGGGGTCCCGAAGACGGGGCATTCCAGACCCGACGTCATCCTGAA
The DNA here is from genome assembly GCA_009694805.1 of Candidatus Latescibacterota bacterium. Lineage (GTDB taxonomy): Bacteria > Latescibacterota > UBA2968 > SICM01 > SICM01 > SICM01. The sequence goes on from SICM01000203.1 coordinate 6,332, forward strand.
ACGCCCGTGGATGATCAGCCCATCGTCCGTGTCCCCCGCCAGGGCCTCCTCCGGCGTCCCCCAGGCCGTCACCTCCTCCACCTCCGCCCCGGCGAACAGGCGCAGAACCGAGATGTGCTGGCATCCGCCGCCGGAGATCTCCCCGCCGAACCCGTGCACGCTGGCCCCGGTCAGCGCCCCGAACGCCCCGGAGCGGATTCGTCGTGCGGCCTCCTGCACCTCGTTCATCGCCCGCTGCAGGTTCCCTCCCCCGAACACCACGCCCCGGGCCGCGCACGTCTCCACCATCTCGTCCGCGTCGGAAAGGACCGCCGCGAGGGGTTTGTCCGCGGACACCCCCTTGACCCCGGCCTCCGCGCACGCGATCACCGCCTCCTTCGTGTACTTCACCGGGGTGACCACCGCCGCGATGTCGGGGACGATGTCCCGGAGCAGGGCCGGCGCGTCGGGATACAGCGCCTCCACGCCGAAGCGCTCCCCCACGGCCTTCCGACGTTCGGGGTGGTACTCGGCGATGGCGACGATCTCGGTGTCCGGGTAGGCCGCGTAGGCCCTGGCGTACTCCTGCCCCATCCGCCCGCACCCGATGATCGCCACGCTGTGTTTTTTCTGGCTCATGCGATTTCCTTTCCATCGATCAGGTCATGCCGTTCCGTAGGCGATGACGAGTTCCACATCCGTCAGCACGATGTCGCTGGCCACCTGCGGATGGCGTTCGATCAGAACGACCTTCACGGCGTGGCTCCCCGTGGCGACCTCGGAGACCTCCATCCTCCAGCAGAGCCAGACCGCGCTGCTGACATCCGACAGGCGGTGGGGGTCGTTGAGGGTGCAGTATCGGACCTCGGGCCGCTCTTTTTCCATCCCGTCCCACAGGACCCGGACGTCATCTCCTTTCACCCACTGGTCCAGACGAATTCTGAGTTCCAGCCTTTCCGGCCGGTCTGCAACCAGATCTTCCGCAATCTCAAGAGAAATCTCCGGGCCGTCCCCGGTGAACGTCCGCTTCAGGGCAACGGGAACCTCCCCCCAGATCCGGTCGTTGTCGTAGGCCCCCCGCCACTCCCCTTCCCGGGGGGTGAAACGATGGGTGGCCGCGTGGATCTTGTCCGTGCGGCGAAGCGTCTCCGGGGCGCCGACCTGGCACAGGAGTTCCCGCCGGGTCTCCCGGTTCGCGTGCCAGTTGAACACGTAGATCCCGTCCGCGCCGGCCCCGTGGTAGCGGCTGGCGATCGCCCGGGTCCGCATCCGGTCCTTGGTCCGGGCGTCCTCCGGCCCCACAAAGGGGTCGGGGAGACCCCCGTCGAACCCCGGGTAGACCGCGATCCCCCGCCCGCGACAGACCTCGACAAATCGGTCCACCTCCAGCGAGGGGTCCGTGGCCGCCCCCCCGGCCGGGATGAGCAGGTCCACCAATCCCTCGTCCACCCAGGCGGGGATGTCGTACCCGATGTGACGGCACATCTCCAGGCTTCCCGCCACCCGCGCGGCCAGGTAAAAGGGCTTCCCCCGCTCCCGCGAGAGGGTCTCCGTCATCCGCCGCACCGCGCGCTGGAGATCGGTGAGGACATACCGGAGCCGATAGGCCTCATCCTGCGGCAGGTGGAACGCGTGCCGCTGCCAGTCCAGTTCCACCCCGTCCCAGTCGTACCGCCTGCAGACCTCCTCGATATGGGCCAGCCGGTACTCCCGGACCTCCGGCACGGCCATGTTCCACGACAGCGCGAACCATTCCGGGGTCCGGTCCCCCAGCAGCCACTCCGGGTGGTCGATCCGCCTCCGGGTCAATTCCGTGTGATGGAGTCCGGGGAGGTCCTTCACCTGCGCCCCGTTGAAGTGGTTGTCGTTCATGCGCACGGAGGCGTAGACGTGGAGGCCCACCGCGCGCCCCCTCGCGACGATCGCCTCCTGGGGATCCTCGCCCCGCTCCAGCATTGCCCGGAGGTTCTCCACGAAGACGCAGTTCTGGACGTTCTCGTACCGTCGTCCGTGCACGTCCCCGATCTTCTCCAGCGTCTCGCTGTTCCAGTGGGCGGCGTGCTGCCCCGCGGACCAGAAGAGCGCCCCGACCTGGGTGTCCGCCAGCGGCGCATACACCTTCTCAAGGAAGGCCTCCATCGACTGCGGCATCTCGGAGTACCCGTGGGGGCCGCCGTCCCAGTTGTAGATGATCCGGTATCGGGGCGGTGCGGACATCGTTTGATCCTCCTGTTTTCTCCTCCACTCGCGGGGCGGCTGGGAGGGTGATGACGGACTATCCTGGGCTGACGCATGCGTTTTGCTTTCCATATTCCGGAAACCTCTCAGGAGGTGTGGAATCTGTCGCGCTGGCGCCATGAGGCCGCGTCTGCCTGGGGTCCGGGAAGCCAACGTCGGAGACTAAAGTGGTCTTGGTTGTCAAGACAAAAAACAGGCATGTTTAAGGTGGATCACCGCTTCCCCTTGATCACGGCTGCAACTTCAGCGGAGGGCGTAGCCCGAAGCGCAGTTGCAGCCGTCAGTCGCTGCTTCACCCCGCCTTCGCAG
>SICM01000204.1 GCA_009694805.1 Candidatus Latescibacterota bacterium
GGAGACTGTCCTCAAATACGCTGGAGTAAAGACATCCAACTGCTCCCTGACACAACTGATCCTCAGGCAGGCGGCTGACCCCAATCGCTCTCGAATGTTTCTGCTGAAGCGTATTCAGGCCATTTAGACCCCTTATCCGATCACGAATGGATAGCCCTTATAAGTTACTATATCGGCTTAAGGGTGTAAAATTCCATTGGAGAGAAAAAAATTACCTTCAATCCTTGGGGGGATTTTTTAAAAGATCCCTCAGGAAGTCGTCTGCGGAGTAGACATTACACTTCGTCAGGCTCGTGATGGTCTCCAGGATCTCGGGCCGGCTCCGGGTGTTGTGCACGACCTCTTCGATCAGGGACCGGCACTTCTTGTCGCCGAGGGCCGTGCGAATCTCATTCGGGGTCTGCCACTCCGAGCGTTCTTCGGGCATGACACTTTCTCCGTTCAGAAGGGGTTTAACGGGATAACTCTTTGATAAACATAAGCCATTTGGGGAAAATTGTCAACAGGAAAGGGGGCGGGAGAACAGGCACTGTCTCCTATATCCGGGGCGTGTCCGGGTCCCATATATATTTGTGGATCTGGAGCTGGAGCCGGACGGGGAGGCGGTCTTCGAGCAGCCAGGCGGCCAGGTCGGCGGGGGAGAGGAGGCCGTGGGCCACGGAGAACAGGACATCGGCGCGGCCGGGGAGGTCGTAGCGCCGGACCACGTCCCTGGCCCAGTCGTAATCCGCGCGGTCCGACAGGACGAACTTGACCTGGTCGCCCTGTCGCAGGACGTTCAGGTTCTCCCACCGGACCTTCTGGGACTCGCCGCTGGCCGGGCATTTCACGTCGAGGATGCGGACGGCGCGGGGGTCGATGCCGGAGATGTCCAGGTGGCCGCCGGTCTCGATCAGGACGCGGTGGCCCCGGTCCAGGAGCGCGGCCATGAGGGGATGCACGGCGGGCTGGAGGAGGGGCTCCCCTCCGGTGATCTCCACGAGGGGGCAGGCGAGGGCCTCCACCCGGTCGACGACCTCTTCGAGGGCCAGGCGATCTCCCCCGGTGAAGGCGTGGTCGGCGTCGCACCAGACGCAGCGGAGGTCGCAGCCGGTCAGCCGGACGAAGACGCACGGGAAGCCGGCCCAGGTCGATTCCCCCTGGATGCTCCTGTAGATCTCCTTGATGAAGAGCGTGTTGTGTTTTCGAGAAGAGGACATGGGACAAAGTTACCCAAAAGGGTGGGGGCCTACGCTACACACAGGAAATCTATGCCTTCGACCAGGCCGAGGCGCGTGAGATGGCCCCGGATCAGGTCGCGGGCCCCACGGGAGGCGACGGCGCTCAGGATTATCGGCTGGCCGTGCGTCCGGCAGAGGCCGGGCAGGGCGTCGGGCGAGCAGATGGGCGCGCCCCGCAGCGAGCGCCCGATCTTGGCCGGGTCGATGTCGATGCAGGCCAGGAGGGCCACGCCCTCGCGGGCGAGGTGTTTGGCCAGGCGGCGGCCGGTCTGGCCCGCGCCCCAGAGGATGGCCGTGCGCGTCCGGGCGAGGGGGCCTGCGCTCAGGTAGTGGGCCTTGGCGCGGAGGAAGTTCTCGATGGAATAGCGGCCATCGGTGCGGGTGAGCCGGGCAGGATGCTCGCGCCAGGAGAGGAGGACCTGAGGGACCTTGGCGAAACGCTTCCCGGCCAGGTGGAGCCGGAGCCAGAGGTCATAGTCCTCTGCCCAGCCACGCTCCTGATAGCCCCCCACCTCGTCCAGGTCATGCCTCCGCACCATGACCGAGGGGTGGCAGAGCGGGCTCTCGATGAAGATCTCGCGCGCGATGTCCCCGGGCTCGATCAGGCCGTTGAGCCAGGCGGCATAGATGCGGAACCCCTCCCGGACGGCGTCGGCGGGGAAACACTCGATCAGGCAACTGGCCAGGGCCACGTCGGGCCGGTCGTGGAGGAGCTGCGCCTGAAGGCGGAGGCGGTCCGGGTGGGCCAGGTCGTCGGCGTCCATGCGAGCGATGAGCTGGCCCCCGGCGTGGGCCAGGCCGAGGTTGAGGGTGTCGATCAGGCCGACGTGGGGTGACAGGACCGGGCGGACGCGCGCGTCGGCGGAGGCCAGTCGCTGGATGATCTGGCCTGTGTCGTCCTGCGAGCCGTCGTCGATCAGGAGAATTTCGAAATCGTCGAGCGTCTGGCGCAGGAGCGTCTCCACGGCCTCCGGCAGCGTGGCGGCGGCGTTGTAGGCCGGGAGAATGACCGAGATGAGGGGCATGCGCTAAAAATACGCAAAAAACCCTTGACTCCAACAGGGTTTCCAGGTTTATTTTTAAGCTTATGTTTTTTATGACTTCTTCACCTTCACCCTCGTCACCCCTGACGGAGAGATGGATATGCCGACTTACGATTACGAATGTGCGGCCTGCGGGCATAAGTTCGAGCTGTTTCAGGGCATCAAGGAAGATCCGATCAAGGCGTGTCCCAAGTGCAAGAAACGGAAGGCCCGGCGTCTGATCGGGACAGGGGCTGGCCTTCTGTTCAAGGGGTCGGGGTTCTACATCACGGATTACCGGAGCGAGGGCTACAAGAAGGCTCAGAAGGCGGAGACCTCTTCCTCCTCCTCCTCCGGCGAAGCGTCAGGCTCGACGAAGTCTGAGACGACGAAGTCTGAGACGACGAAGTCTGAGACGACGAAGTCTGAGACGACGACGAAGTCCGAGACGGCCAAAAAGTCGTCGGCGAAGAAGAAAAGCAAGTAACTCTCACTCCCCCAATGTTTTCTTTTGGAAAGAGGGGGTGGCCTCCTCTTCGGCTATGAGGGCCAAACATCTATTTTTATGGAACCTGTATGAGACTAGAGAGTCTATCTTCTCTGGTCACAGCCGGCTTCGGTCCCGCGTCTCTCTTCCACTCTGCAAGGTAAGGATGGCCATGTCAACTATGTTCCGAATGGGAGGTATATTTCTGATGGTGGCGTTTCTCTGGGGGTGTGGTGGAAAATCGGCGGATGAGCTGTTCAACGAAGGGGAACGGGCCTCTCACAACACAACCGCCTACCCGAAGGCCGAAAAGATGCTCCGGGAGTTCCTCAAGCGATTCCCGGAAGATAGCCGGTGCGACGCGGCCCTGATCGCCCTCGCCCGGATCCTCGAGAACCAGGACAAGCCCCTGGAGGCGGTCGCGGCCTATCAACAGATCCTGGACCGGTATCCTGACAGCCAGCGGGCCGACGAGGCGCAGTTCATGATCGGCTATATCTACGATTCCGGCAGAGACTACGAGCGGGCGCGGGTGGCGTATCAGAAGATGATCGAGAAGTACCCTCATTCCGAGTTCGTAGATGACGCGAAGGCCTCTCTCGAACACCTGGGCAAATCTCCCGATCAATGGCTGCGCGAGACGCAGCGGGAGACGGTCGCGGTGAAGAAGTGACGAGTGACGAGTGACGAGTGTCAAGTGTCACGTGTCAAGTGTCACGTGTCAAGTTCAGATTTTACGTGACACGTGACACGTGACACTTGATACGTGACACTTGGGGTGGGGCGGCTGACCACTGACCATTCATCACTGTTTTTGGGGAGGGAGCCTTTTCATGCAGATGGGACGGGACATCATCGCGATCAACGAGCAGGTGAACCGGGAGAGCGCGTTCGTCGAGGCGATCCTCGCCGAGATGAGCAAGGTGATCGTCGGACAGCAGTACATGGTCGAGCGGCTCATGATCGCCCTGCTGTGCAACGGCCACGTCCTGCTGGAGGGGGTCCCCGGACTGGCCAAGACCCTCTCCGTCAACACCCTGGCCCGGACGATCCGGGCCTCCTTCCACCGCATCCAGTTCACGCCGGACCTCCTCCCCGCCGACCTCATCGGGACGATGATCTACCACCAGGGGAGCGGCGAATTCATCCCCAAGAAAGGCCCCATCTTCGCCCATCTGATCCTCGCCGACGAGGTCAACCGGGCCCCGGCCAAGGTGCAGAGCGCCATGCTGGAGGCGATGCAGGAGCGCCAGGTGACCATCGGCGACCGGAGCTTTCCGCTGGAGGACCCGTTCCTCGTCCTGGCCACTCAGAATCCGATCGAGCAGGAGGGGACCTATCCGCTGCCGGAGGCGCAACTGGACCGGTTCATGCTCAAGATCCGGGTCACCTACCCCAACCGCAAGGAGGAGCGGGCGATCCTGGACCGGATGTCGGGCGGCCCTTTGCCCCAGGTCCATCCGGTCGTCACGCCGGCGGACATCGTCAAGGCCCGCGCGGTGGTGAACGCCGTGTACGTGGATGAAAAGATCAAGGACTACATCGTGGACCTGGTGTTCGCCACGCGGGAGCCGGCGGCGTCCGACCTGGGCGATCTGGCGTCCCTGATCGAGTACGGGGCCTCCCCCCGCGCGTCCATCTACCTGACGCAGGCGGCCCGTGCGCACGCCTTCCTCCGACGCCGGGGCTACGTGACCCCGGAGGACGTGAAGGCCGTGGGCATGGACGTGCTCCGGCACCGGGTGATCGTCACGTACGAGGCCGAGGCCGAGGAGATCACGTCCGAGGACGTGGTGCGGCGGGTGTTCGATCACGTGGAAGTGCCGTAAAGGCGCGTGAAGCGTGAAGCGTGAAGCGTGGGGAGGGGGGAACGAGATACGAGATACGAGATACGGGTTTTATGATCCCCAAGGAAATCCTCAAAAAGGTCCGGCAGATCGAGCTGCGCACCCGCCACCTCGTCAACACGGTGTTCTCCGGGGAGTACCACTCCGTGTTCAAGGGACGGGGGATGGAGTTCGCGGAGGTGCGGGAGTACCTGCCGGGCGACGACGTGCGGACGATCGAATGGAACGTGACGGCCCGCATGGGACACCCGTTCGTGAAGGTGTTCGAGGAGGAGCGGGAGCTGACGGTCATGCTGGTCGTGGATGCCAGCGCGTCCGGGGACTTCGGGACCGTGGGCCGGATGAAGGGGGAGATCGGCGTGGAGATGTGCGCCCTGCTGGCGTTCTCGGCCATAAAGAATAATGACCGGGTCGGCCTGATCATCTTCACGGACGAGGTGGAGCGGTTCATCCCCCCGAAGAAGGGGAAGAAGCACGTCCTGAGGGTCATCCGGGAACTCTACTATTTTCAGCCGAAGGGGCGGGGGACCGACATCGCCGGGGCCCTGGAATACCTCAACCGGGTCACGACCCGGAAGAGCGTGGTCTTCCTGGTGTCCGACTTCTTCGCGTCGGGCTACGAGGCGGCGCTGAAGGTGGCCAACCGCCGGCACGACCTGGTGGCCGTGACGGTCTCGGACCCGCGCGAGGCGGAGCTGCCGGACGTGGGGATCCTCGAGGTGGAGGACGCGGAGACGGGGGAGGAGGTCCTGATCGACACCTCCGACGTGCGCGCCCGGCGGACGTTCATGAACGCCTCGGAGGAGGCCCGGTCGGCCCGCCGGAGGCTGTTTCAATCCGTGGGGGTGGACCGGGTGGACGTGCGGACGGACCGGCCCTACATCGAGCCCCTGATGCGATTCTTTGAAGCGCGAGCGAAGCGGTTCAGGTAAAAACCCAAAAAGGTTTTCTTTTTAGAGGAGGGTTTCGTTCGTGATCGAGGTGGAGCATCTCACGAAGCGGTACGGTCCCGTCGCGGCGGTGGACGACATCTCTTTCCAGGTGGGCCGGGGGGAGATCCTCGGCTTCCTGGGGCCCAACGGGGCCGGGAAGACGACGACGATGCGCATCCTGACCTGCTACATGCCCGCCACGTCGGGGGTGGCGAAGGTGGCGGGCTACGACGTCTTCGCGGAGTCCCTGGAGGTCCGGCGGCGCATCGGCTACATGCCCGAACAGCCCCCGCTCTACCGGGACATGTCGGTGCGCAGCTTCCTGACCTTTGCGTCCAAGATCAAAGGGGTGGAGAAGGCGCGGGTCCGGTCCCGGGTGGACGAGGTGATGGGGCGTTGCGGGGTGGACGACGTGGCCGACCGGCTGATCGGGAAGCTGTCGAAGGGCTACCGGCAGCGGGTGGGCCTGGCCCAGGCCCTGGTCCACAACCCGGACGTGCTGATCCTGGACGAGCCCACGGCGGGCCTGGACCCCAACCAGATCCGGGAGGTCCGGGCGCTCATTCGATCTCTGGCCGGGGATCACACGATCATCCTGAGCACGCACATCCTGCCGGAGGTGAGCGTCACCTGCGAGCGGGTCGTGATCATCAACCGGGGGCGGATCGTGGCCGTGGACTCGCCGGGCAACCTGACGGCCCGGCTGAAGGGGTCGGAGCGGGTGTTCATGGAGGTGGCGGGCGGGTTCGAGGCGGCGGCGGCGGTGGTTCGGGAGGTGGAGGGGGTGACGGACGTGTTCCGGGATGAGGGGACGCCAGAGGATGGCCGCGTCCGGCTGTTCGTGGAGAGCCCCGTGGGGATAGACGTGCGCGCCCGCGTAGCGGCCCGGATCGTTCAGCAAGGGATCGGGTTACTGGAGATGCGGAGGATCGAGATGAGCCTGGAGGACATCTTCGCCGAACTGACCACGAGCGAGGAGGAGGGGGTGAACGCATGAGAAACTTTGCGGCGATTTACGGGAAGGAGATGCGGTCCTACTTCAGTTCGCCCGTGGCCTACGTCATGGGGGGGGTCTGGCTGCTGTTCTCCGGCTACATGTTCCGGAATATCATGCTGGAGTTCAACCGCTTCTGCCTGACCTACAGCCAGAACCCGAGGGCGGGCGTCCCCAACATAAACGACTGGGTGGTGACGAACTTCTTCGGGTTCAAGTTTTTTGTCTGGATGATCGTCGTGCCATTTTTGACCATGCGGCTCTACGCCGAGGAGAAGAAGACGGGGACGATCGAGTTGCTGATCACCTCGCCGGTCACGACGCTCCAGACCTTGATGGGCAAGTTCGCGGCGTGCTTCACGCTCTACGCGGCCATCGAGGCCGTGGGGTTCGCCCACATCCTGATCGCGCGGGCCTACGGGAACCTGGAATGGGGGCCGGTGGTCTCGGCCTACGCGGCCGTGCTGCTGATGGGGGGGGCGTTCGTGGCCCTGGGCATCCTGGCCTCGGCCCTGACGGAGAACCAGATCATCGCGGGCGCCGTGGCGTTCTTCCTGCTGATCACCCTCTGGCTGATCGACTGGTCCGCGAGCTTCGTCACCAGTCCCACGCTCAGCGCGGTCCTGAGCTATCTGTCCATCCTGGACCACATGCGGGACTTTCAGCGGGGGGTCATCGACACGGGGAACGTGGTCTTCTTCCTGAGCCTGGTGGCGTTCGGTCTGTTCCTGACCCACACGGTCCTCGAATCGCGCAGATGGAGGCAGTGAGGATGAACTTCAATTTTCTGAAGGGCAAAGGGTTCAAGTACGGCTCCAACGCCTTCGTGAGCGTCCTGATCTTCCTGGGCATCCTCGCGGTCGCCAACTTCCTGTCGAACAAGTACCGCCACCGGTTCGACATGACCGAAGGGGGAGTCCGAAGCCTGTCGAACGAGACTGTGGGTCTTCTGAAGGAGATGAAGAAGGACGTGAAGATGGTGGCGTTCTACCGACAGAACGAGCGGAGCCGGATCGAGCCGTTGCTGGAGGACTACGCGTACCATACAAAACGGGTGTCCTACGAGATCGTGGACCCCGACAAGAACCCGGCGCGCGCCAAGCGCTACAACATCCGGCAGTACCGGACGACCGTGCTGGAGTGCGGGGAGCGAGAGGAGCGGGTGATCGCGGAGGACGAGAAGGTCCTGACGAATGCCCTGATCAAGGTGACGCGGGACCGGGAGAAGGTGGTCTACTTCCTGACCGGGCACGGGGAGAACGAGCTGAACGGCCGGGACCGGGAGGGGATGGGGGTGGCGAAGGACCGCATCCAGGAGCTCAACTACGTCGTGCGGGACTCGTTCCTGCTGGCGCGGACCCCCGTCATGCCCCTCGACTGTTCGGCCCTGGTCGTGGCCGGGCCGAAGAAGGCGCTGTTCCCGGCGGAGACGGACCTGATCCGGGCCTACCTGGAGGGGGGCGGGAAGGCGCTCATCCTGCTCGATCCGGACGTAGACAGCGGCCTGAATGAGGTGCTGGCGGCGTATCAGGTAAAGGCAGGGAACGACTTCGTGGTGGACAACAGCGGGATCGGCGGGCTGTTCGGGCTGGACGCCTCCATGCCGGTGGCCACGAACTATGCGGACCACGAGATCACCCGCAAGCTGAAGGGGACCATGACGACCTTCATGCTGGCCCGGTCCGTGTCAGTGGCCACGGGGCCGGAGGCGCAGGGGACGGAGATCGTGAAGACGTCGGACGCGAGTTGGGCCGAGAGCGACCTGTCTGCCATCCGGGGGATGCGGGGAGGGGGCGGGCAGGTGGCGTTCGACCCGGCGCAGGACAGGCGAGGCCCGATCTCCCTGGCCGTGGCCGTGACGGCCCAGCCGAAGACGTTTGCGGCGGCGGCCTCGGACCCGGGCCGGTCCAAGACGCGGCTGGTGGTGGTCGGGGATTCGGACTTCGCCACCAACCAGTTCTTCAAGTTCCAGGGGAACGGGGACCTGTTCCTGAACGCCCTGAGCTGGCTGCTGGAGGAGGAGGATCTGATCGCCATCCGGCCCAGGGACCCCGGGTTCAACCCGATCTATCTGACGAAGCAGCAGGGGACCCTGATCTCCTACCTGGCCCTGGCGGTCATCCCGGGCCTGGTGTTTGCGGCGGGGATCGCCGTCTGGTGGAGGAGAAGGTAAGAGAAAGTGCAAAATGCAAAGTAAAGAACCCCGCAGCAGAGCTGCGGGGCATTAAAACCCAAAACCCCTAAAACGGCAGCTCTAACTGCATATTACTGCTCTGGTGCTGATGATAGGTAATGTACTTGCGGATCAAATCGGTAGTCACTTCATCCCCTACCCA
>SICM01000205.1 GCA_009694805.1 Candidatus Latescibacterota bacterium
TCTCGTATCTCGTAAGAGGCTTTTACGCTTCACGCTTCACGAGATACGCTTCACGGATTTTACGTCTGCCGTTTCACGATTCACGATTCTTCTATGAGCCTGCTCGGCATCGACGTGGGGACCGCGGCCACGAAGGCCGTCGCCTTCAACCGGGAGGGACGCCTGCTCGCCTCCGCGCACCGGGAGAACCCCATCCTGGACCGGGGGGACGGGCAGTTCGACTTCGACACACAGGCCATCCGGCGACATCTGTGGGAGGCCCTGTCGGAGATCGCGCAGGCCACGCAGCACGACCCCGTGGAGGCCCTGTCCATCTCCTCCTGCGGGGAAGTGGCCGTCCCCGTGGATCGTGACCTGAACGTCCTGGGCGACGCCGTCGTGGGCTACGACGTCCGGGGGGGAGAGGTCGCAGACCGGATCAACCGGGAGATGGGCGAGATCGGCGTGTTCCAGGCCACCGGCGGATACCTCTCCGCCGTGTCCAAGCTGGCGAAGGTCGCCTGGTACCGGCAGGCCCGGCCCAGTGTCTACGAGCGGGCCTGGAAGTTCCTGGGCAATGGGGAGTGGGTCTGCGCGATGCTGGGCGGAGAGCCCGTCACGACCCCATCCGTGGAGGGGTGCTGCGGGGCGATGCGGGGGGACGGGGCGGGTTACGTGCGGGAGATGCTCCGCATCGCCGGTGTGTCAGAGGAGAAGCTCCCCCGCATCGCGCTGTCGGGCACCGTCGTGGGCCGGATGTCCGGCCGCGCGGCGCGGGACCTGGGGTTCAGTCCGGGTATCCTGCTCGTGGCCGGCGGCCTGGACCAGCAGTGCGCGGCCCTGGGCGCGGGGGCGGTCCGCCCCGGCCAGGTCAGCTACGGCATGGGCACCGTGTTCTGCCTGACCATCGTGACCCCGGGGCCGGACCTGTCCGAGGGGATGTTCCGGGACCGCCTCTCCTCCCGGCTGCACGTGGTCCCCGGCCAGCACAACACATTCGTCTACAACCGGACCGGAGGGGCCGCCCTCCGCTGGTACCGGGACGCCTTCGGCGCGCAGGAACGCACGGAGGCAGCGGGGCGCGGCCAGGACGTCTACGACCTGATCCTCAGGGGGATGCCGGAGGGGCCCACGCGCCTGCTCGCGCTCCCCCACTTCGCCCCATCGGGCCCGCCTCACCTGGACGCGAGGTCCCGGGGGGCCATCGTGGGCCTGACCCTCGGCACGTCCCGTGGGGAGGTCGTGAAGGCCCTTCTGGAGGGCGCGGCCATGGAGATGCGGCTCGGCGTGGAACTGCTGGAGCGCCGGGGCATCTCCGTGAGCGACTTCATCGCCACCGGGGGCGGGGCGCGGTCGGACGCCTGGTTGCAGGTCCACGCGGACATCTTCGGAAGCCCGTTCCGCCGGAGCGCCTCCCCGGAGGCCGGGTGCCTGGGCGCAGCCATCCTGGCGGGCGTGGCCGCCGGCGTCTTTGTCTCAATCGAGGAGGCTGTGGAGCGACTCTGCCAGACGGCGGAGCGGTTCGAGCCGGATGCGCGCCGGCACGACGTCTACCGGCAGCAATTAGAAATATACCGAAAGCTCTATCCGGCGCTCAGGGAGATCCACCACGCGCTGGCTGAGAAATAGGGTCAACGTAGACACATTTTTCTGGGAGGACCGTGCAGTGCTTTCAATCAGTACAGCCAAAATCGACATCACCCCCTCCAGCCCGGTCTGGCTGGACGGGTTCGGGAACCGGACGAAGCGCTCGGAGGGGGCGTATCACCCGCTCCACGCCAAGGCCCTGGTCCTGGACGACGGGGGGACGCAGGCCTGCCTGATCACAGCGGAGGTGCTGGCGTTCGACCGCCGGCAGTCCGCGCGGGTGAAGGACGCCATCTCCGGCGCGACCGGCATCCCCTCGGACCACGTCATCCTGACGGCCACGCACACCCACTGCGCCCCGCGCATCCGGGACACGGTCATGCCCGGCGACCTGGAGCCGGACGTGCAGGAGGCGTTCGAGCGCCAGGTGGTCGCCGTGGCCGCCCAGGCCGCAGCCGCGTCCCGCCATCCGGTCTCTGTCTCGTTCTCGCGGGGACGGGGGCTGTTCGGCGTGAACCGCCGCCTGCCCGCCGGAAAGCGCGGGCCCAACCCGGACGGGCCGATGGACCGGGACCTGGACACCTTCTGGTTCACGGGGACGGACGGGAAGGTCGCGGCCAGCTTCACGATCTATGCCTGCCACCCCACGTCTCGGGGCCAGTACCTGATGGGCGGGGACTTCCCCGCCTTCCTGGTCGATCAGATCGAGGAGAAGATCGGGGGAAACGCCCTCTACGCCATGGGGTGCGGGGGGGACACCCGGCCCCACTTCGCTGGCCCGGACGGGAACTTCCGGGAGGGGGAGATCGCGGAGATCGAGGCCGAGGGCCGCGCCCTGGGGGACGAGGCCCTGGCGGCGAAGGACCGCGCGGAGCCCGTACCCGTGGAACGGATCGCGGTGAAGACCGCGCACGTCCCCCTGGCGCTCGTCCCCCATCCGTCTCGGGAGGACTACGCGCGCATCGCAGCGGAGGACCGCAACGCCCTGATCCGCAAGTGGGCGGGCCGGATGATCGAGGCGATGGACCGCGCCCCGCTCCCCCGGTTCGTGCCGTTCGAGATCCAGACCCTGGCGTTCAACGACGCGGTCCAGGCCCTGTTCCTGGCCGGCGAGGTGGTGACCGACATCGGCCTCCGGATCAAACGCCTGTTCCCGGACCGGCGCCTGGCCGTGGCCGCCTACGCGGACGGGGTCGTGGCCTACGTCCCGTCCCGGAAGATGTACCCGGAAGGGGGATACGAGGTGGACGGGTCGCACTTCTACTACGTGCAGCCCGCGCCGTTCACGGCGGACGTGGAGGATGCCATCGCGGCTCAGGTGCAGGAGATGATCGGGTAAAGGCAGCGGGGGGCGTTCTGGCGAACGCCCCCCGCTCTTTGTGAAAGGACTATTATGCTGATCGATTTTCACACGCACGTAGGGCAGGTCTGGAACAATCACGAGGAGTTGACGCCGGAGGGGATGCTTCGCTGGATGGACGCGCACGGGATCGAGAAGGCCGTCCTCCTGCCCCTTGAGTCACCGGAGGGGGCGAGCTTCTACATCCTGACGCGGGACGCCCTTGCCCTGGCGAAGGCGCACCCGGATCGTTTTATCCCGTTCTGTTGCGTGGACCCCCGCATGGCCATCAACGGGGGAAAGGCGGGGATCAAGACGGTGATTCAGCGCTACCTGGACCAGGGGGCGAAGGGGTTCGGGGAGGTGAAGGTGGCGCTCCCGATCGAAGACCCGCGCATGCAGGTCCTCTACGAGATCTGCGACGAACTGCGGCTCTGCGTCCTGTTCCATCTGGACGGCATCCGCTGCACGGACCGGGCGGGGCTGCCCGGCCTGGAGAGGATGCTCCGGACCTACCCCCACGTGAACTTCATCGGGCACGCCAACGGCTGGTGGGCCTCCATCTCCGCGGACATGACGGACGACCAGATGAACGCCTACCCCAAGACCCCGGTCGTCCCCGGCGGGGCAGCGGACCGGCTCCTGACGCAGTATCCAAACATGTACGCCGACCTCTCCGCAGGCTCCGGGCACAACGCCATCGCGCGGGACCTGGCGCACGGAAGACAGTTCCTGGAGCGCCACCGGGAGAAGCTCTTCTTCGCGACCGACTACCTGATGCCGGGCCAGGAGGTCCTGCAGTTCGACCTGTTCGCGAACCTCGACCTCGCCAAAGACACCTGGGACCTGATCAGCCACCGCAACGCGCAAAGGGTTTTGAATTTGTAGGGGCGAATCTGGTATTCGCCCCTACAGCCGCCTCCCGATCACCGGGCGTAGCGCTTCCCGAACAGCCCGGCGAAAGAGAAAAAGTCCTCAAAGTCCACCACGCCGTTGGCGACCAGATCGAACCGGGCGTCCTCCCCGGACGCCTTATTCCCGAACGCCCCGGCAAAGGCGAAGAAGTCCTCGAAGTCCACCCCGAAGTCCCCGTTGAAGTCCCCGGGGCGCTCCGCTGCGCGGGCATCCACCCGGAAGGACAGCGCAGACATGAACGGACCGTCAAAGGCCCCGTCATTGGCCCGCACGCGCAGGTAGTAGGTCGCCCCGTCCGTCAGCGCCCGGTCCATGGTCCACGCCGTCAGCCCCGGCGCCGCCGATTCATTCCCCTCTTTCACGCCCGTGG
The DNA here is from genome assembly GCA_009694805.1 of Candidatus Latescibacterota bacterium. Taxonomy (GTDB): domain Bacteria; phylum Latescibacterota; class UBA2968; order SICM01; family SICM01; genus SICM01. The sequence continues at coordinate 4,191 of SICM01000205.1, forward strand.
CCGAGGCCGCCACGTCCGCGAAGTCCCCCCGCGCCGACACCTGGAAGGTGTAGGTCAGATTTCCGATGACACTCGTCGCATTCTCCACCACGAAGGTCGGCGTCAACGGCTGGCCCTGCTTCGTCCGGAACTTCGGGGCCGTGGGCGCGTTCTTCCCGGACGGCGTGAGCGACACGGCCTCCGACTTTGAGCCCTCGTTGCCGGCCCTGTCCAGCGCCGTCACCGCATAGCGGTAGGTCGTCTCATCCTTCAACCCCTCATCCTGGAACCGCGCCTCGGTCAGGTTGGAGGCAATCAACTGGAGCGATTCGGCCCCTGCCCCCCGGTACACGTTGTAACCGGCCAGGTCCGGGTCTGCATTCGGCCCCCAGCTCAGCAGGACGACGCGGCTGCCCACCCGGCCCAGCACGGCCTTCACCGGGGCCGGAGGGAGGGTGTCTTTGACCGCGGACGTGGTGAAGGAGACCGTCCCCCCCAGCTCCGGGCTGACGGCCGGCCCGTTTCCGGACCGGTCGATGGAAGAGACGCGCAGGAAGTAGGTCGTGGCCGGCTTCAGGTTCGTCAGCGCCACCCGGTGCGCCGTGACCGCCTCCGGCGCCCCCACGTTGAAGTCCAGCGATGCGGCGCCTGTCCCGAACCTCACCGCGCTGTCGGAGAACTCGTCCGTCTGCCACGTCACCGTGGCGGTCTCGTCGGTGATGGCGGATACCTTCGGATCTTCGAGGACCCTGGGCGGCGTGGTGTCGGGCGTCGGGTCGGTCTTGAACGACAGCGCCGGCGTCCAGGTCGGCCCGTTGTTCGACGGGTCCAGGGACCCCGCCCGGAACGTATACGCGGTGTTCGGAGACAGGTTGGTCAGCACCACCCGGTGCTCCGTGGCCGGGTCGGGGACCGACCGGGTCTGCCCTGTCGCCGTCCCCGGCCCGTACTCCACCGTGGAGCTGCTCGGCTCATCCGTGCGCCAGGTGAGGATGGCCTGCCGGTCGCTCTTGTAGGAGACAGAGGCGCCGTCCAGGATCTTCGGCGGAGTCACATCCACTTCCGTCGCGGTCGAGCCCACCGCCGGCTTGCTCCGGGTCGGCCCGTTGCGCGACGGGTCTGCCGACCCCGCCACGAGCCGGTAGACCGTGCCCGGGGTCAGCTTCGTGAGCACCAGGCGGTGCTTCGTCACCGGTGTCCCATCTTCGGCCCGGCTGGAGGTCCGCTCCCCCTGCCCGTATTCCACGAAACTGTTCGAAGCCTCGTCCGTCTGCCACTCGATCGTGAGAGAGGTGGACGTGCTCCCCACCAGGGTCGGGCCGGTCAGCCACCGGGGCCGTCACAAACCCCCCGTCTCCCCCCGGCGGCTGCAGGGCCAGTCCCCCGTCCGCCGGCTTGGTCGACCGTCCGGGAAGTCCCGAGGTCACCGTGTTCCCTGCCGCGTCCGAGGAGACGCACCGGAAGAGATACTGCGCGTTCAGGTCCAGCTCGGCCAGCGTGATGAGATGCACGGTCGTTGGCCTGGCGTCGAAGGCATCGCTCTCCAGGCCGGGCCGGTTGTAATCCGCGGGCAACGCATAGACCACCCGGCTGTTGGCCAGCTCGTCCGTCACCCACCGGACGACCACGTTGTTCCCGCTGATCTGCACGGTCGGCCCCTCCACGATCACGGGCGGCGTCGTATCCGCCACCCTCGCCGTGCGGAACCGGAGGTCGGACGCCCTCAGCCTCGTCCTCGGCGGCGGGATCGTGATCGTCGGGTCGGTCGTGATGCCGTTGCCCTCCCGGTCTCGGGAGACGATCCGATACCGGGACTCCGTGTCGGGCAGAAGCCCGGTGAGCGTGAGGATGTGCGACTGCTCCATCTCCCCGCGCTCGACCTGCCCTGCGCTGTAGTCCTTCGTCCCGTACTCCACGACCGTGTTGGTCGGCTCGTCCGTGGTCCAGGCGAGCGTGGCGGTGGTGGACGTCTGCTCGATGCTCGTGGGGCCGCTCACCAGGTCCGGCGGGACCGTGTCGGGCGCGGCCTGCGTGCGGAACGTGCGCCCCTCGCTGAACGTCCTGAAGTTCCGGGCCAGGTCCTGAGACCCCACGCGGAAGGCATAGGTCGTGTCCGGCTTCAGGTTGGTCAGGGTGACCCGGTGGGCCGTTGTCCCCTCCGGGGAGACCGCCTGCTCCCTGAGGCGCGACGCGGTCGTGTCGGACCCCGCGGCGTAATCGACCTGCGTGTCACTCAGTTCATCCGTCGTCCACGCCAGCGTGGCCGTGCGATCGGTCACCGACAGGACCGTCGGCCCGGAGGTGATGCGGGCGGAGATCGTGTCGGACCCGGCCTTCGTGGTGAATGTCAGGTCTCCGGGATTGTGCGCCGGTCCGTTGCCCGCCGCGTCCGTCGAGGCGATGCGGTAGTGATACGTCGTGGCCGCGCTCAGGTTGGTCAGCCGGACCGAGTGGGCGGTCACAAACCTCCGGGGATCTCCCTGCGTCTCGAACAGGGCCTTCTCCGACTTTCCGAACTCCACAAGGCTGTTCGCGGGCTCGTCCGTGCCCCACACGATCGTGGCCTCCTGGTGCGTGGTCCCGGCCACGGAGGGGGGACTGACCAGGCGCGGAGAGGTCCGGTCCACCAGGGTATCCGCCAGCGTCGTGACGTTGAAGGCGGCGCTCTCCCGGACGTTGCCCGCCGCGTCCGCAGAACGGACCCGGAAGGCGTAGCGCGTCCCAGGCCGGAGGTTGCTCACCCGGACGCCGTGCCTCTGGACCAGGCCGGACACGGTCTGAGACTGGGTCAGACTGTCGGGCGGCCCATAGACCACCTCGCTGGTGCTGATCTCATCCGTCCCCCAATCGACCGTGAAGCCGTCCGACGTACGCACGGTGACCGTCGGCCCCTCCAGGAGGGTGGGGGACGACGTATCCCGCGCGGCCAGGGTGGTGAAACTGGACACCCTGCTGGCGGCGGACAGGCGGGCCAGGCCCGTGGACCTGACCTGATAGAAGTAGGTCGTGCCCGGCGTCAGGCCCGTGAGCGTGACCGCGTGGTCCTTTTCCGTGCCGGGCGCCGTCACGATGCGGGAGAGGATCGCCGTCGTGTCGAACGCCACCGCGCCGGTGCTGACCTCGTCCGTGCGCCAGACGATCGTGACCCGGCCCTCGCCCAGGCCCTGCGCCAGTGGCCCCTCCAGAATGACCGGGGGCGTGGTCCTGGCCGCGGCCAGCGTCCGGAAGCTGAACAAGTCGCTGGAGTCGGGGAGAGGGGCCGCCGAGACGACACGGTAGAAATATTCTGTGTCCGGGCTCAGCCGCGTCAGCGTCACGACGTGCTCCAGGACGCCGTCGTCCCCGGTCTGTGCCAGAGAGGGGCTCAGGAGGGAGGTCAGCCCGTAGCGCACCAGGCCGCTGGCAGGCCGGTCGGTGCTCCAGGCGATGATCGCCTGGGACTCGGTACGCCCCTCCACGTTGACGTTGAACAGGCGCAGCCGGACGGGGGCGGCGCTCCGGGCAGGGGTCACGATGCGCAGGCTGGCGAAAGCGGCGTTGCGGCTGGCGTCCTCGGACCGAACGCGGACGATGTAGGAGGTCCCCGGGCGCAGGCCTTTGAGGGTGACGCGGTGCTCGGTCCCCGCCTCGCCGGGCAAGGCGTTCACAAACGTCGTGTCCGCCTCCAGCCGGAAGGCGGCCTCGCTGGTGCCCCGCTCGTCCGTGGTCCAGACCACCACCGCGGAAGAGTCGGAGATGAACGGGGCCGAAGGCGGGGCCACGAACTGCGGCGCCGTCGTGTCCGCCGCCAGCGTCGTGAACGCCGGATAGGGCGGGTCGGGGAACGTCGTCAGATTCCCCGCCGCGTCCCGCGCCAGCGTCCGATACTCATACGTCGTTCCAGAGGCGAGGCCGGACAGGCCGATGCGATGCTCCTTCCGCCGGACCGAATCCGCAGGCGAGGAGGTGAACGCAGGGGACCCTCCCCGGACGCGGTACTCCACCTGAAGGGTGCTCGGCTCATCCGTCGCGCAGAGCACAGTGGCCGTCGTCTGGGTGATGCCCTCTGCCGCCGGCCCCTGAAGCACCACCGGGGCCAGCGTGTCCCCCACGGTCCTGAACCGGCGGATCGTCCCGTCTACCGTTCCGCCCCGGTCGTCGTGGGCCGCCACACGCCACGTGTAATCCGTCGCCTCGGACAGCGGGCCGACCACCAGTGCCGTGTCCGTCGTGCTCTTCACCCGGCCCGCGCCCAGGAACACATCGTAGGTGACCGGATCGCCATCCGGATCGATGGACCTGCCCCAGACCAGCAGGGGATTCAGCGGAACGCCGACCGCATTATCCGCAGGAGACCGGGGGATCGACTGAGCCGGAGGCCGGTTCTGGGCCACGGTGTCTGGTTCGTGGCCACGTTCGTAAGTGTGCTGACCGCGCCGGACGGCCACCTCACGATCAGCGTGTCCACCGTCGTCGTGCCCCCGAACCCGAACTCGTAACCGTTCAGATGGTCTGGAGCAGTGAGGGAGGTGTCTCCCCCCTCAGGTGCGCCTCGCAGGCAGCCGTGAGGTAATCGAGCACATTGCGCTTCTGCTGCCTCAGGGTGGTCACGACCGTCATCATCCGCTCCACATACCGACTCC
>SICM01000206.1 GCA_009694805.1 Candidatus Latescibacterota bacterium
ATGATACTTCAGGTCATAGACGGCATGGGATGATCTTTGGATAGCCATACCGTCAATATATCAAACCCAAACCACGATTATCAACTCAAAACCCCCGCTTTCCTCCCCTCAGTAGAACTGAGGGGCATCCAGCGGGTCTTTTAGTGATGTCCCCACGTCCTGGATGTTCTACCTCAAAGCCCTCCTGGTCGCGTTGATCGCAGGGGGGATCGGTCTGCTTTTTCACGTTCTGGTTCGCCGTGGGAACGACCTGATCGAACGGCTGAGCTGCGATCAGGCACAGGCCCTGGACAACATCCCCGTCCGTTACATCGACCTCGCCATCCTGGGCTCGGCCGCAGTCAGTCTCTTTCTTGAGCTTGCGGTCATCCGGTGGCAGGGCGAAATGTTCCCCATTTTCTCTTTTTACAAGAACTACTCGCTGCTCACCTGCTTCGCGGGGTTGGGGCTCGGCTATGCGCTGGCAAGGCGTGAGGCCGTGCCCCTCCTGCTCTGTCTGCCCGTCCTGGTCGCTCAGTTCTTTTTATTGACCGCTCTCCGGTACAAAATTGCTCACGGGGCGATCTGGGCAGCGCCCTTTGTCGAGCAGATGACGATGGGCCTGGGCGTCGGCACGAAACTGCCTCATATCCTGGTGATTCATCTCTTTCTGGCGACCGTGTTCGTTCTGACGGCCCTCGCCTTCATCCCGATCGGCCAGCTCTGCGGCAGGGTGATGATCCGACGGGAGAACCTCCGGGCCTATGGGTTCAACCTCCTGGGCAGCCTCCTGGGCGTCATTCTCGTGGCCGCCGTCAGTTTTTTCTGGACGCCCCCTGTCGTCTGGTTCTGCCTCTGTTTTTCTGCGCTGCTCCTTTTTCAAGGATACAACACCAGGGTCGTGCGGCTGGGGAGTCTCACGGCCGCAGCAGGGGTCGTCATGCTCTCATGGCCCGTCTCTCCGGGCTATGAGCGCCTGCACACCCCCTATCAGCTCCTGGAACGCGGCCCCGGTGAAAAAGGTCTGACCCAGATCCAGGCTGCGGGGCTCTATTACCAGCGCGTTCACGACCTGTCCATGTCCAACGCGAATCGGGACACGGACCCGTCCCTGCGCAGCATCGCCGCCTATTATGAATTTCCCTATCTCATCCACGGGAAACCCCTTCAACACATCGCCATCGTCGGGGCAGGGACGGGGAATGACGTGGCTGCAGCGCTTCGATGCGGCGCCGGGCGCGTGGATGCCATTGAGATCGACCCCGGGATCATGATGTTCGGGGCCGCCTATCATCCCGAGGGGCCCTATGCCGACGCCCGGGTCAACGCCGTGGTGAATGACGCCCGGTCGTTCCTGCGCACGACCCCCACCGTCTACGACATGATTGTGTACGGCCTGCTGGACTCCCACACCCTTTTGAGCCACGCATCGAGTGTGCGCCTCGATCCTTCGTGTACACCGTCGAAGCGCTCAGGGAGGCCCGCCAGCGGCTGAAAGAGGACGGACTTTTGAGTCTGTCATTCTGCGTCATCTCGGATGAACTCGGAAGAAAAATATATCTGATGATGAACGAGGCGTTTGAAGGGAAGCCACCTGTTTGCATCCGTACAGGGTATGACAACTCCGTCATATTTCTCCAATCCCGCAAGGGCGTCTTAAGTCTCAACGACAGCTTATTGACATCCGCTGGGTTTTAGGATATCACGAAACGCTATGCCAATCCTGAAATTTCAGCGGATGTCTCGACCGACGATTGGCCGTTTTTTTACATGCCCAGACGTGTCTATCCGGTCTCATACTTTGGGATGCTGGGGCTCATCCTCCTGCTCTCCTTAATCACGACTTTTAACTTCACGAAACAGAAGCCGGCGTTCAGCAGTTCCGCCTTCTTTTTCCTCGGTGCAGGGTTCATGCTGGTGGAGACGAAGGCCATCACGGAACTGGGGCTGACATTCGGGAATACCTGGCAGGTCATCGGCATAGCGATATCCGGCATCCTGGTCATGGCCTTCCTGGCCAACTGCGCCGTGCAATGGTTTCGCATACGGGGCACGATTCCTTGGTTTCTGTTGCTCATGGCAAGTCTGCTGGCGGGTTATCTGATCTCCGGTCAGGGCGGGTTTGGCGCTTCCATTCCGGCCAAAATCAGCACCCTCATCCTCCTGACCTGTCCGATATTTTTCTCGGGCATGGTCTTTTCTTCCCTGCTGGCGCGCACCCAGGACGTGGCCGGGGCGATGGCCGTCAACATCCTCGGCGCCATGACCGGAGGGGTGCTGGAATACCACTCGATGTATATGGGGTTTCGTTTTCTCTACCTGTTGGCCATTTTCATGTATGCCCTGGCCATCCTGTCCCACTATCTTCCTTCACGATCCCTGAAGAGCCTTGCCTCATAGGATACCCCTTCTTCGCACCTCGCAGAGGTTATCATGCGCATCCAACTCGACTACGGCAAAGACGGTCTGCCCATCGACCTGCCCGACAGCCTCCACATCGATGTCCTCAACCTGAGCTGCCCCCCGCCCCTTCCGGATGCAACATCAGCGGTGGAACAGTCCCTGAACCATCCCATCACCTCACCCCCTCTTGCGGACCTGGCAAAAGGTCGCCGCAGCGCCTGCATCGTCATCTCCGACATCACCCGCCCCGTCCCGAATGGAGTCATCCTCCCTCCGATGCTTCGCACCCTCGAAGCGTGCGGAATCCCCCGAGATCGAATCACCATACTCGTCGGCACGGGCCTGCACCGGCCCAACGAAGGGGACGAGTTGGTCGAGATGCTCGGCCCGGAGATCGCGCAGCGCTACCGGATCGTCAACCACAGGGCCCGCGAGAGGGACACCCACGCCTACCTGGGCCAGACCGCCTCCGGTGCGCCCATCTGGGTCGATAAGACCTACCTGGAGGCGGACCTCCGGATCGCCACGGCCCTGATCGAGCCCCATCTGATGGCGGGCTATTCCGGCGGACGGAAGGCCATCTGCCCCGGCATCTGCGGGGCGGACACCATCCGCGCGTTCCACGGGTTCTCCATCCTCTCGCACGAGCGGGCCACGGAGGGCGTCCTGGAAGGCAACCCGGTCCACGCGTTCTCGCTGGAAGTCGCGAAAAAGGCCCGCGTGGACTTCATCCTGAACGTCACGATGGACGAGGCCCGGCGCGTCACCGGCGTCTTCGCGGGGGACCTGGAGGAGGCGCATCAGGCGGGCGTGACCTCGGCCCGGGGACAGGCACTGGCCCTGGTGCCCGAGCCGGTGGACCTCGTCGTGACCACCAGCGCGGGTCACCCACTCGACCTGACCTTCTACCAGGCCGTGAAGGGGATGACCGCCGCCCTCCCGATCGTGCGGGACGGGGGGACCATCCTCATCGCCGCCCGGTGCGCCGAGGGCCTCGGCAGCCGGGAGTTTCAGGACCTGCTGACCCATACGGAGAGCGCGGACGCCTTCTTCGAGGCCGCGGCCGCGCCGGGCTTCTTCACCATCGACCAGTGGCAGATCCAGGAACTCTGCAAGGTCCTCCGCCGGGCAAAGGTCCAGCTCTACAGCGAGGGCATCCCCGAAGGCGCGCGCGGACGGATTCTCGTCGATCTCGTCCCCTCCGTCGAGGATGGCGTCACCCAGGCCCTCGCCGAATACGGCCCGGAGGCCCGCATCGTCGTCATCCCCAAAGGGCCCTACGTGCTGCCGAGGGTGGGGGAGGCGGTGAGCGCATGATCGAGACGGCCATCCGCGCGGCAAAGGCTGGAGGGGAGACGCTCCTCCGGTATCACGCCCGACTGCGTGACGATCAGATCGCCCTCAAAGGCCCCAACGACTTCGTGGCCGAGGCGGACCGGGAGTCCGAGCAACGCGTCTCGGAGGTCCTCCGGAGCGCCTTCCCGGACCACGCCATCACGGGAGAAGAAGGAGGGGCCTCTGCGGGGTCAGCCGAATACCGCTGGTTCATCGACCCCCTGGACGGGACCACGAACTTCGTCTACGGCATCCCGTTCTTCTGCGTCTCCGTGGGCCTGGCGCGAGGCGAGGACCTCCTCCTCGGCGTGGTCTACGACCCCCTGCGTCAGGAACTCTTCGCGGCGGAGCGGGGCCGGGGCGCGACCCTCAACGGCGCTCCCCTCCGCGTGTCATCCTGCGCCCGGATCGAGGACGCCCTCCTCATGACCGGCTTCCCGTTCAAGCAGGTCTCCCACGCCGACGCCTACGTCGCCAGCTTCTCCGCGCTCATGCGCCGGTCGCGCAGCCTCCGCCGGTGCGGGGCCGCGGCCCTGGACCTCTGCTACGTGGCCGCCGGGCGGGCGGACGGCTTCTGGGAATGGGGCCTGTCTCCGTGGGACATCGCCGCCGGGGCCGTGATCCTGTCCGAGGCCGGGGGGCGCATCACCGACTTTCGCGGCCAGGGCGCCTACATGCAGGGCGATGTGATGGCCACCAATGGCCGCATCCACGAGGCGATGGCCGGGATCGTCGGCGACGCCTTCGCCCACCTCCTTTAAATCTCTGGAGTCGAATGACATGAAGATAAGACATCGCCATCCTCCGCACGGGCGTAAACACCCGTGCTACCTCTAAACCAAGTCCGCTAAAGCGGACTCCTTTTATCGCCTTGCGATAACGCGAAAGTCCTTATTTTTATGACATTCATCCCTGGAGGCTTTATGAACCCTGCTGATCGTTTCCGTACCGCGCGAGACCGGGGCTGTGAATACCTCCTGAAGCAGCTCCGGCCCGACGGGGCCTTCGGCCCTGAAGCAAGGGGCCTCACGGATTACTACAAGGTCCCCACCGCCTTCCACGTGTGCGGGGAGACCCGGGCCGCGCACCGCCTCTGCCAGTGGATTCGCCGGCACGGCATGACCCCGGAGGGGGACTTCGGCCCGCGTCCGGAGGAGGGTCACGGATATTACTACGCCTACTACAACACCTGGGTCGTCCTGGGCGCGGACCGCCTCGGTCAGTACGACCTGGCGCAGCAAGGGATGGACTTCCTGATGGGGTTCCACGACCCCCTCAGCGGAGGGTTCTACTCCAGCCCGACCGAGCGGACCCCCGAGACGCTCCAGGACATGTGGGTGGTGAGCGGGTGCGGTCAGGCCGCGCTCTGCGCGGGTCGTCTGGAAGTCGCACAGGGCGTGGGCCGATGGATGAAAGAGGTCATGCGCCAGCAGCCCAACTATCCCAAACAGCTCTACAGCGTCTTCAGTCGGGCCACGGGCCTCCACACAGTTCCGGACCCGGCGGACGACATCCGCTACGTCTGCGCGCAGGACGCGACGCGCGACCAGTACTTCTTCCACCCCGGCATCGCCGGCGGGTTCCTCTGCCGGCTCTACCAGGCCACGGGCGAGACGGAATGGCTGGACCTGGCCAGGGACTACATGCGATTCGCAGAGGGGGCGGGGGACTACCTGTTCCACCTCCTGCGCGCCGGGAAGGTGGGGTGGGCCGCCTCCCTCCTCTACACCCTGACGGGCGAATCGAAGTACCGGGCGATGGCCGTCCGCGTGGGCGATAACTTGATCAAGGCGCAGACCCAGGACGGGAGCTGGGGGCCGGGGGAGAAGGTTCAGAACGACTTCACCGCGGAAATGGTCATCTGGCTGGATGAGATCGATCAGGCCGTCGGCGGGGAATAAAACGTATCTCGGCCCTCTCCCCGTCAGGCTGCGCCTGCCACCCCTCTCCCGCATGCGGGAGAGGGGCTGGGGGTGAGGGCTTCTCACGCTTCACGCTTTCTGTCTGAGGAGGATGCATGGTTGACGATCTCGACGCCTATCTGTTCGACCTGCGGGGTTATCTCCATCTGAAAGGGGCGCTGACCCCGGCGGAGGTGGCGGACCTCAACGCCTGCCTGGATACCGTCCCTCCGATGAAGCCCGGCCAATGGTACGGCTACGTCCACGCCCACGCCTACGGCCAGACGGACGGCCTCAACTACCAGCAGATCTACGAGGCGGGCGAGCCGTTTGAAAAGCTGATCGACCACCCCTCCTGGATCGACCGGGTGAAACACTTCGTCGGGGGGGAGGGGACGTTCGACTACCACCACGGCCCCCTGTTCATCGACGAGAACCTCGCCAACTTCCGGGCGCCGGGCGAGGCCATCGGCCTCCACTCCGGGGGCTATCCCCCCATCCACCGCAACCAGTTCCGCTACCACAACGGGCGGTTCATGTGCGGGCAGGTCAACGTCCTGACCGCCCTGACGGACATCGGCCCCGGCGATGGCGGGACCATGCTCATCCCCGGCAGCCACAAGTCCAACTTCAAGCATCCGCACTACGACCGGCATCGGATGGCCCAGGGGGCCACCGTGGAGGGGATCGAGGGGGCGATCGAAGTCCACATGGAGGCGGGAGATGCGCTGCTGTTCGTGGACGGCATCTCCCACGGCTCCGCCAAGCGGGCGAACCCCGGCATCCGGCGCATCGTGGTCTACCGCTACGGCCCGTCCTGGGGCAATTTCCGGCACGGCTACCAGCCCTCTCCGGAGCTGCTGAAGCGGCTCACCCCGGAGCGCCGGAAGATCGTCCAGCCCCTCCAGCTTCTGCCCCGGGAGCCCAATCTGAAACCCGAGTGATGCAGACCTATCCCCCCCTCCCCCTTTCCTGAAGGAAAGGGGGAACAGTCTTGTCAAAATGACAAGCGGCGCGCCGCTTCTTTGCGAGGGAGTGAACTCCCTCGCTACCCATACAAAGTCCGCCTGTCACAACCTGCCGACGATCAACGATGTCACGCAGCAGGGCGGGAATGAATTCCCCAGCCACCAAACGCTCCTACCTGTCGCGTTCCACCGCCCTGCTACAAATAAGAAGCCCGGCTACGCCGGGCTAAAAACAGATCGGTTCCAGAGACTCTTCTTTAACCCGAAACCAGGGTAGCGCGGCGTCGGAATCCCCCTTGATAACGGCCCATCCGAGGCAACGCCCCTGTCGCGGCCATCAATTCTCTGATCTGACAGGGGGAGCATTTACGCCGCGCTCAAGCCTCGCCGGCGCCTGAGGCGCGTGTTTCTTTGGCCCCACCTTTCTTGCACGAGCAAGAAAGGTGGGAGAGGCCGATAAGGAAGACTCTGAGCGGGCATCTTCTCATTCGGAGTGCGGTCCCTGTCGCTGAGCGACGAAGCATCTGGTTCTGGAGATTCTTCGCCTCCGGTTCCCTCCGCCTCAGAATGACCGACCTTCATTTCAACCCTGACAGAACACCACCCCGGAGAACCCATGATCGATCCCCGTCTCGCCGCCGAAGGCCTCCACCCGGAGTTTGTGGAAAAGGTCCGCGCCCGGATTCGCGCCGCAATCCTCCCCCGCGCCCTGGATTATTACACAGAAGGGGGGACGGCCTACGCCCAGGCCAATCCCCTCCTCAAGAAGGCGGAGATGTCCGTGAACTACTACGACTACCAGGCGTGCGGCGTCTCCGTCCTGGGGACCCTCGCCTCGGAGGGGAACGAACAGGCCCTCGCCCTGGTCCGGCGCATCTTCGACAACACCCGGTTCTACATGGACGAGTGGCGTCCGAAGGAGGGCTACACGACCCCCATCCGCCGGGCGCAGCTCCACCTCGTCCTCTGCTATGAGCGAATCCACGGGATGCTGAGTCCCGCAGAGGCGTCCGAATGGCGCGCCCTGCTGATCCGCACAGCCGAGGACATGCTTCATCACTTCCACGGCCTGCGCGAACGGACCCCGGCGCTGGACAACCGGGGCTTCGGGACCGGCATCAACCACGTCGCCATCGCCGCCGAGGGCATCTACAAAACCGGGGCCGTCCTGGGCCGCCCGGACTGGCAGACGCTCGCGGGCGACTTCACGGACCGCCTCGTCGCCTACGGACATCCCGAAGGCTACTTCGAGGAGCACACCAACGACGCGCGCGAGGGCGGCCCCAGCCTGGTCTACACCCCGCTGACCGCCGGCTGCGCCTACCTCGTCCAGAAATGGCGGGGCCGGGCCGACCGGGAGCGGTTCGCCCGGTGCGGGGCGCTCTACCGCAGCCTCGTGGACGCCCGGTTCCACGCGCTGGCCTTCACGGACGAGCGGGCGAACCCACACGGCCTGGGTTCCTACGGCATCGCCCTCCACGCCCTCACGCCCGAAGGCCGCGGATTCCTCCGGATGGCCCTCGACCCGGACCACGGCACGGTCCGCTTCGACGGGATGAGCCTGGAGGGCCTCGCCCGGATGGACGTGGAACTCGGCCACGTGGAATTCGGGGACGGCGCAGTCCCGGAACCTCTGCGGGAGGGGACGTTCCGCATCGCCATGCCCCTCGGCGTCACCCGGTCCGGCGGCTGGACGATGGGCCTCTCGGCCATGCGGGCGCTCAACCGGGAGATCGCGCCGAAGAGCGACTATGCGCTCGACCGGCAGACCCTGCTTCACATCTCCCACGAGCGGGCGGGCGTCATCCTCTCCGGCCTCAAGTCCAAGCACGATCCCCTCTGGTCCACCGTGCGGATCGGGGACGACGCCTACCCGGTCAGAACCGGCGACCTCCGGATGGAGGCCGGCCGGATGGTGGCGCAGGTCTTCTACGAGACCTTCTCGGTCGAAGTCGACTCCCAGTCTGCCTATATTGGATGAGACACTTGCACCCCGGAGTTTACTGAGCAGGGCGGAGAGGAAAGATATAGATGAACGGGAAAGGTGAAGCACGTGAGCTGGGTTTGCCGTTTGGGGAATCGGAGTGTAGTGGAAGCGTCC
>SICM01000207.1 GCA_009694805.1 Candidatus Latescibacterota bacterium
TAACTGTCCCGCCCAGCAGCGATGCCAAACCAGTCGCAGTCGTTTGCCCAAACGAACTGATGAGGTAATCGCTATACAGGTCAAGAAGGTCTTTGTTGGTCATACCCCAAATTTAATCAATTCTCCCCGCGCTGCGTAAGGTGAGTTTAAAAAAAGAGAAGGATGAAGGATAAAGGATGAAGGCGGAAAGAAAAACGCTTTATCCTTTATCCTTTCCTTTTCCGGAGGTCCTGACGTGGCATCTGCAAAGACGCTCACCCTGGCGGATAAGGGTATCTCCAAAACCGCCATCGTCCTGCCCGACGGCGCGGGCGAGATTCTGCGGGAGGCCGCCCCCCCGGCACATCGACCGCCTGGCGCCCAACGTAGCCATCTACCTGACCCAGGACACCTCGCAGCACTTCGACCCGGCGTACCGGGACAAGGACCGCGCGTTCATGCGGTCGTGGGTCGAGAAGTGCGACCACGTCTGCAATTACGATTACTACGGCCTGGCCTGGATGCCCCCACGGTATTTCCCCCGTCTGATCGCCGCCGACATCCGGGTTCAACATGCGACGGGCGTCAAAGGCTTTTACGCCGAGGCCTATCCTCACTGGGCCGGCTTCGGGCCGCACGTCTATCTGGCCTCCAAGCTCTGGTGGAATGCGGACCAGGATGTAGATAAACTGCTGAATGCGTTCTTTGAGCGGTTATTCAGGGGAGCAGCGGGGGAGGTGAGGGCCTTCTACGACAAAACAGAGGAGATCTGGACGCGCTCACGCGAGGGACGGTGGTTCGAGGGGCTCTGGGGGATCCACGACCAGGCCCCTCGCTTCACGCTCGAAGACGTGGACGTGCTGGAGACCATCCTGGCCCGCGCCTCCAGGGCGTCGCGGGACCCGCTGGTGCGCCTGAGGGTGGACTACCTCCGGCGCTGGTTCGCGTTTCCGGCGACCCTCGTCCGGGGGTGGCACTGGGCCGACGAGGTCCTGGCCATGCCCCCCGGCCCGGCGGCGCAGGAGAAGGCGCGGAGGCTTTGCGGTCTCCCCGCCCGCCTGAGCAGGGCCTTCCGGCAGGCCGTCCTGGAGGACCGCTGGATGTCCAGGAGCTATTTTGACCGGGATGGGGAAAAGGGCTTCACTTATTATGCCATCGTGGAAGCCCCCTGGACCGAGAAGGTCCGCCGGGCCATCGCCCACGGTCAGAAAATGGCGAATTAAAGTCCGTACGGAAATCCCATCCGGGCTTCAAGCGGCTGCGAAGGCGATGGTCTGCGTTACGCTCAGTCGCCGCATCTTCACAGATGCGCCTCCTTCGCAAGCCTTGCCCAACGCCTTCTCGCTCGCTTTCGGGCCTCAGAGCGAATTTCCGTACGGACTCTTAGGAGATTACAAATTAAAATCGGATCGAAGGATCTGTGCGCTATTTTGGTCCACGGATATGCGCTTCTGTCGGGAAGGGGGCCGGGAGGGGAGGTCTACTGGGCGAAGAAGCTGATCGGCTGTCCGGCGAGGCCGCTCAACTGCTGCGTGTAGCGGTCCATGGCCAGGTTGAACTGACCGAGCTTCGCGTTGGCCTGGTCGATGGCGTTGCTGAAGTCCACGATGGCCCCCTCCAGCGTCTGCATCGCCTTCAGGAGCTGGCCGTGGAGCTGGATGAGTTCGGGGCTGGTCAGCCGGATGGTGGCGGCGTTTCGGGAATAGGCCTGGATGCGGAGGATGAGGTTGTTCGCGTAGACCCGCGTCCAGTACG
The DNA here is from genome assembly GCA_009694805.1 of Candidatus Latescibacterota bacterium. GTDB lineage: Bacteria > Latescibacterota > UBA2968 > SICM01 > SICM01 > SICM01. The sequence goes on from SICM01000207.1 coordinate 1,735, forward strand.
TGTTGATCCGGCCGCCCGACCAGTCCGTGAAGAGGACGGCCTGCTCGTCGACGATCAGATGGAAATCGGGCAGAATCCGGGCAAGCGCCCGGAGATAGGTGTTGAGTTCCGACTCCCTGACGTAGCCGAACGTCACTCCCTGAAACAGGGAAGGGGGGGGCGAAGATGGGGCGAGGGGGGCATCCGAGCCGCACCCGGCCAGGACAAAGACCAGGAGGACGGTACAACATAGCGCGGGAATGAATTCCCGCGCTACGCACAGGAAGTCCGCTGAAAGCGAACTCCTGTTTTTTTTAGCCCGGCCTGTCCGGGCTTTGTAGAGGCAGCGCGGAGATTCATCTCCGCGCAATGGGGTCGAAAGCCTTAGCATGCCGTTCCCCTACAGATTCCAGATTTTTAGCGCCGCTTTCCCCATGATCCATTCCCGCTCCTCGGGGGAGAACCCCGGAAAGGTCCTCCAGAGGTCCAGGGCGTTGCGATACCCCTCTCTTGCGGACACCGGCGGAAAGTCCGTGGCCCAGGTCAGGCGCTCCGGCCCGAAGGCCTTCAGGCCCGCCCGGACGAACGGGTAGGTGTCCTCGTAGGGGTAGTCGGTCTTGCTGTAGGAATACATCCCCGACAGCTTGAGGGAGGCGTGCGGATGGTCGGCGAGTTTCAGGACCCTGCTGTAGACGGGATAGGGCGGCTTTTCAGTCACGTCGGGGTGACCCAGATGCTCGATCCGGAAGCGGAGGTCGGACGTGTCCTTCACAAATTTCGCGAATGCGTCGGAGGCGAGCGCGGCAAGAGACCCCGCCGCGCTGACGACGATCCCCAGTTCCGCGGCCTTGAGCCAGACCGGCTTCTCCCGCTCCAGAAGCCCCACGTTCAACCGTACCCCTCCCATCCCGTGCTCCCTCACCCAGTAGGCGAGGCGCTCCGGGGCATCGGACTGCGTCGAATCCACGATGGCCACGCCGGCGAACCGCCCCGGGTTGGCGCGCATGCATTCGGCCATGTAGGTGTTGTCCGGGTTGCCCATGTACTGGACGAGGACGGCCTTGTCGATCCGGTTGCGGTTCATCTGGTCCAGCAGGGCCTCCACAGGCTCATATTTTTTGAGCCCGACGTGGACGTGGGTGTCGACGATCGTCATGGGAAGAACCTCCAGATCGCGGATGAACGACTTTCTCTCCAACTATTTGTGGACAGAGGTAAACTATGTCACGCTTCACGAAATGTCAAGCCGGAAATGGCGGCTGACCAGCGGCCGGGTCAAATCCGTTGCAGGGGTCCGGCAGATCGGTTATATTATAAAAACAGTCGCGAGCCCAGGGGCCAGGTCAAACCTGTGACTCTGGACTCTGAACTCTGGACTCACAATAGAGGAGGTTCCCGTGGCGACCGAGAACAAGACCCTGCTCAACGACGCGCAGATTCAGGAGGCGCTTCGCTCGCTCAACGGGTGGCGGCGGGAGGGGAGCGCGCTCGTCAGGGAGTGGAAGTTCGAGAAATTCGCGCAGCTCATGCCGTTCCTGCGAGGCGTGCTGGACACGATGGACCGGAACAACCACCACTCGGACCTGGCCGTGGACAGCCGCACGAAGACGTTGAAGGTCTCCGTGACGACGCACAGCGCCGGGGCGATCACGCAGTCCGACGTGGACTTCGCGAAGGCGCTGAACGCGATCTGAAAGACGTATTTCGTGAAACGTGAAGCGTATCTCGGAAAAACCTATGACGAGATACGAGATGCGATTCACACAGGGAGGGCGATACACAAGGAGGCGTATGGGGAGGATGATGAACTACCTCAGTCTCGTGCTTGCGTGGAGCGTTGTCATGGCCGGGGAGGTGTGGGCCGGGCAGAATGTCTGGACCGGCCTGGGGCCTGAATGGGGGAGCATCTACTCTCTGGCGGTCGACCCGCAGGCCTCGGCCACGGTCTATGCCGGGACGGACGCCGGGGGGGTCTACAAGAGCGTGGACGGCGGGGCGACCTGGAAGACGATCAACGTCGGTCTGACCGGGCAGTCGGTCGTCGCCCTCCATCTGGCCCCCGGCGCGCCCTCCACGCTGTACGCGGGCACGGAGCGCGGGGTGTTCAGGTCCACGGACGGGGGGGCGACCTGGACGGCGGCCAGCAACGGCCTGACGGAACTGTCGCTGGAGTCCCTGGCCATCGACCCGCAGACGCCGTCGACGATCTACGCCGGGACGGATGCCGGTCTGTTCAAGACCACGGACGGGGGGAACTCCTGGGCATCGGTCAGTCCGACCCTGACGGGGCTGGCGGTCTACTCCCTGACGCTTGACCCCGGGGCGTCCTCGACGGTCTACCTCGGGACGAGTTCGGGCGTCTACAAGAGCACGAATGGGGGCTCGACGTGGGGGGGGATCAACTCCGGGCTGCCGAGCAACCGGGTCACGTTTTCCGTGGCGGTGGACCCCCAGACGACCTCCACGGTCTACGCGGCCACGGAGGCCGGCGTCTACAAGAGCCAGAACGGCGGCTCGACGTGGCGGGCGTCCAGCACCGGACTGCCGGCGAACAACGCGATCTTCACCGTCGCGCTGGACCCTCAGACGTCCGCGACGCTCTACGTCGGCACGAGCGGCGCAGGGGTCTACAAGAGCACGGACGGCGGCGCCAGTTGGAAGGCGACCAACGCCGGCCAGACCACGTCCAGGATCTTTTCCCTGGTGATCGATCCCCGATCCCCTTCCACGGTCTACGTCGGCCGGTCCAGAGGAGGGGTGATGAAGAGCCTGGATGGCGGGACGGCGTGGACGGCCTCCAACGCGGGGATTTCGTCGATGCTCGTGTTCGACGTGGCGCTGGACCCGACGCAGGCCGGGACGCTCTACGCCTGCACGGGGCAGGGGCTCTACAGGACTTCGGACGCCGGAAAGACGTGGGCCTTCAGCCTGAGCGGCGCTTCGGTCTACGCCATCGCCTTCCATCCCCAGACGCCTTCCAGGATGTACGCGGGGACGAACCAGGGGATCTTCAGGAGCGAGGATGGGGGCGTCGTCTGGGCCTATCACCCGGGCCTGGTGGACCTGAACGTGTTTTCCCTGGTGATAGACCCCACCGCGCCCTTGACGATCTATGCCGTGAGCGACCTGGGGGGGATCCTCAAGAGTCCGGACGGCGGGACCAACTGGCAGGCGATCAACTCCGGGATCCCGAACACCGTGAACATCCGGATGGTGGCCCTGGATCCGAGACAGCCACAGACGCTCTATGCCGGGACATCGGGTGGCGTCTTCAAGACGACCACGGGCGGGGGGGCCTGGAGTCTGATGAACAACGGCCTGACGACGCCCAATGTGGCAATCCTGGCGGTGGACCCGCAGGCCACGGCCACGGTCTACGCCGGGACGGCCGGCGGCGGGGTCTTCAAGAGTGCGGACGGGGGGACGACCTGGACGGCGGCCAGCCCCGGTCTGCAGGGGACCATCGTTCAATCCCTGGTCGTGAACCCCGCCAGCCCGACGACGGTCTATGCCGCGACGGAGGCCGGGGCCTTCAAGAGTACGAATGGGGGGGCGGCCTGGGAGGCGTTCAACCTCGGGCTGGGAAACCTGAACATCAGCGCTTTTGCCCTGGCAGCGCCCACGCTCTACGCCGGGACATTTGGCAACGGCATCTTTGAGATCACGTTCGTGTCGCGGGCGGCCGGCGCTTCGGCGGATTTCAACGGGGACGGGGGGGTGAACTTCGACGACTTCTTCCTGTTCGCAGGGGGGTTCGGGACGAAGAAGACAGGCGCCGGATACGAGATCCGGTTCGACCTGGACCAGAACGGCGAGGTGGGATTCGAGGACTTCTTCCTGTTTGCGGAGGTGTTCGGGCAGAAATCGTGAGACCGCGAGAGGTGAAAGACCACAGACCACAGACCACAGGACCCTTAAGCGTCCGTGATCTGTGGTCTGTTTTTTTTACCCCCACACCAGCATCACGGCCATCGTCTCGCCGAGGCGGTTGTAGAGGAGGTCGAAGGCCTCCGAGGCCCGGTCGAACGGGAAGCGGTGGGTGATCATGTCCTCCACCCGGATCTGGCGTTCCGCGAGGAGGGAGAGGGCCCGGTCGGACGCCTCCGGCCGGAGGTCGCCCCGGCTGTACCCCCCCACGACCCGGCGGCCCTGGATCTTGCCCGAATCGAGGGGCAGGGGCTCGTTCTCGTAGAGGCCGATGACCTGGATGAGGCCCCCCCGGCGCACCATGTCCTGCGCCTGCGCGAACGCCTTTGCCCCGGCCCGTCCGCCCACGGCCTCCACAACGATGTCCGCCCCGTCCTCGCCGGTCAGCCGTTTCACCGCGGCCACCGGGTCCTCCGCCGAGGCGTCGATCACCTCGTCCGCGCCCAGCCGGCGGGCCAGGTCGCACCGGAGGGGGAGGGCGTCCACGGCGATGAGGCGGGCCAGGCCGTCGGCCCGGGCGACCTGAAGGCAGCCGCTGCCCACGAGGCCCTGGCCCAGGATCACCATCGCGTCCCCTTTCCGGGCGGCCACCTCGCGCACCCAGAGGACGGAACTCGTGGCCAGGGGCCAGAAGGTCCCGGCTTCGAACGACACCGTGTCAGGCAGACGTACCACCGGGGAGAGGTGCTTGCTGTTCACGACCTCCACGACCGCATATTCCGCGTGGGGGGCCAGGGCCGCGACGCGGTCCCCGGGCGCCAGCCCCGTGACCCGGCGCCCCACGGCCTCCACGACGCCGGCCAGGGAGTAGCCCATCATGGCGTGGTCCACGGGGCCGGACAGGACGTAACGCCTCCAGATCTCGGACCCCCGGCTGATCAGGGAGACCACGGCCCGGATGAGGACCTGCGTGTCGGAGACCTGCGGGACCTCCACCTCCTCGATGCCGACGTTGAACGGCCCGTCGAACTTGGCGACGCGTTTCATGGGAACCTCTAGAAAAAAAGCGGTATCGGGTATCGGGTTTCAGGTAAACCCAAAATCACCTCTGTTTTTCCCCGACACCTGACACCTGATACCTGACATCTGTTCTTTCATCTCTCTATCCCGTGATGCCTCTTCGCTGACTGGACGGTGTTGTGGAGCAGCATGGTGATCGTCATCGGTCCCACGCCCCCTGGCACCGGCGTGATGGCTCCGGCCTTCTGCTTCACCCCCTCGAAATCCACGTCTCCCACCAGCCGGAAGCCGCTCTTCTTCGAGGCGTCCGGGATGCGATTCACTCCCACGTCCACCACCACGACCCCCTCCCGCACCATGTCCGCCGTCACCGTGTTGGGGCGACCCGCGGCCACGATCAGGATGTCCGCCTGTCTCGTGAAATACGCCATGTCCTTCGTGCCCGTGTGGCAGATCGTCACCGTGGCGTTGGCCCCCGGCTTCTTCTGGAGGAGGATGTTGGCGATGGGCTTGCCCACGATGTTGCTCCGCCCCACCACCACCACGTGTCTCCCCTCGACCTGAACCCCGCTGCGCAGGAGGATCTGCTGGATGCCGTGCGGCGTGCAGGGGAGGTAGCCCTCCTCCCCGATCACCATCTTCCCGACGTTGACCGGGTGGAACCCGTCGATGTCCTTGTCCGGGTGGATGGCCAGCAGGACCTTCTGCTCGTCGATCTGTCTGGGGAGCGGGAGCTGGACCAGGATGCCGTGGACCTTCGGGTCCGCGCTCAGCCGGTCGATCAGTCCGAGCAGATCTCCCTCGGGCAAATTTGCGTCGAACTTATGCTCGATGGAGTGAATGCCCACCTCGGCGCACGCCTTCCGCTTCCCCTTCACATAGGAGACGGACGCCGGGTTGTCCCCCACCAGGACCACGGCTAGACCCGGCACGAGGTCGTGTCCTTTTTTGAGCCGGGCGATCTCGGCCTTCATCTCCGCGCGCATCGCCTCGGCCACCCTGTTGCCGTCCAGAATTTTCGCTTCCATTGAGAGTCCTCTAACAAACAAGACAATCCGCAGATGACGCAGATAGGCGCAGATAGAAACCCATCTGAGTGTATCTGCGTACATCTGCGGATGAACCGGTTTTTAAGACAACCCCACGACCTTCCCGTCCGCGTCGATGTCTATCTTCGTGAAGCCGGGTTCGGTGGAGAGGCCGGGCATCGTCCGCATCTCCCCGCACAGGGGGTACAGGAAACCCGCGCCCAGGGAGGCGCGGATGTCCCGGACGGGCAGGCGGAAGTCCTTCGGTGCGCCCTTCCATGATGGCTCGTGCGACAGGGAGAGATGCGTCTTGGCCATGCAGATGGGGAGCCTGTCGAACCCGAGTTCGGTGTAGCGCTCGATCTTCTCGTCGGCCAGAGGGGCGTAGTCCACGCCGGAGGCCCCGTAGATCTTCGTGGCGATGGTCTCGATCTTCTCCTTGATGGGCATCTCCAGGTCATACAAAAACCGGAAGTTCGACGGCCTCTCGCAGGCCCGCACCACCGCCTCGGCCAGGGCCGCGCCCCCCTCCCCACCCTTCGCCCAGACCTCCGACGGCACCGCGTCCTCGGCCCCGGCGGCCTTCGCCCGGTGCCTCACCAGTTCGATCTCCGCGTCCGTGTCCGTCGTGAACCGGTTGATCGCCACCACCACCGGGATGCCGAACAGACGCGCATTCTGGATGTGTTTGTCCAGGTTCGCGCACCCCTTCTCCAGCGCCGGGAGGTTCTCCGTCACCAGTTTTTTGGGCAGCGGTCTGCCCGCCACGATGCGCCCCACCCCCCCGTGCATCTTGAGCGCCCGGATGCTGGCCACCACCACCACGCAGTCAGGCACCAGGCCCGAATACCGGCACTTGATGTTGAAGAACTTCTCCATGCCGCAGTCGGCCCCGAACCCGCTCTCCGTGACCACGTAGTCGGACAGCTTCAGCGCGATCTGGTCGGCCAGGATCGAGGAGTTGCCGTGCGCGATGTTGGCGAACGGGCCGGCGTGGACGAACACGGGGGTATGCTCCAGGGTCTGCATCAG
>SICM01000208.1 GCA_009694805.1 Candidatus Latescibacterota bacterium
ATGATACTTCAGGTCATAGACGGCATGGGATGATCTTTGGATAGCCATACCGTCAATATATCAAACCCAAACCACGATTATCAACTCAAAACCCCCGCTTTCCTCCCCTCAGTAGAACTGAGGGGCATCCAGCGGGTCTTTTAGTGAACATCCTCACCCCTTCAGATACGCCTGAAAATCCACCACCCGTCCCTCATCCGACGCCACGCCCACGGCCTCCACCAGGGCCATCGTGGTCAGGTTGTTGTGCCCGCCGAACGCCGGCTCGATCCCCTCAGTCACATAGCGGTGAAAGCCGTCCATCAGCACCGCCTCCGCCGCCGGCGCGGGGTCCAGCGGAAGGACCTCGTCCTGATCCGTCCCGGGCCGCCGCAGCCGGACCTCGTTGCCCACCTGCTCCAGCGTCCCCCCCTCCAGGTCGATGCGCAGACTGGAGCCCCCCTTGTGCGCCGCGAAAGTGCAGAGGTAGCCGCAGGTCGCGCCCCCCTCAAACGACACCCAGGCGTACGCCCCGGCCCCGTGGTTGTAAGGGCTCCAGGGGGGGTTGAAGCTGTGCCCCCAGACCTGCGTCGGCTGCGCGTCGAACAGAAACCGCATCGTGTCCAGGTCGTGGATGCCCCGCTCCCAGAGGTAGGAGTGCCGAACCTTTCCGGAGTGGTGCGTGCCCGGTCGCCAGCCAAACTTCGTCATCAGCCCGAAGAAGGGTTTTCCATAGACCCGCTCCCGTACCAGCCGGTGGATCGTCACGGACTGGGCCGCGTACCGGGCGTTCTGGCAGACCGCCACCCGGACCCCCTTCGCATCGGCCTCCTGCACGACTTGCCGCGCCTCCGCCAGGTTGATCGTGAAGGGCTTCTCCACCAGCACGTGCTTGCCCGCCCGCACCGCCTCCAGACACTGTGCCGCGTGGAGGTGGGGCGGGGTGATCACCACGACTGCGTCCGCCTCCACCTTCTCCAGCGCCACCTGGAGCGATCGGAAGCAGGCCGATTCGGACAGCCCGGAGACCTCCAGCGCCGCGTTCAGGTTCGTCTCGTTGACATCGACGAAGGCCACGCTCTCAAAATCCTCCCGCTCCGTCACCCGCCTCACGGGCCACTTCCCCCGCCCCCCCACACCCACGTGGATCAGCCGGATTTTTTTCATGTCGTTCTCCTTTTTTGTAAGAGAAGCATAGGGATCAGGGGCCAGGGGTCAGGGGTCAGGAAAAGCAACACCAGGTTGTTTTAGGTTTAGGTTTTCCCCGGCCCCCAGCCCCCGACCCCTGATCCCTGTTTCTATTCTCGAATCCTCGGCTGGATGGTACACGTCGGACACACGTCCTTCAGGTGTTCGCGGCGGACGTGGTACAGGTCGAACGCCTTCACCAGCGTCGCATCTGCCCGGCCGACCTTGCCGTGCCGCTGGAGCCTCCGGCGGTCGAGGGTCTCGTTAAGTCGAGAGGGAGGTACGGGACAGAGCGCGCCCCGGAACGCCAGCCCCCGCACTTCGCGGACTTCTCCGTCCGGCCCGACCACCCGGTCCACGTTCCCGAACGGGTCCGTACACCCGCACGGGATGGCGGCCTCGGCCACGTGGTAGGCCGTGCTCGCATTGTGGTCCACGCCCAGTAGCAGGAGATATCCCCCCCCATGGATCACCCGCCCGATGGGGCTCTCCCGCTCCCAGATCCCGATCTCCAGATGGTCCCGGCAGAACGCCTCCGCCTTCGGCCCCACGGCCGCCACCGGGTGGGTGGGGTGCAGGCTGCGCACGGCGTCGGGCCGCCTCCAGAAGGCGTCCGGGATCGCCCCGTTCGTGGTCGGCGTGGCCAGCGGGTTGAACACCTCCGCGCCCCGGTGGTTGAACGACGGCATCACGAGCGTCCCCTCCTTCCCGATCACCCCCAGGAGGGCCTCCGCCACCGTCTCCGCCCCGCCGATCACGTGGCCGATCTTGGACATGGAGCTGTGGACCATCACGTCCATGCCGCGACCCAGCCCCAGGGCCTTCAGGTCCGCGATGAGCTGCGCCCTGGACGTCATATCCTTGGGCTCGACCAGCTCCACGTAACCCAGGTCCGCGTGGGCCTCGAAGAAGGTCGATACCTGTTCGAGGGCCGCCTCCTTCCCCTGCTCGCACGAGACCGCCTCCGCGATCTGGGCGAGCGTCCGGTCCCCGTCCGCCCAGAACAGCGCCCACGAAGAGAGCTTGGCGGCCTGGATACGCTCCGAGATACCGGACGGCATATTCTCGGTCGAGGGCGCCACCGGCACGAGGCGTCTCGGGACCCGATTCGCATCCGGCGCAACCCGTCCCTTCACCCGGCCGTCCTTCGGCGTGGCCTCCCGCACCCGACGTTCGCAGTCGGACAGATGGGACAGGATCGTCCCCCGGTCCCCCCCCCACATCCAGCGCTGGAGCCGCTCGATGGAGACCCGGTGCTGGTCGCGGACGTACGCGGCCTGGGCCGGCCTCCGGCGCAGCCCCCGGACCTGTTCCAGCGCCCCGTCCGTCTCCGTGCCGGCCAGGTCCATCACCTCTGAACTCCCCGCGTCCGCCAGATAGTACAGGTACGCGGCCATCGCCGTCGCACATCGGGCCAGGCCGTCCGGGCTGAGTAGCCTCAACGTGTCCGCCGACGTGTGGTAGGCGTCGTAGACCCCCTGCTTCTTGAAGTGCGTCGTCAGCCAGGGGCACGGGAAACCGAACTTCGGGTCCCCGATCAGCGTGTCCGACGTCGACATGAACGGTCCCAGGATCAGCCGGTACACCGGCCGGCCAAGCCGCAGCGTCGCTCTCAGAAATGCCTCCCCGACCCGGTCCACGAACCCCGCGGACATCGGGATCGTCGCCCGCCAGGACAGTTGTCCGTCGCAGAACTCCGGCTTTGCCCCCAGCGTGTCCAGACAGACCCCGGCCAGCGGCGTCTGGAGTCGCCGCGTATGCTCCAGATAGTGGAAGAAGCTGTAGCACTCGTAGCCGTTGAGCAGCCGGATCGTCCGTTTCGGTCGGGGCAGCGCCCCCTCCGCGATCAGCCCCTCGATGACGCGCGCGATCTCCAGACAGACCGCCACCCCCGACGCGTTGTCGATGGCCCCCGGCTCCGCGCTGTGCGCCAGGACCCAGACCTCGTCCTGCGGGTCGTCCCCGCCCCGGATGATCCCGCTGACCAGGTCGTGCGTCCCCACGTAGCGCCGCACATCCACCTTCGTATGCAGCGTCAGCCGGCCGTGCTTCCGGACCAGGCCCCGGAGCTTCTCCCCCGCGCGCTCCGACAGGACGAGCCCCACCAGTTGCGCGGCCGCGTTCTCGATGGGGATGCCCCCCCAGCCGAACTTCGTCCACGCCGTGGCCTCGGGCAGCTTCGCCACCGGATGGTCCGTGATCACCCCCGCCGCCCCCCTGTCCGTCAACTGCTTCAGACGACTGCGCGGGTCCAGCTTCGTGAGGACCATCTTGCCCCTCAGTCCGCCCGGGCACACCTTCTGAAGCTCCTCCTCCGTGTCCACGACCACCAGTTCGTTCGTCATCCCTTCGCGGGGCGTGCCCGAGGTCCACTGGATGACGTGCCAGGGGTTCTCCCGGTAGTCCAGAATGCGCTGCCGGACGGGCCGGACCACGTCCACCGTCGCCCCGCGCACGTCCTCGGCCTCCTGCACGATCCACCGCCCGGACCCGATCGCCCCCCCGGTCTGGATGGCATAGACCTCCGCCTTCGCGCCCGCCTCCTCGTAGCGCCGCACGAGGGTCTTCGTCGTGTCGTGAAACCGGTCGAACGAGTTCCAGCGATCCGTGTCCACGATCTCATCTATCACTTTCAGAACGCGCTTTCCGTCCGTGCGCCCGTGGAGCAGGGGGAGGACCGTTCGGCAGAATTTCGATATGGAACGAGGTGTCTTATAGGGCATGATCAGCTCCGACTTTTTGATTTCAAAGCATGAAGATCGTCCTGATTCCCACGCTTGATTGAGCTATTTGGGTACATTGAACAAGCCAAGATAATCCTTATTATAAAGCGCGTCAAGCAAGAAAAGATCCTGCTCCTGTAGCGGGGAAATAAATTTCCGCGCTATAAATGAAGAAGCCCGGCTGAGCCGGGCTAAAAGAGTCTTGAGTCCACTTCAATTGAGTTCTTGAATTATACCGTCCCGCGTCGTATATTATCCCCGTTTGACCAGACGGCATTCGACGAGACCACCCATTCTTCATCCCCGAGGAGGCAACCCGATGGAACTCCACAAGTCCTGGAAACGCGACTTCGACGTCTACGACCGGCTCAAGGCCCTCAAAATCGACCTGGGCAAACAGGAGGATACGATCCAGGCCCCCAAGGGCCGGCGCATCTGCTCGGTCACCTTCACCCCCTCTGGCCTGGTCTTCTCGTCGGGCGTGGGCGGGGGCACAGGCTCGCTCACCAACGATGATCAGGACGTGGAGGTGGGCTACCAGGCGGGCCGGGAGGCCGGCATCAAGCACGTCCTCTCCCTGCACTGGGCCCTGCACCCCTTCGGCACCCTGAACGACGTCTGGTACTGCGTCAAGTGCCTCGGCATGGTCAACTCCCACGGCGGAGGGTCCTTCACCAAGTCCCCCCGCGTCATAGACGGCTACACGAAGGTCTTTCACGACGTGTTCGGCGGGCCGCTCTCCCAGTGGGCCGAAAACGGCCTGGACAAATCCCTCTCCGGCTGGCACGCCCGGAGCGCCGTGGCCGGCTTCGACCTGCCGGGCAACTGCCGCGTCGAGCCGGAGATGATCCTCCAGATCGACCCGGACCTGGCCATCCAGATCATCCGCGAACGCGGCCCTCACGCGTGAGTCGCAGGACTACAGTTTTTTCCCGAAATCGTCGGCGAACGTGAAGAAATCGTTGAAGTCCACCGTCCCGCCGCCGTCCAGGTCGAACTTCGAGTCATAGCCCGGCTCCCCCTGCTTCCTCCCGAAGGCATCCGCGAACAGGAAGAAGTCGTCGAAGTCGACCTTCCCGTCCCCGTTGAAGTCCGACCGTAGCGCCGTCGTCCCCGATGCGCTCAGGATCGTGACCCACCACCGGCGGAGCGTCCCCACATCCTCCGGCGCACTGTCCACCACCGTCAGCGTCCAGGTCCCGGCGGCGTTCTCCCCCACGAATCGGGAGAGCCCCGGGACCTTCTGCTGCGTGAACGTCGTCTCGATCAGATTCCCCGAAAACCCTGCGTACGCGACCAGGATGACGGACAGACCCGACGGCGAGGAGAGGCTGATCTTGAGGTCCCCGATGTATTGATGCGCGATGTCCACGAACACACTCAGGCCCTTCACCTGGAGCGTCTGGGAGACCTTCACGGAGTCCGTCGTGGTAGCGTCGTCTTCTATGTGAACCGGGCTGAGCCGGGGGAAACGAGTCGCTGCGAGACCCGCCGGCAGGGCCTCCGGCGCGACTGAAAAGCTCACCGTCGCCGTCTGTCCGGCGGAGACCGGCACGCGCGTGAAACTTGAGGGCTCCGACGGGGCCTTGTAGATGACGGTCGGGAACAGGTCCCGCATCGGCGGGTCGTAGGGCCCGACCGCCGATGCGCCCTGGAAAGGGGAGAAGGGGATGGCCTCCAGCGTCACCTTGTAGTCGCCGGGCGGCGCGCCCATCATCAGATACCCCCCCGTCCCGTCCCCCAGATAGCCGGTGATCGCGCCCACCCGAAGCCCCGGATCCGACAGGTTTCGGACCTCCACGTGCCCCCCCAGCACCGGCAGGCCCTCGGTCCACGACGCGGTCCCCGCGAACTTCCCCAGGAGCTGCTGAAACGCCGGCGTTCCGTAGAGCGCACCCAGCCCCGCGAAGTCGTCGATCTCCGGCGTCCGCATCTGCGTGTCATCTTCCAGGGCCGTCGGGTACATCGTCGGGACCGGCCCGTCATCCGACGGGTCGCCATTCTTCACCAGCTCGTGGGCCACGTAGGTATGGCCCAGGCCGAGGAAGTGCCCCAGCTCGTGTACAACCGTGCCCTCGAAGTCCCCCAGGCCCGGCTTCCCGATCGTCGACCCGTTGAGGGTGGCGCGCCCCGAAATAAAAAACCCTTTCAAGTCATCGGTGTCGGTCACCTCTCCCAGACCCAGCACTTCTCCGGAGGCCCCGCTCCCCAGCAGGGCGTTGAGGATCGACCCGTCCACGTCGAAGATGATGACCGTCTCCCCCTCGAACTGACGGAAGTTGTCTTTGGTGATATCCACGCCCGTCAGTCCCTTGTACTGCACATTCAGACCGATGATCCGCTGCCCGCTCCACATCCCGTTCTGCCACCGATCGAAGGCGCTCTGAATCAGCCTCACCCCGTCCGCGTTCTTGAAAGACGGACTCAGGTCCCCCCGGTCCACCAGGTAGTCCACCGGCTTTGCGGGGTCCCACCGGAACGGCGCGGGACCCGTCGCCGTCGAGTCCACGACCAGAAAGGTGTAGGCCGACGCCGGGCCGGCGAAGAGAAACAGAAGGAGAAGCATGAGACATGAGGCAACAGGCAACAGGCAACAGTCCCCCTTCCATCCCCTATCCCCCTCCCTCCCCCAATGCTGGGGGAGACCGACAGCGAAAGCTGTCGGAAGGCGGGGAGGGAGGGAGGGGGTTTCCAGGGCTTTGCCACTTGAGTTGGGGGAGGGCTGGGGGCCGTTTGCCGTCTGCCATCTGCCGTCTGCCGACTTATCGCTCACCCTTCACCATCCCTTCGATCAGACCCATGAAGTCCTCCAGGTCCATCCGTCCCTCCCCGGACAGCCGGGCGGGCTTGGACCGCGCGCGCGCGGCGCGGGACAGCGCCTCCCCGGACAGGTGCGGGGCATAGAGGTCCTGGACCACGGTCTTTCGCCCGCTCACCCCGTCCCTGGACACCTCGTAGCGCCCCTGAAACAGGCCCACCGGACTCGTCAGCCCCCACGCGCTGTCGGGCTTCAGGAACAGCACGACCTCCTCCCCTGGCCGGTAGACCGGCAGGCCGTCGATGACCGTCCGGCGCTTGCCCGCGCTCCCCCCGTACTGCCGGAACGTGACCGTCCCCCCCACCTGTCCCTTCACCGGACGCGAGACGGTGAAGGTGTAGCGGGTTACCACGATTCCGTGTTCCGGGTCCCTCTCACCCCGCACCTCCACGCAGGTCCCCACGAAGATCCGGTCCGCCCGCGCCACCACCTCCTCAATGCCCAGGGCCACGACCTTCACGGCGTGCGAGGTCCCCGCAGGGATGAGCGACAGAAAGGCGATGAGAAAAAAGACATGTCTGCGTCGCAGCATGGAAATAATCTCCTGTAAACAAACGGCCCTCACCCCGGTTCGCTGCGTTTATCGCTCCTCTCTCACGAGTGAGAGAGGAGCGCAGGGGTGAGGGCTGCTGACGCTTCACGCTTCACGAGATACGCTTCACGTTTTCCTTTTACTCCCTCTCCGCGTCCTCCGCCTGCCTTCTCCGCTTCTGCCACGCGTAGTCCACCGGCCCGCTGTAGAAGGCCTCGGGGTGCTCCACGGCCCAGAGCTGCTTGCGGATGATCCAGTTCTCCGGGTCCAGCCGGAAGGCCCGGCGCAGTTCCGCCATCGCCTCCTCCCGCGCCCCCTGCTCCAGCAGCGCGACCGCGAACTGATACCGGGCGTCCGCCTCCCGGCCCCGGGGCGACGCGCTCCACGCCGGCCCCGCCTCCCCCCCGGCCTCCTGCCACGCCAGCGGGACCGCCCCCGTCATCGCCCAGGACTCCAGGTCAGCCCGGAACGCCGCGTCGTCGATGTTGACCGGCGCGATGCCCCGGCAGAGCCGGCCCGCCTCGTCCACGGCGATGAGGTAAGGGACGTACTTCACGTTCAGAAGTTTGCCCAGTACATTCTGTCGATCCACCAGCGCCGGACAGGTCCCGCCCCCCTGCTCCACCCACGGCCTCACCACCTCCGGCCCCTGCGCGTCCGAGGCCACGGCCGCGCCCTGAACCCTGTCCTTGAACTTCTCATAAAAGGACTGCCACCCGGGCAGTTGGCCCCGGCAGCCTCACCAGGAGGCCCAGACATAAAAGGCCGCCCTCTGCCCCCGGAAGTCCCGCAGCGAGACCGGGCGCCCGGCCAGGTCCGGCAGCGTGAAGTCCGGCGCGAGGTCTCCTGCCCTCAGACCCGCCTGGGCCCTCGTCGTCACCCGGAGTTCCCCGCGTTCCTTCAGGAACTCCCACCTCAGGCCCAGAGCGTCACCGAGCGCGGACAGCGAGATGAAGACCACGTCCCCCCGGTCCTCGCTCCCGACGGGTTCCACCGGGACGCAGAGGTCGCCCGAACAGACCACGACCCGTCCGTCGTGGGTCTCGGCCCTGGCCCCGATGGCCGCGCAGAAGTGGCCCAGCGGCGCCTCGACATCCCCCTCCTTCAGCCTCACATCCGGCAGGACGCCCGCCGGCTGGCCGTCCAGAATCACCTTCACAGAGTCCATTCGAGGATTCCTTTCATCTCCGAGGCCGTCCTCCGCGACGATGACGGCGACGATGAGACATTGAGACACTTGAATCGGTCTTTAAAATATAGGAATTTTCGACACTGTTCACTCACGATTACCAAAAATTGACGCAAGATATTGTTTTAGCTGATATAAATAGCAGTTTTGGATTATCGCAGGAACCGCCTCTTAGAGAGCCGTATTCGTTGGTGAAGCTGACGCCTATATTTCAGGCCCGAA
>SICM01000209.1 GCA_009694805.1 Candidatus Latescibacterota bacterium
GTGTCCCAGCCAGGAGGCAGGAAAAGAGGCCCGCGTCCTTCCTGGAGACGGCTGGGAGCAAGATTCAAATAGAGTTTCTGGGGGGGATATTCTCAGATTCTCGAACCTCTGTCCCGCAATAAGTTATCCCTAAACCGATCACGAATGCATACCCGTGATATAAGACAGGTGGGAGAGAGAAACGGGCCTGTAAAATCCCGCAAATTCCTTTCTATAAAATCTAAAAAGGCCCCTGAAGGGTTCACCTGGCTCGC
Organism: Candidatus Latescibacterota bacterium; assembly: GCA_009694805.1. Lineage (GTDB taxonomy): Bacteria > Latescibacterota > UBA2968 > SICM01 > SICM01 > SICM01. The sequence goes on from SICM01000209.1 coordinate 255, forward strand.
TTGGGAGGGAGGGCACGAGTGGGGTGAGTGGTCCTTCAGAGGCCTCTATGGATGAAGACGGTCCACGAGGCGAAAGAGTTCCCATTTTTTGTTCCGGGGAGAAGGTTTCTATGAGAAGAGATCGGGATCTTAAAAAACTGGTTGAGAATCTTCATAACGACTTGAAAAAAGAAGATATATCCTGTAGTGATCTGGCGTCTCACCCCACGTTTGAGCGTCTCCGAAACCGTATCCGGTCCCGCAGAGAGGCGCTGGAACGCCTGGCGAACACGCCCGGCCTGATGGGCAGGGGAGAAGATCTATCTTCGGATGCAGTCTTCATCGCGGCCCTGGAGGGCGAGATGGCCGGCGAGGTCGGGGAGAGGTTCGTCAAGGAACTCAGACGGACCCTGAACTCGGTCCTGCATCTCACCCGGTTTGGCCGGGATGGAGAGGTGTTCAAACAGGCCCTGATGTCCCTTTTTCTGCTGGATAAAGGGGTCATCCAAGCGCACCCGCTGATCCGGCGGCTCTTTGCGGAGGCTGTGATTGCCCTGAACCAGGAGAGCCCCCAGCCGGCGTGGAATCGGCCTTCTCTTTTTGAAATGTACGCGCATAAGAAGAGATCGGAATATCGCTGCAGGACCACCCCGGATCTGGTGAAGGATCTGACCGAAATGGGCATGTCGCCCCACGGGGAACTGGTCGCAGAACTGGCCAGGAGGGGGCAGGAGGCGATGGACCCCCTCGTCTCTCTGGTCCATCGCAAACTGGCCGAAGAAGAAGAGAGCGACGAGGCGGGAGATGGGTGGGCGGTCGGCCCCGCGTGCGCGATCCTCGGCGAGGTCGGCGACGCGCAGGCCGTGGAGACGCTGATCCGATGCCTGAGGGTGGACCCCGACGAGGAGATCGTGCTGGCCCTGGCCAAGATCGGCGTGGGGGCGCTGGAGGGCCTGAGGGACCTCCTGATGGATACCGAAGGGGACCTGGATGTTCGCATCCAGGCGGTGGTCGCCCTGTCCTATCTGGCGTATCTCCATACCGAGGCGCACAGCGAGGTGGTGAAGGTCCTCCGGGATCTCCTGGGGCGCGACCGGGAGGATGACCCGGAGGTCTATGAATGGGTCATTCACGGACTGGGGGGAATCGGGGCCTCCGCCGAGTGCCAGGATGACATCCGGAAGCCTTACGAGCAGGGGCTGATGAATGAGGCCGAGATCGACCTCGGAGATGCCCTGAAGGGCGGATTCGGCTGGATCTCGGTGGAGGAGGCCGAGGAGGGGCTTCTCGATCCCTATCGGTACGTGGACGAGGAATGGGATGAAGAGGTGGAGGGTCTGCCTCCCGGGCTGGGAGATGCCCTCCTGGATGCCCTTTCGGAGCCTCAGGAACCTGTCCGGGTGGGCGAGAAGGTCGGAAGGAACGACCCGTGCCCCTGCGGCAGCGGGAAGAAGTACAAGCGGTGTTGTGGACAGTAGGGACGGTTCGCGAACCGTCCCTACTCTGAGGGGAGCGATGGACTATCGGAAGTTGTTCAGAAGGTGCGGGGAAGACGTCCAGATCCACCCGGACGTGGAGATTGAACACCCCGAACTGTGGGAGGTGGGAGATCACGTGACCCTCTCCAAGGGGGTCTATGCGAAGGGGGGGCCCGCCGAGGTGCGGATCGGCAGCCACGTCACCGTCGAGCCCTATGTGTTCATCACGGGAAAGGGCCGGCTGACCATCGCCGATCACGTGGGCATCTTCTTCAGCAACTACCTCTCCATCGGCGGGAACTTCATCGAGATCGGCCCCCACACCCACTTTGCGCCCGCGTGCAGCCTCTACGGAGGGGGAGGGCTCAAGGTCGGGTCTCACTGCGCCTTCTCGACGCATACGGTCCTGGCCACGATCTGGCAGCACTGGCGGGACACGGAGCGACCCATCGTCACCTACCCTTCGGCCAAGGGGCCGATCACGATCGAGGACGACTGCTGGGTGGCGGCGAACGCCGTGGTCTGTGGGGATGTGACCATCCAGACCGGATGCGTGATCGGGGCCAACGCCGTGGTCACGAAGGATACGGAGCCTTACGGGTTCTACGTGGGCATCCCGGCGACGCTGAAGGAGAAGCGGAAGAAGGCGTGAGGCAATCCCTCGATACGCCCCTTCGGGGCTACTCGGGACCGTTCTTTCTCCTTGACGCAGCGCAACGTCTATCGGTATATTACGCAGCCTTTTGAGAAAGATGGCATGGCTAAAAATAACCGGGGCGCGCGGGCATGACCTATCTGCTGGGCATTGACGTCGGGACGACAGGGGTGCGGGCCATCCTGGTGGACGAGACCGGCCACGTGGCGGCGGGGGCCACGGTGGGGCACGCGCTCCACACGCCGAGGCCCAACTGGTCCGAGCAGGACCCGGAGGACTGGTGGCAGGGGACCGTGGAGGCCGTCCAGGCCGTCCTCGGGAAGATGGGGACAGGGGGGCAGGTGATCGGCATCGGGCTGTCCGGTCAGATGCACAGTTCGGTGTTCCTGGACGGGCAGGACCGGGTGATTCGCCCGGCCCTGCTCTGGAACGACGGCCGGACGTCCGCGCAGTGCCGATGGATCACGAAGCAGGCCGGGGAGGCGGGGCTCAGGCGAATGGTCGGGAACCCCGCCCTCGAAGGGTTCACCGCACCGAAGGTGATCTGGCTGCGGGATGAAGAACCGGAGCACTACCGGCGGCTCAGGACGCTGCTGCTCCCGAAGGACTACATCCGGTTCCGGCTGACCGGCGAGAAGGTGACCGAGGTGTCCGACGCCGCGGGGACCCTGTTGTTCGACGTGCGCAACCGGGAATGGTCGCGGCCCATGCTGGACAAGCTCGGCGTCTCGCCCGAACTCCTGCCCCCCGTGGTGGAGTCGACGGATGTCTGCGGCAGGGTGACTCCGGCCGCGGCCCGGCGGACCGGGCTGAAGGCGGGCACGCCCGTCGTGGGCGGAGGGGCGGACAACACCTGCGGGGCCGTGGGAAACGGGATCGTGAAGGAGGGCCGGGCGCTGGCCAGTGTCGGGACGTCGGGCGTGGTCTTCGCCCAGACGAACCGTGTGAAGATCGACCCTCGCATGCGCGTCCATACGTTCTGCCACAGCGTCCCCCACCGTTGGTACCTGATGGGCGTCACCCTGTCCGCCGGGAACTCCTTCCGGTGGTTCCGGGACGCCCTCTCTCCGCTCGAAGTCCAGGTCGAGCGCATCTCCGGGATCGACGCTTACACCCTTCTGACCGAGGAGGCGCAGATGGCCCCGGCGGGCAGCGAGGGGCTGATCTTTCTTCCCTATCTCACCGGCGAGCGGACCCCCCACCGGGATGCGGCTGCCCGTGGGGTGCTCTTCGGGCTCAGCCCGAGGCATAGCCGGGCGCACGTCGTCCGGGCGGTGATGGAGGGCATCACCTATGCGATGAACGACTCCCTGAGGATCATCCAGGGCCTCGGCGTGGGGGTGGAGGAGGTCCGGGCCACGGGCGGAGGCGGGAGGAACGCCTTCTGGGTACAGATGCAGGCCGACGTCTATGGCCTCCCGGTGGTCACCGTGGCCGCGACGGAGGGCCCGGCCTTCGGGGCGGCCCTGATGGCGGGCGTGGGGGCCGGGGTCTTCGCGGATCTGGTCGAGGCCTCGGATCAGTTCGTGAAGGTGATCAGCGCCACAGAACCCAATCCTCGCCACGTGGCGCGCTACCGGGAATCCTATGCCCTGTTCCAGTCCCTCTATCCTGACCTGAAGGCGGCCTTTGCACGGGCGCAGGCGATGGTGGAAAAGCAGGCGAAAGAGACAGAATCGTGATTCGTCGTTCTTGATCCGTAATCCGTCTTTTGGGTTCACGGTCCCCGGTCCACGTTTTTTCTTTCATTGAGGATTCTATGCTTTTCAAACCTGTCAAAAAACTTTCCAAAAGGCAGATCAAAGAAGACAAGTTTGTGACGAGGACTGCGCAGGCGTGGGATTGGGTCCAGAACAACTACCCGAAGCTCATCGCGGGCGCCGCAGGGGGGGTGGTCCTGCTCCTGCTCGTGAACTATCTCATGGAGCGGGGTGAGAAGCAATCGGCGGAGGCGGCGGAGGCCTTTTCGAAGGCCCAGATTGCGGCGATGGAAGGGCGCATGGGAGAAGCCCTGCTCCAGGGGGGGGAGGTCTCCAAGCGATACGCCGGGACGGGGGCCGGGGCGCAGGCGCTGCTGCTGGTGGCCAACGCCACCTTTGAGATGGGGCGCGTGGCCGAGTCCAAGGCGGCCTTCCAGAAGTGCATCGACGACTATGGGAAGGACCCGGTGATGGTCTACGCCGGGTGGAACGGGGTGGCGGCCTGCCTGGAGCAGGGAGGAAACCTGCGAGAGGCCGCGGCGAAGTATGAGGCCTTCGCGCAGAAATACGAAAAGTCCCCCTTCGCGGGGGCTGCCCTGAAGGAGGCCGCCCGTTGCTATGGCCAGGCGGGCGACCGCGAGAAGGCCAGGGCGCTCCTTCAGACGATCACCGAGAAATACAAGAACACCCCCCTCGCCTCGGAGGCCCAGGCCCGGCTGAAGACGATGTGACCTCACCCTCCCCCAAGTCTGTGGATAAGGCCCTTGAAACCCCCTTCCCTCTCCGTATACGGAGAGGGAAGGGGGTGGGTGAGGTTTTACACGTGATACACGTAGAGGTCCCGGTTGGCGATGGGCAGAGAGAGACGGACGTTCCCCTGCCGGTGGCTCTCGGCCACGGCCAGACAGACCTCCGTGGCCCGGTGGGTGACCTCCGCGTTGCCGAGCGTGGGACGCCCCTCTTCGAAGGCCTTCACGATGTCCTCCAGCAGATAGACCGTGGCGCTGAACGGCGCGGGGGGCTGATAGGGCGCAGGGCGGATGTAGGCGCGCTTGCCTGCGGGCTCGGCCTGCCGTAGCTCCCAGTCCGCGCCGTTGTTCATCCCCCGGATGGCCCCCTCCGTGCCGATCACCTCGAAGTCCCAGTGCCCGGCAGGCACGGTCCACGCCTCCACACCCCCGGCGAAGGCGATGTGATAGACGGCGTTCGGGTCCTTGTCGATCCGGTTCTCCACCTTCATCTCGCGCGGACGGAGTTCCCCCCAGACGCTCTCCACCTGGGGATCGCCCAGGAGATACATGAGGGTGTCCACGGAGTGGATGTGGCCGTGGAGCAGGTTGGTGGAGGCATAGTGGATGGCGACCTTCGGCTGGCCGATGTCCCCTCGGGCGATGGCCTGCCGGGCCGCGTGGTACCGGGTGTCGAAACGGCGCAGGACCCCGGTGTTGAAGGCCACGTTCCGGCAGGACTCCAGGACGGCGTCGGCCTCCTTCATGGAGCAGGCGACAGCCTTCTCGCAGAAGATCATCTTAACCCCTGCCCGGGCCACCTGGACGGCCATCGAGGCGTGAAGCTCCCCCCGGGTGCAGATGGCCACCAGGTCGGGCTTCTCCCGGTCGATCATCTCCAGATAGTCGGCATAGAGGGCGTTCACCCCCCACCGCTGCCGGAACGCCTCCCGTTTCTCCGGGAGGATGTCCGCCCCGGCCACGCATTCGAGGCGGGGGCTGGCCTTGCAGGATGCGGCGATGGAGTAGGGGAGGGCGATGGAGGGGTAGCCGATCACTTCGTCGTCGATGGTGCTCGCCATCCGGCCCAGGCCGACGATGGCCACGCGGTAGATTTTCATGAGATCCTTTCCTTTCATCAAAGCCAGTGCGCTGCCTTCCAGAGCGTGGCGGATCGCGTGAAGGCCGCGTCCAGGAGCGCGTCGGTCTCCGCGATGGGGTCGTGGCCGTAGCGGTGGAGGAAATCCGCCTCGATCCGGCGCTCCAGTTCCGTCGGCGTCCCCAGGGGGAGGGGGACCCAGGCGTTCCCCAGGCGGGCGCTCTCGCGGATGGCGAGACAGATCTCCCAGTCCCGGAGGCCGTTCTCAGCGCCGTACTGGGGACTCCCGCCCTGCGTGATGGCCTCGTGGAAGCTGATCAGGATGCTCGCCTTCGAAACGTCATCGGGCGACCCGATCCCGTAGCGTTTGAAGGGGTTCTCCCAGGTCACCGGCGGGTCGGTCGCCACGCCCACTCCGTCGAGCACCCGCTCCCCCTTCCCCCCGACATACTGCTCCTCGATTTCGTAGGTTCTGGTCTCCTTTTCCCCGTAGAGCGTGAGCCGGTCGCGATCCCAGTACCCGCCCGTGCCCTCGACCTGCCAGCCCACCGGGAAGGTCCGGTTCGCGAACGGAAAGATACGGGGGGGCTTCTCGAACAGGCAGGTGGCGCCGCTGGCGAACTCGATGACCGCGCTGTCCCATCTGATCGCGGTCTCCGGCTCCCCGCCGTAGGCCACGTAGGGTCCGGTCTCCACCTGTCCGCAGTAGCCGAGCACGCGCGTGGCCTCGGACCCGAGCAGGGCGCGGATGGCGCTGAAGCCGTGGTACTGCCCGGTCTGGTACCAGAGCCGGGCGTGGGTGACCTTTCCCAGCAGCCCGGATTCGATCACCCGCCGCTTCAGGCGCTCCTTCGGCCAGAGCCAGACCTGCTCGGCCACCTCCCACAGCACGCCCTGTTCCCGGCAGGCCTGGGCGATGGCCTCCGCATACCGCCGGGTGAGCGCCACGGGGATCTCCGTGATGACGTGAGCGCCACGCCGGGCGGCGGCCAGCGCGATCACGATGTGGGCGTCCTTCGGCGCCATGCTCAGGACGACGTCCAGCTTCTCCGATGCGAACAGGGCGCGGGCATCCGTGTATCGGGCCGGGGTCCCGCAGGCATCGGCGACCTGCCGGAGCGCCTCGGCATCCCGGTCACACAGGGCGGCCAGTTCGTAATGGTCCGTCAGACGGGCCAGGGTCGAGATGTACTGCCGGGCGCGCGAGCCGGCCTGGGCCCCAACGCCAACGACGCCGATGCGGAGTTTGCGCATGGCCTCCTCTCCTCTCTGTAAAAATGGGCTATTTAAGATAAGCATATCCTCTCCCAAAAACAACAGAGGTGATCTCGTGTCCAAAAAATTGCGGGCGGCCGTCATCGGGCTCCACATCGGGCAGACGCACGCGGCGAAGTATCGGGCGCTGGACGGGGTGGAGCTGGTGGGTCTGTGCGACCTGGACGAGGGGACGCTGAAGCAGGCGTGTGAGCGGTTCGGCGTGGAAGAGGGTTTTCGGGATGCGGAGGAGATGATGGACCGCGTGAAGCCCGACGTCGTGAGCCTCTGCACGCCGCCGAAGAGCCACCTGGCGCTCACCGGGGCCGCGGCCCGGCGGGGGATTCACGTCCTGGCTGAAAAGCCGGTGGCCGCCTCTCCGGGGGACGCGGACGGGATGATCCGGGTCTGCCGCGAGCGGGGCGTGACCCTGATGGTGGGACACAAGAAGGTCTTCTCCCCGCCCCTGATGCGGCTGAAGGCCCTCCTGGAGCGGGACCTGGGCCCGGCGCGGTTCGTCATCCATCGCTACCCCCATCCCTCCACCACGGACAAGGCGTGGTTCTGGAGCGAGTCGGACGGACAGGGTCCCATCTTTGAGAACGCGGTCCACGCGGCCTACACGCTCCGCTTCCTGCTGGGGGAGCCGGAGCGTGTCTGCGCGGAGGGGGGGAATCTCTTCGCAAAGCGCTTTGCCCCGCAGATCGACGGGGCGGTCTGCGCCATCCGGTTTCGGGGGGGGGCCGTGGCCTCCCTGAGCGCCGGGATGGTGGGGGTGCGGACGTTCCGGTTCGAGGACTATTACGTGGCCACGGAGGTGGGTGTGGCGGAGGTCTCCGGCCCCTTTGACAATCCCGACGCCCTTCGCTACGCCTTCCGCGACCGGCCCGATGACATCCACGAGGAGTCGTTCCCTGGGGCGGACCCGTTCCTGGCGGAGATCAGGCACTTTCTCGACTGCGTGCAGTCGGGCAAGACGCCCGGGGTGACGGGGGAGGATGGCCGAAAGGCCATTGAACTCTGTCTGGCGATCCAGGAGGCCGTACGGTCGGGCAGGCCTGTGACGTTGGGCTAAATATTTCTTGACACTCTGCCGATCATGTTATATTATAAGCCTATCTCGTATAACTTTTTTGCAGATAGGAAGTTAAAAACTGGAATGGGTTTGAAGCGGGGCTCCTCCACAGGGCGTCTAATGGGATTTTGGAAGAGGATGATCGCACGTGCCTGAAGACTCCAAAAATAAGCTGGCAGGGATGATCGCGTTCAAACAGAAGGACGTGGTCAAGACCCCTGGAAAACCCGCTGCCGAAGCGCCTCCCAAGCCCAAGGAAAACTAAAGTGGTCTTGGTTGTCAAGACAAAAAACAGGCATGTTTAAGGTGGATCACCGCTTCCCCTTGATCACGGCTGCAACTTCAGCGGAGGGCGTAGCCCGAAGCGCAGTTGCAGCCGTCAGTCGCTGCTTCACCCCGCCTTCGCAGT
>SICM01000210.1 GCA_009694805.1 Candidatus Latescibacterota bacterium
AGGCGAAGAAGTCGTTGAACCCGACCTCCCCGTCCCCATCCAGATCAAACGCCTTGTTGGCGCCTGTCCCCGGCTGGCCGAACGCGCTGGCGAAGGCAAAGAAGTCGTTGAACCCGACCTCCCCATCCCCGTCAAAGTCCGGCGTCGGCGGCTTGGGCTCGCTGCTGCTCCCGGCGCTGCTGCTGAGCACCACCGAGGCCCCGGGCGTCGTCGTATTGAAGGCCCCGGCGACCCGGATGCCTATCGACGAAAGCGTGATCTCCGTATCCCCGGTGTAATCGCTCGCCGTCTCGAACGTCAACACCGCCACCGCCTCCTTCTTCGCCGTGGTCGTCCCCCCCAGGATCGAAGCCCCGTAGTCAACCGAGTCCCCCTTGGCCTGAGCCGGCAGGTCGATGGCGCTGGCGAACGCCGTCCCATCCTTCTTCCATCCTACGACGGACACCTTCTTCGGGTCATACTTCAGGATCATCCGGAAGCCGGCTGCGTTGGCCAGTTCCCGGTTCAAAAGGACCTGCACATCCACCTTCTGCCCGGCCTTCACGCTGTTCAGCATCCGGGAACTCTGGTCGCCGGCGGCCACATTCAGGTCCAGCATCCCTGTTCCGTCCCCGGCCTTCGGCGTGAGAGAGGTGCCTGAAGGAGGCGCTTCGGTCTTGCGGCTGACGATGGCAACGGCCGACGCCTTCACCGTGTCCGATCCGGCCACGCCCTTCAGCACCATCCGCGAGAGGGAGATCGTCGTCGTCGAGTCGAACGTCTCCGTCGTCTTGAAGTGGAACACCCCCAGCAATCCGTCCCCATCCGGGGCCGTGGCCTCCGTGGGGGCCAGCACGGCCCCGCCGAACTCCACAGTGTTACCGCCCTTGACGTTGGGGGGCAGGAACAGCGTCGCCCCGCCCGACGTCTTCAGGAGGTTCGTCCCCTCCGCCGTGTTGTCGTTCTCCGCCCCGTTGAAGGCGAGCTTCGTCGGATCGAAGGTGAGGGTCACCGTATAGCCCATCAGGTCTTTCACCCCCTGGGCGTAGACCGAGATGCTCACGTCCGTGGCAGCCTCAATGCCCTCCACTCTGGTCTTCTTCTCGTCCCCCTTGCCTGTCCCGAAATCGAACGAAGCGGCGACTTTGGCGTTGGGACCGCCCCCGGTCACGGGCCCGGACGCAACAGGCACGGTCATCGGACCGATGTCGATGCTGGTCAGCCGATTCCCGTTCTTGATCTCGACCAGGTCGTCGTCATCGCGCCTTCCGTTCCTGTTCCGGTCGTAGAACCCGCCCACCCTCAACCCGTTTTCCAGGGTCAGGTCCGCCACGATGAAGTACTTCCCGTCGGGCAGCCGTGGGAAGGCGTAGGCCGAGTCCGCGTCCACCTGCGCGATGACGATCTCGTTCGAGCCAGACTTCACGCTCGCGAACACCGACCCGTGCGGCCGGCTCCGGTCGCTCAGGCTGAGCGTCCCGGCAACGGAGCCGAGGACCACCTTCGTGGACTTCGTCGAGAAGAACCGTTCCTCAGACTCTCTCAGTTCTGCCCCGGACTCCCCCACCGCCCCCCGGACGATGAACTGGTAATCCGTGTTGGCTGCCAACTCCACGGTGAAGACGACCTGTTTGCCCTGGTCCTGTACCCGGAAGTTCCCACGCCTGAACAGGTCCCCTGTCTTCGCCTCCGGGATCAGTTCCGCGTTTACACCCACGAACTCCCGGCTCACCTGCACCGCCTCCGAGAAGGTCACGACGATCTGCGTCTTGGCGGGCACGCCCCCCACGCCCTCCTGGAGTTCGAGCAGTTCACCCGATTCCATCTTCCCGTTCTTGTTCTTGTCGTCGAAGGCCTGCACGTTCAGGACGCGCAGGGCCCGGGTCTCCTGCTCAAACGGACTCTTGGGAGACACCCGGACCTTGAGCCCTTTGACCTCCTGTCCCTTGGCCAGCGGGAGAATCGCGGGCTTCCCCTGCGGGTCTAAAACGAACCCGTAGAGGGAAGAGTCGTCCGCATACAGATGGACCTCGACCAGCACATAGTATTTGCCCTCCGGGATGTGGCTCGCCCGGAACAGGTTCCCGTCCGAGGCCCCGATTGCCGCGCCCAGGCGCTCGAAGTCACCCGGCCCCAGGTCGCGCAGGTTGATGCTCGCCGAGATCAGATAGGTGAAGATGATGCCGTCGCTCCGGCTGATGGCCCCTCCCGGTATCCCTTCCACCTCCCCGTTGATCTTCGCCGTCCCCACCGCCGGGCCGGTCGAGAACCCCGTCTGCGGGTCCAGGCTGTTCACCGGCAACAGGCTCGCATTGTGGCCCTCCGCATACAGCACGAACGCCTGATACGTCGTGTTGCCCGCCAGCCTCACATCCACCTGGATCGTCTTTCCATCCTCGCCCAGGTAGAGCTGCCCCTTGTCAATGGCGCCGCTCTCAGGCTCGGGAAACATCTGGATGTGTGCGCTCACAAAACCGTTCTCGTCGATGCGGATTCTGTCGCTGAACGTGAACGCCAGCGTGGTCTCCAGCGGCACGTTGACCGCGTTGTCCGCCGGGGTCACCTTCACGACCCGGAGCGCCGGGGGCGGGTTGAGCCGGATGTTGATGTCCCGCACCGCCACGCTCTGGACGGACACCCTGTCCGCCTTCCCGTCCGCCGTCGCTCGGTCGTAGAACCCGCGCAACTGTCGCTCCGAGTCCGGGATGATGGGTCCGGTCGGCCCCCTGCGGGCCTCGACCTGCGCCACGGCCACGACGTAATACTCACCCGGCGAAACGCCTCGCACCAGATAGCTTCCGTTCGGCTGGATGATCCCCACGCCGGCGAGACGGCTCAGGAACAGGACGTAGTCCGCATAGTCCCCAGAGTCCACCAGCGGCAGGACCGTGGCCGGGTCCTCCTTCAGCAGAAGGACCGCCGTCGGGACGCCAGCCGGGTTGATGGTCAGCGCCGCGCCTGCCGGGAGTCCCGGTATGTCATTCGGGCTGGGCAGGGTCAACAACCCCGCCACGCTCCCCCCGGGCAACGCCGTCCCGGTGGTGAAGTGGGCCACGAACGGGGCCTTCTGGCCGCCGTAGATGTTGATCCACATCGTGTAGGCCGTGTTGGTCTTCAGGCTCAGATTCGCCACGAGCCGGCCGTTTCTGGCCTCATAACTCTGTAAGATGTCTTCCGTGTACGGAACGATCACGACCTCGACATGGTTTTCGATGAACGCCTGGTTCACCGGCCCGTTGAACGAGACCTGGAGCTGAGGATTGGTAGCCATTCCGGTCGCCCCATCCACCGGGACCGTCCCTGTCCGGGTGATGAAAGTCGCCCCGGTGACCTGATCCGGGTTCTGGCCCGGGATGAACCCGGACGGCAGGACCTTCACGTGGACCGCGTACTGCGGAGGGGGATCGTGTGGCGTCGCCTCCACCTCCACGAAATCCCCCAGCATCAGGCTGGATGGCCCGATCGGGTTGTCGTCCGCGTCCACGAAATGGGTCTGTCCGTCAAACTGGAACCGCTGCTCGATCAGGAAGATCCGGTTCGCCTCCACCCGGTCGATGGTCCCCGCCGCCTGATCCTGGCCGGGCTGGAGGACCTGCCCCAGACGAAAGACGCGGATCTCGACCGCCCTGGGATTCGTTGCTTCGTGTTCAAACGTCACGATCACCGGGAACCCGGGCTGGAGGTCCCGCACCGAGATCCGGTCCCCCCGGCTCCCGAACACGGCCACCCGGTCCGGGTCCACCTCGATGGACCGGCCGATGGCGAACTGCCTCTGGCTCAGGTCCACGCGGGCCACGATCCCTCGAATCGCCGGCGGCGGCGGCTCTCCCCCTTCGCCCAGCAGGAACGTCTGAACCTCCAGGCCCTCCACGCTCCGCCCGCCCTGGACCCCCACCGGGTCCGCCTCTCCGTCCCCGTCGATGTCGTAGACCCCGAACACCTCGCCGCGCTTGCCGTTCACCTCCACGTCGGCCACGGTTAAGATGTAGTACTGTCCGTTCGGCACGAACCGGAAACCAAAGCTAAAATCCTTGATGAAGGAGACCCGCACGGCAGCGCCCAGGAGCGCGTCTTCAAAACCGCCCCCCTCATTGTCCCCTCCCGGCCCGCCGTTCTGCAGGAGCCGCGCCGCGGCCCGCTTGGCCGCCCGAACGACCTTCGACGCCCCCTCGCCCCCCAGGACCTCTTCGGGGGGCCGCGTCAGCAGGAGCGCGATCCCGTTCCCCTCCGTAAGACCATCTCCAAGGTCGTAGGTGTGCGCCCCCTCGGGCAGCGTGATCGACCCCGACACCTTCGCGTCGGACAGGGCGACGGTGCCGAAGTAGAAGTCTGAAAGAGTTTCATCGTGTTTTGTGATGACGACAAACTGATAGGTCGTGTTCGCCGGCAGGTCCAGGGTCACCGAGACGCCCTTCCGGTCCGCGCTGGGAACGATGTCGGGAAACTGAGATGGGAGCGGGACCAGCAGAAACTCCACCCCGGCGATGTCGAACTCCCCGTTCGCCGCGTCGATGTGGATGTTCAGCGCCGCGTCAAAGGTCGCCTCCAGCGTATGCTTTCCCGCCGGGACGGAGGCGTTCTTCTCCCCCTTCACGAGGGCCTTCCCGTCCAGTTTCACGGAGACCAGGTTGACCTTGCCTCCGACTGGCGTCGGGCCGGGCTGTAGGGCCCGCTCCAGGACGCGGATCTCGGCGGCGTTCGGTATCTGGGCCACCCCGGGCTGCGTGGCGGCCGGGGTCACCCGCACCCGGTCGTCCTTGCGCAGGCCGCTCGCCCCGATCGTCGCCCCCTTCTCGTCGAAGATCTTGGTATCAGCGGTGACCCGGCAGGCAAAGAACAGGAGCCGGACGAAGCCCCCTGTCGCGGTCACGCTGGCGTCCGCGATCGTGCCCTTCACGCGGTTCGTCTGGTCCGGGATCACCGTCAGTCCACCTGTGCCCGCAATCTGAATGCGCGTGGCGATCGTGGGCCCGGTCCCCTCCCGCCGGTAGTCCACGGCCACGGCAACGCCGGTCTTCAGGAGGCCCTGTACCGCCGCCTGCCCCGCCGTGGTCTCTCTCCCCGTAGCGTCGATCACCGGCACGGACTGAGACGGGACGGAGACGCCTGTATACAGGCTGACGATGCCACTCTGCGCGTCCAGCGTGGCGATGTGCCCCTCTACGCCCGCTGTCGTCGTAGGCGTCGGTGTAGGTGTGGGCGTCGGCGTGGGCTGCTGCGCAGCCACCTTCTCCAGCGCCCCCTCCGAGATCCATCGCTTGATGAGGTCGATCTGCGCCTGCGGGAGCGGGGCGTTGGGAGGAAGCGGCATCCGGGGGATGGAGGTCCCCTCCAGACGCCGGACCAGTTCGCTCCTGGCCGGGTCCTTGGCAATCACCCTCGGAGAAATCGGGGAGGCCGGGCTCAGGAAATTCTTGAAGGACTCCCCTGCCCGGAGGCTCATCGGACCGATGCCGCCGGGGACGTGACACGTCGATGTCGCGCAACTAACCGTAAGGATCGGCTGGATGTCCTTCTCAAAATCCACCGGCACGGACGTCTGGGCAAACGCGACGGGCGCCATGCTCAAGCAGAGCAGCGCCATGACCGTCCACAAAATAATATGCCTGCTGACCTTCATGAAGGGAGAACCTCCTGATCTTGACGGATATCAAATCTCAAACTGAGACAAAGTTTATGAAAAGCGGGAATCCCTCCCAAGAACGGGAATCCTGACACAGGGGGTCAATTCTGTCTTGTTCGGTCGAACGAACAGAAGATTTCTGAGAAAGGGAGATGGGGGTGAGGTAAAATCAACAGATACCAAATATTGTCCTTATGATGCCTGACCTCCTTGATAAAACACAAAACAAGGGAGTACAACACCTAATTTATAGTCTTAAAACATTGATAATGGTATAAGTGGTATAATTAGGTATTAGGTATAAGGAAATAGAGGCTTCGTAATATACATAATGCCCTACCTGAATTCAACATTTTTTTGAGGACATACCGCGACAGTCTCTATTCCACTCAGCAATTCGTGCGCCATTCGTTTAAATTATATAAGTATCCATTATTTCAAAGGATTATAGAATAAGCGGGCTGCCCAAAATCGTTTGAATTTTTGAACCTGGAGAGAGATTTGTTCAAATTTTTATACAGGTTCGGGGAACCCTCCACCTTTTTCATTTAAACGCCTTATAAAATAACGATTCCCCGGCCCTCGAACTGTGATGAGCGGTACGAGGACGAGGTGATCCCGGTCACAGGATCAGGGTTGCCCTTGGCAGTGAAATTCGGCTTGAAGGACGGATGGGAATTTAACAGAAAGTTAACACAGGCGAAATTACTCTGAAATAAAGGGCGACTATATTTGGAGCTTTGAGATTTCACCGGTTTTTTGCGACCATTCGGTCATAACCCCCCCTCTGAAAGGAGTCCCCTATGGCAAAGTCTTCCCCAGAGATGCCAAAATCGCCTCAAGATGTGATCAAGATGGCCAAAGATCAAAATCTGAAGGTCCTCGACCTTAAGTTCATAGATTTTCCCGGCCTCTGGCAGCACTTCTCCGTGCCCATCTCTGCCCTCGATGAAGATGCCTTCAAGGATGGCTTCGGGTTCGACGGCTCCAGCATCCGGGGCTGGCAGGCCATCAACGAGAGCGACATGCTCATCATCCCGGACCCTGAGACGGCCATCGTCGATCCGTTCATGGAGACGCCCACGCTGAGCATGGTCTGCAATATCCAGGACCCTCTCACCCGCAGTCCGTACAGCAGGGACCCCCGCAGCGTGGCCCGCAAGGCTGAGAATTACCTCAAATCCACGGGCCTCGCGGACATCGCCTACTTCGGCCCGGAGGCCGAGTTCTTCATTTTCGACGACATCCGCTTTGACCAGGATGCCCGCTCGGGATACTACTATGTGGACTCTGTAGAGGGGCGCTGGAACACGGGCCGGGACGAGAAGCCCAACCTCGGCTACAAGCTCCGCCACAAGGAGGGGTACTTCCCGGTGCCCCCCTCCGACGCCCTGCACGATATCCGCAGCGAGATGATGCTGACGATGATCGAGTGCGGCATGAATATCGAAGCGCATCACCACGAGGTGGCCACCGGAGGGCAGTGCGAGATCGACTTCCGGTTCTCTCCCCTGGTCTCCAGCGCCGATCAGCTCATTCTGTATAAGTACATCGTGAAGAATGTGGCCAAGAAGCACGGCAGGACCGCCACCTTCATGCCCAAGCCCCTGTTCGGTGACAACGGCACAGGCATGCACACCCACCAGAGCCTCTGGAAGGGGGACAAACCCCTGTTCGCCGGCGCCGGCTACGCAGGCCTGAGCGAGATGGCGCTCCATTACATCGGCGGCCTCCTGAAGCACGCCCCGGCCCTGCTGGCCATCACCAGTCCGACCACGAACTCCTACAAGCGTCTCGTCCCCGGCTTCGAGGCCCCGGTCAACCTCGCCTACTCGCAGCGCAACCGGAGCGCCGCCGTCCGCATCCCGATGTACTCCAACAGCCCCAAGGCCAAGCGGGTGGAGTTCCGCTGCCCCGATCCCACGTGCAACCCCTACCTGGCATTCGCAGCCATGATGATGGCCGGCCTGGACGGCATCCAGAACAAGATCGACCCGGGCGAGCCGCTCGACAAGAACATCTACGACCTCGAACCCGAGGAACTGGCGAAGGTGCCTTCCACGCCCGGTTCCCTCGAAGAGGCCCTGAATGCCCTGAAGAAAGACCATGCGTTCCTGCTCAAAGGGGATGTGTTCACGGAGGATGTGATCGAGACCTGGATCTCTTACAAGATGAACAATGAGGTCAAGCAGGTCCAGCTCCGGCCTCACCCTTACGAGTTTGCCCTGTACTACGACGCATGAACGAGTAGGGGCGACCCGCCGGATCGCCCCTGCAGGGTGGGAGAGGGTGAGGGTAAGGGCCAAAAAACAAAGAGAGCGGAGGTCAAAGATGACCTCCGCTCTCTTTATGCCCGCCCCCAAATATCAGATCGAAATCCGGTTCTGCGCTTGACAGGTTCCTGTCAGAGAATGCCTTCCAGAAGCCCATCTGCCGCCTTCTTTCGGACCTCCTGAGTGTCGTAGAACCCGCTGGCCACCCGCTGCTTCGCCTGGGCCACCTGATCCTGCCGCACGTCGGGCGTGTCGGCCATGGAGGCCTTGGCGGTGTCGACCTGTCGCTTCTCCGCCGCGACCTCTTTCATCGTCCCGGAGTTCAGGATGGACTCGGCCACGGCCTGGCGCACCTCGGGCCGGTCGTAGTAGCCCTCGGACACACGGGCCTTCACCTGCTCCACGCGTGCCCGCCGGACGTCTGGCGTCTCCCCGAGCGCCGCAGCTACAGTTTCCTGCTGAGTCTTGAGCGTGCGGGCCCTGTCGGAGATCTGCACCACATCGCTGCCGGATCGGGCCGCGCTCGGGCGCTGTTTGGCGTCGGGGGCCTTGCGATCCGTCTGGGCGATGTTTCGAAGTTCGCTGAGTATTCCCAGTATTGTCCGGTTAGAAAATTGCTGTGATGAGGATTTGTCTTTGCCAAGGTCCCCATCGTTGCACGGCTAAGAAGAGTGTGACGGTCCGCCCCCCCAGCAGGCCCATCATAGTGGAGTCCAACGCCCGCTCTTTTCGAATGTCC
>SICM01000211.1 GCA_009694805.1 Candidatus Latescibacterota bacterium
CCCGTTGAGGAACATCCTCTTTCATCAGGGTCAGATACGGGACCACAAAGGCCCATTCGTCATCCGAAACATCACTGGGGTAAGGCTTACGGGTTGCCATACCTTACATGACGCTTCGATTGACTCAAAAGTTCATAACACGCTCTAAGAAGATGGGGGACGGGGGAGGGGTCTATATCGCCCACTCGACGATGATCCAGCACCAGCAGGCCGCCAGGATCGCCGCCAGGAGGTCGAGGAGGACGCCGGTCCTGGCCATGCGCGGGATGGTCACGTAGCCGCTGCCGAACACGATGGCGTTTGGAGGGGTGCCCGCCGGGAGCGCGAAGTCGCAGGACGCCGAGATGGCCGAGGCAAACAGCACGGTCGTGAGGTGTGACCCCGACACGGCGTCCTTCAGGATGTTGGCCATCACGCTGATGGTGGCCACGTTGGACGCGACCGCGGACAGCGCCACGGTCGCGAAGCTGGCCATCAGGACCTGAGAGAAGGGGGTGAAATCGCGTATCACGGTCAGTTGCGCCCCCATCCACCCGGAGAGGCCGCTCTTCTGGATGCCGCTCGCCATGGCGAAACTCCCCCCGAGCAGGAGGAGGGATTCCCACGGCACATAGCGGCGGATGGATCGGAGGGCGAGGGCCTGACGCCCGTCCACCCGATACGCCAGCAGGACCAGCGCCGCCAGCACGGCGATGCCGGCCTCGATGGACGCCGAAGCGACCTTGAACGCCCCGACCCAGGCCTGCAGGAGGTCCGTGATCGGTTTGCCGGCGATCCAGAGGCCGGCCGTGCAGCAGAAGACCCCCAGCACCACCCTTTCGCCCCGCCGGATCGGCCCCAGTCGGGCGATCTCTTCGTGGATCGCCGCCCTGCCCAGGTCCTCCCTGGGGGCGTCCGCACGGCCCGTGCGCCAGAGCACGAGCCAGACCACGGGCAGGAACAGCACGACGAATGGAAACCCCACGACCATGAACTTCAGGAAGGTGATCTCGATCCCGATCCGTTCCATGAAACCGCAGAACAGCGTGTTGGTGGCTGTGCCGATCTTGGTGCCGATGCCCCCGACGTTCGACGCGTAGGCGATCCCCAGCATGATCGACCCGCCGTAATGCTTCAGGCGTCTCCCGCCGAGCAGGCTTTCAAGCTGGGCGATCAGGGCGATCCCGATGGAGACCATCATCGTGGCGGTCGCCGAGTTGGAGATCCAGAGGGAGATGAAGGCCGTCGCGACCAGGATCCCCAGGAGCAGGTGTCTCGGGTCGGTCCCGATCACGCGCATGATGTTCAGCGCGATGCGCCGGTGGAGATCCCACTGCTGCATCGCCGCGGCGATGCACATGCCGCCCGCAAACAGGAAGATGTAGGAGTCCACGTAGGGCTGGAGGGATTCGGTCACGTTCACGTCGAGGCCGGGGCCAAAGACGCCCGTGGCCGGGAAGAGGAGGAGCGGAATGCAGGCGGTGAGGTGGATCGGGAGCGCCTCCGTGAGCCACCAGATGGCCATGAGGGCCGCGATCCCGGCGGCAAAGGCAGGCCGCGCGCCCCAGTCGCCATAGTGCTTCAGGGGCGTATCCAGGGTGGTGAGCAGGGTGAAGACGAGGAGGCCGGTCAGGAGGCCGGTGAGTTTCCAGGGCGTGAATCGCGTCATGGGTTTATCCCCAGTTGTTCGTAGACTTTCCCCCACCGTTCCGGGTGGCTGTCGTGGGTGAGGAGGGGCTCGAAGCCGGCGCCCAGGTAGGAGCGGATGGCTGAGAGGCGGAAGTCGTCCGTCAGGAGGCGGGCCTCGGAGAAGCCACGTCCCTTGAGGTATTTGAGGACTTCCACGTTGACGGCCCATCCGAGGCGCTTCCCCCGGTGGGTGGGCAGGACGCCGACCATGTGGACGTAGCCGACCTTCTGCTCTTCGACCGCATTGCGCCAGGCGCAGGCCGTCCCGACCGGCTGGTCTCCGCAGACCGCGAAAAAGAGGCCCTCCGGCTCGAACTGCGGCTTCTCGACCAGAGACTGACGGCAGCGCTCCGGGGTCCAGCCGACGCCGATGCACTCGTTCATGATGGCCGCCCAGGCGGCCTCGTCACCGGGACGATAGGTGCGGATGGTGTGACCGTGGGGGAGAGGGATCGCCGGGATGTCGTCGAGGTGGGCCCGGCGCATCTCGAGTTGGGGAGGGTGGGCCATGCGGGCTCCCTTTCGAATGAGGGGGATGAGTTTTCGGAGGAGGGGACGCATAGGGGTTGAGGGCTGAGCGCACAGAATAGGGCCCTCTGGACAGCATCGTCCAGAGGGCCTCTGTTTTTCGAAACCTTCGACTCTGATCCCCGGACTATCGGTTCTCTATGAGTTGATCCACCACCGACGGGTCCGCCAGCGTGGAGGTGTCTCCGAGGGAGGTGACGTCGTTCTCGGCAATCTTGCGCAGGATGCGGCGCATGATCTTGCCGGAGCGCGTCTTGGGAAGCCCCGGGGCCCAGTGGATCACGTCCGGGGTAGCGATCGGCCCGATCTGCTTGCGCACCCAGTCCCGGAGTTCTTTCCGGAGGTCCTCGGTATACGCCTCCCCCGCGTTGAGGGTCACGTAGGCGTAGATGCCCTGCCCCTTGATCTCGTGCGGATATCCCACCACGGCGGCCTCGGCCACCTTCGGGTGCGCCACGAGCGCGCTCTCGACCTCCGCCGTGCCCATCCGGTGCCCGGATACGTTGATGACGTCGTCCACGCGGCCCGTGATCCAGTAGTAGCCGTCCTCATCCCGCCGGCAGCCGTCCCCGGTGAAGTAGAACCCCTTGTAGGCCTGGAAGTAGGTCTCCTCGAACCGGCGGTGATCCCCGTAGACGGTCCGCATCTGGCCCGGCCAGGGCTCGGCGATGGCCAGGACGCCCCGCACGTCGTTCCCCTCCAGAACCTTCCCGGACTCCGGCTCGATGACCACCGGTTTCACCCCGAAGAATGGGAGCGTGGCCGACCCCGGCTTGGTGGGGATGGCCCCCGGCAACGGGGTGATCAGGATGCCCCCCGTCTCCGTCTGCCACCAGGTGTCCACGATGGGGCAACGCCCCCGGCCCACGTTCCGGTGATACCAGAGCCAGGCCTCCGGGTTGATCGGCTCGCCCACCGTGCCCAGCAGTCGCAGGGAGGAGAGGTCGCACTTGGCCGGCCACCCCTCCCCCTCCCGGGTCAGCGCCCGGATGGCCGTAGGGGCTGTGTAGAACTGGTTGACCTTGTGTTTGTCGATCACCCGCCAGTACCGGTCCGGCTGGGGGTAGAGCGGGGTGCTTTCAAACATCACCGTGGTGGCTCCGTTGGCCAGCGGCCCGTAAATGATGTAGGAGTGCCCCGTCACCCACCCGATGTCCGCCGCACAGAAGTAGATGTCTCCGTCGTGGACGTCGAAGATGTTCCGGTGGGTGAAGGCCGTGTAGACCATGTAGCCACCGACGGTGTGCTGCACCCCCTTGGGCTTTCCGGTGGACCCGGACGTGTAGAGGATGAACAGCGGATCCTCCGCGTCCATCTCCTCGCAGGGGCACTCCGGGCTGGCCCCGGCCATCGCCTCGTGCCACCAGATGTCCCGTCCCTCCCGCATGGGGCAGTCGATGCCCTTTCCTTCGCCCACCCGGCGGACCACGATGCAGGTCTCCACCTTCTTCCCGCCCATCCGTCCGTCGGCCAGGGCCATCGCCTCGTCCGCAGGTCCCTTCCGGGGCATGGGCCTGTCCCCCCGAAACATCCCGTCCGTCGTCAGGAGCACCTGGCACGTCGAATCCGCGATCCGGTCCGCCAGGGCCCCGGCGGAGAACCCCCCGAACACGATGCTGTGGATCGCCCCGATGCGCGCACAGGCCAGCATGGCGATGGCCAGTTCGGGGACCATCGGCATGTAGATGGAGACCCGGTCCCCCCTCTTCACCCCGCGGGACTTCAGGACGTTGGCGCAGCGGCAGACCTGCTCGTGAAGCTGCCGGTAGGTCAGCCTGCCGTCCTCCCCCGGCTCGTTCCCTTCCCAGATGATGGCCGTCTGGTCCCCGCGCGTTTCGAGGTGCCGGTCCAGACAGTTATAGGTGATGTTGGTCTTCGCGCCCTCGAACCATTTGATCGAGATCGGCCCTTTGCGCAGATCGTAGTTGAAGGAGCGCACCCGGTCCCACTTCCTGAACCAGTGGAACTCCTCCGCCACCTTTCCCCAGAATTTCTCCGGGTCCTGGATGGACTCCTGATACCTCTTCTGGTAGTCTTCCAGGCTTTTGATATGGGCCCGGTCGACGAAGTTCGCGGGCGGGAAGAACTTTCCATCCTTCTCCGTGACCAGAGACGCATCCTTACTTTGTGCCATGGGCGTTCCCTTTAAAAAAGAACCTAACTCGCGACGGTTTTCTGGCTGTTCTGGCTCAGATAGGCCTGGATGAACCGGTCGATGTCGCCGTCCATCACGGCGGAGACGCTGCCGGTCTCCGTGTCGGTGCGGTGATCCTTGACCAGGGTGTAAGGATGGAAGACGTAGGATCGGATCTGACTCCCCCACTCGATCTTCTTCTTCGTGCTCTCGATGGCATCCAGTTTCTTCTGCTCCTCCTCCTTGTGGCGCTGGTAGAGCCGCGCCTTGAGGATCTTCATGGCCGTGCCCTTGTTCTTGTGCTGGGATCGCTCGTTCTGGCACTGCGCGACGATGCCGGTCGGGATATGGGTGATCCTCACGGCGGAGGAGGTCTTGTTGACGTGCTGACCGCCCGCCCCGCCGGCGCGGTAGGTGTCGATCTTGAGGTCCTCCTCCTTGACCTCGATCTCCACATCGCCCTCCTTGTCGGGATAGACGAACACGGAGACGAAGGAGGTGTGGCGGCGGCTGTTGGAGTCGAACGGGGAGATGCGGACGAGACGGTGCACGCCGGCCTCGGACTTGAGGTAGCCGTAGGCGTATTTTCCCTTGATCTCGATGGTGACGCTCTTGATCCCGGCCTCCTCGCCGGGCAGCAGGTCGAGGACCTCGGCGGCATAGCCGTGCCGCTCGGCCCACCGCACGTACATCCGCATCAGCATCTGCGCCCAGTCGTTGGACTCCGTGCCTCCGGCCCCCGGATGGATCGTCAGGATGGCGTCCAGTTCATCGTCCGGATCGCCGAGCATGTTCCGAAATTCGAGATCGCTGATGTCCCGTTCGACGGCTTTGAGGTCGCGCTCGACGTCGGTGAGCGTGGCCTCATCCTCCTCTTCGGCGGCCAGGTCGTGCAGGGCCATCAGGTCGTCAAGCCGCAGGCGGAGGGCCTTCCATCCCTCCGTCCACCGTTTGTGGGTGTTGGTCTCGTCGATGGTGGCCTGGGCGTTGGACTGGTCGTTCCAGAACCCCGGCCGCTCCATCTCTCTGGTCAGCGCTGCGAGGCGGGCTTCCCGGCTGTCCAAGTCAAAGATACCCCCTCAGGTGGGTCAGGCGTTCGTCACAGGATTTCAGGTCGGATTTCAGGTCGGCTGGCATGGGAAACTCCTAAGAAAAGCGCTGAGTGCTGGGTGCTGAGTGCTGAGTAAACCTAAAAGTCCTTGACTCAGGACTCAGGACTCAGCACAGCCTTTAGCTTTTGATACGTCTCTTCGAGGGCCTCCGAGATGACCCTCGTGTCTCCGAGGACGGGCATGAAATTTGTGTCCCCGTTCCAGCGGGGGACCACGTGGAGGTGGAGGTGGTCGGCGATTCCGGCCCCTGCGGCCCGGCCCAGGTTGATGCCGATGTTGAACCCCTGGGGGCTCATCGTTGCGCGGAGGACGCCCACCATCCGCCCCATCAGGCGAAACATCTCGGCCTGCTCGGAGGCGGTCAGGTCGGTCACGTCGGCCACGTGGCGGATGGGAACGATCATGAGATGGCCATTGTTGTAGGGGAAGAGGTTCAGGATCGCAAAACACTCCTCCCCCCGGAAGAGGATCAGATTTTCATCATCCGCATCGCTCTTCCACTTCTCGCAGAAGATGCAGCCATCGCTCTTTGCCGCGCCGGTGACGTAGCGCATCCGCCAGGGGGCCCACAGGCGTTCCATCGCGTCTCTCCGAAGATCAATCGGGACAAAAGAATATGCAAAAAAGGGGGATGGATGACAATAAAAAACCGTAGGGGCGACACGACCGCCCCACCTGCCGCTGCAACGATTCGCGGCCCCTGCCCTGGTCGCCCCTACCTCAGGTCTACGACCTCGACTCCGGCAGGCGGGGTGAACCGGAAGGCGTCGTCGGCCATCTTCCGGTAGGGGTTGAGCTCCCACAGGCGATAGGTCGTCACATCCCCGTTGAAGTCCGTGTATTCGACCCGGATGGGGAGCGCGGTCCCGGTCTCGACCCAGAGACGGACGGCGGCGATGTAGGCCCCCTCCTGGCGGGCCGTGAGGTCGACGAGGTGGCAGGCCTTTCCATCCCTCCTGGCCGCCCCGGCGTCGCGGGCGACGTAGTCCTGAGCGGAGGTCCCCCGGAACAGGAGGTTGAACAGCAGGCCCTCGGGCGTCCGGTCCTTCTCCGGGGGGGCATAGCGACGGATCACGACCTGCCGGGTGGCAGGGGTGTAGTTCCAGACCGACTGGCCGTCTGTCGAGACGACCTGGCCGTCGGCCTCGAACCGGAACTTGTCGGGCTTCTTGAGGATGAGTTTTCCCTTAAAGGTCTGCTTTTTGCCTGCCAGTTTCCACTGAAAGGTCCGCTCGAAGCGGGCGGAGAGGTCCGTCAACCCGTCGAAGCGCCGCTGCATCTGGGCCAGGGCCGGGACCGGAGAGGGCGGGTCCAGGGCAGGGGCGGCGAGTGGACAGATCAGTCCCGCCAGGAGACCCCACGCCAGCCTCACACCGAAACTCCGTACGTCTGCGCGACCTCGGTGATCTGCCGCCACGTCTCGTCCTCCACGAAGATCCCCTCGACCCTCCGGCGTCTCTCCTCGCGGACCTCCACCTCGCCCGGCACCAGGATCTCCGTGAATCCCGGGGCCGTGGGAGAGGACTTGAGGTAGGCCACGAAGTCGTCCACCTGCTTCTTGAACAGGTCGAGCGATGTGAAGGCCGTGGGGTTGATGACCAGGATGAACCCGCCGTTTCCGATCCGGTCGGCCTCGGGCCGGCTGCATCCTGCCTGGCTCAGCGCACCGCTCAGGATGTCCACGATCACGGACAGGCCGTAGCCCTTGTGGGCCGCGTTCCCACCGAACGGGAGGAGGGCCCCCGCAGGCGGCCCGTAAAACTTGTTCGGGTCGGTCGTGGGGTTGCCCTCCGCGTCGATGATCCATCCGGGCGGGGTCTGTTCCCCCCGGTTGCGCTTGACCCGAACCTTCCCCTCGGCCACGACGCTGGTCGTGATGTCCAGGATGATGGGTTCACCGCCGGACGGGGCGGCGATGGCCAGGGGGTTCGTGGCCAGCCGCCGGGCCGTGCCGCCGAACGGGGCCACGCTGCGGGCCCCGCCGTGGGCGTTGACCGTGAGCAGGCCGATCATGTCGGCGCGGGCGATCTGGAGGCCGTAGCTGCCGAGGCGGCCGACGTGGTTGCAGTTGTAAATGGTGACGGTGCTGACGGCGTGCTGCCGGGCCTTCGAGATGGCCAGGTCGGTGGCGTGGGTGGCGATGACCTGGCCGAACCCCCAGTTGCCGTTGACCACCGCCGTGGCGGGGGTCTCGTTTTCGATCTGGATCGGCGCGCCGGGGACGATCAGACCCTCCTTGAGGAAGTTGACGTACTGCTGGATGCGGATGACGCCGTGGGAGTCGTGGCCAGCCAGGTTGGCTTCGACGAGCAGTTCCGCCACCCGGTCTCCTTCTGATTTAGACGCGCCAGCGGCCTGGAAGATGCGGGAAGAGAGATCTTGAAGGGGTTCTGCTTTGAAGGTGGGCATGAAAAGATCCTTTCAGGGTCGAGCAGGTTAGGTGTGGTCTTGAGATTGCCTTACCACCCCACCGTTCCGGGGGCCCCTCCGCGATGCCACCTTTCTTGCTCGTGCAAGAAAGGTGGCGCCCAAGAAGCACGCTCGCTCAGACGCCGCGAGGGGCTTGGGCGCGCCGCAACCTTGACGTCCTGCGACCTATCGGGATTTGTGCCCCCGGTTGGCGCAGCAGTTCTGTTGGGCTTCAGAGGTGGGGGTTTCTGGCGGCGCGCCTGCTTTTTATCTGTACGTCGTACCTATTTTTTCCCCTGCCATCTCTGGAGGAGCCAGCCGGCCAGGAAGAAGGCCCCGCCGATGGAGGCGTGGCGCAGGTTCAGGGCGAGGCCGCCTTCGCCGGCGCTGAGGTCCTGAAAGACGCCGTTGAAGAGGCCGTAGCCGACTTCGAGAATGCCGATAACCTGAAGCGTGCGGGCCAGATAGGGCATACGTCAAATGAATGAAGGGCTGGCAGGGAGACGTGAGTGGCGCTCACAAGGATAACAAATCCATAGCAGTTTGTCAACGATTACGGACGCCCCTCTCCCCAGGCGTGACCGGATCGTTCCACCACCTTGGGGTTGTGAAGAAATAAGCGATTGATTTCGACAGGGCGCGGTTGTACCTTTGATGCGTGAACTTCAATATCTTGCGCAGAAAGTACACGGTCCTCAGGCCGGCGTTGACGGAGCGGTCGAGGCGGCTTTGGTCGGCGACCGAAG
>SICM01000018.1 GCA_009694805.1 Candidatus Latescibacterota bacterium
ATGATGACGGTCGTGACCACCCTGAGGCAGCAGAAGCGCAATGTGCTCGATTACCTCACGGCTGCCTGCGAGGCGCACCTGAGGGGGGAGACACCTCCCTCACTGCTCCAGACCATCTGAACGGTTACCTTTTTTTTAAGCGCCCTTACAAATCATCTGGCCCCCACCCCTCCCATATCCTCCGGCATCTGCCCCACCGGCCGGTCCGGCCCCGGACGAAAGTCCGGCACCCGCACACACCGGCCCCCTTCCACGATGGAGTCGTAGGCCCGGATGGCCGGCGCGATGGTCTCCATCGCCCGGTACACGTCGAGCTCCAGCGGCCTCCCCTTCAGCACCGCGTCCCGGAAAGCCGCGTGAACGTAGTAATCCGCGTCCCCGTGGCCGCTCCCCCGCGCCTCTGTCGGCGCGTCCGTCCGCTCGTAGCGCCAGTCCGCCTCCGCCCAGTCCCACATCTGCCCATCCGCAAACCAGACCTTGGGCCTGTCCCGCAGCGACCGCCGCCACTCCAGGCTCCCCTTCGTCCCGATCATCTGCCACCAGTGGTGGTCCCCGTGCGGCCTCGGCTGATTGAACCCGGCCAGCATCCGGATGACCGTGTCCTTCTCCGTCTTCATCAGCGCGACCTGGATGTCCGCGCTCCCGACCTGCGGCCACGCGTAGCTCGGCTGCCGCGTGCTCATGCCCGTCACCTCCGTCACCCGGTCGTCCAGCGCCCGCAGCAGGAGGCTCATGTCGTGCGAACCGATGCCCCCGATGATCGGCGGCAGGGCGTGCAGCACCGTCGGCCTCGCCTCGGGGTGATCCGGAAGCTCCTCGATCGAGTACTGCGCCCCCGTCTTGAAATCCTGAAAATACTGCCGGGTCCCGTAGTACCCCACGTACTGCCCCTCCGCATACGTGATCCTGCCGAGACGCCCGTCCGCCACCAGCTTCTTCCACCCGTCCACGAACCCCCAGTAGCGCGTCTGCTCCGCCAGGCTGTAGACCAGCCCCGTCCGCTCCACGGCCGTCACGATCCGCCAGCAGTCCGCCATCGTATACGCCGCCGGCACCTCCGAGTTCACGTGCCTGCCCGCCTCCAGGGCCTGCGCCGCCATTTGCCCCTGCTCCTTCTGGCGCACCACCAGGGCGACCGCGTCCATGCCCGAATAAGCCAGAAAGTCCTCGTACCGGCTGAACGTCTTCACGTCGCCCCGGTACCCGACCTCCGCCAGGGCCCGCGCCTGCAACGGCTCGATCCAGTCGTAGACCGCCACGATCCGGTAGCCCGGCACCTTCTGCAGCAGCCTGATCCAGCCCAGCGCCCTCCGCCCCAGCCCCGCGATACCGATCCGTATCTCGTCCATGAACCCTCCGCCTATTGATCTCAGCTTTGCTAAAGAGAGTGCCTCGTCCCTCGATATGCCCCGTATCCCTGAGTAGCGGCCAGAGGCCGCGTATCGAAGGGTACGGGGCTACTCGGGAACTCGGCTCTGATTCTCTTTGTCTATGCTGGAGTCAATAACTTCCTCCCCTTCACGGGGTACGCATCCCCTTCTCCCAGGCCAGCGAGTAGTCGCGCAGGTGTCGGGGCGGGTGGCCGCGCGGGCCGTAGCCTTCCGCCCTGGAGACCTTCTCCAGAGGGATGAACGTGATGTCGATCCGCTCGTCCGTCACGTCAAACCGGTGAAACCCCAGCGTGTCGTCGCCGTCGGGCCAGACGTCCCCGTACTGGGGCTTGCCGCCCGCCGCCGGCGCCTTCAGGAAACCCACGCCCTCCACCGTCTGCACGGGCCGTCGAACGTGCAGATGGGCGGTGATCACCAGATCCACCCTGGCGGCCCTGAGCGCCTCGAGCATCCGGAACCTCGGCCCCCGGTCGAGATTGAAGAACCACCGGACGAACTCCTCCCTGACCGTCGGGTCATACGTCGGCTCATCCATGTGGTCAAAGAACAGGGGGGAGTGCAGCATGGCGACGTGGTGGGCCGGAGCAGGCAGGGACGGCAGTCGCTCAAGAAAGTCCCAGAGTTGCGCCTCCTCGGGCAGGCCGGAGCCGGCCACCGCCTCGTAAAACCCCGTGAAGCGCACGTTCTTGTGGAGGAACGTCCAGGGAAGGGGGCCGAAATGCGAGGCGAACTGCCGCAGCCACTCGGACTTCACGTTCCACTCGATGTCGTCGTAGCCCCAGGCCCCCTGCACCGGCGTGAACTTGTTGCCCACGTCGTGATTTCCCGGCACCACATAGGATGGAAACGGCAGGGATTCCAGGTCCTCCTTCACCGTCCGAAGTTCATCGTCGTGAAGACATCCATCCATCGTCAGATCTCCGCCGACCAGCAGCAGGTCCGGGCGCAGGGCCAGGATCTGCCCCCGGGCGGTCTGCCAGTTCTCGTTCCGAGAAGGGTCGAACCGGTAGGACCTCGGAGACCCCACGTGGAGATCGTTGGCATTGACAAACGTCCAGCGGTCATACGAGCGGTTCATCTCCGGCCCCTTTCGTACCGGAGGCTGACCGACACGTCGGTCTTCCCGGCGGGAAGAGGGATGAGCGCCACCGCCTCGCCGTAGCGGGTCGCGGCCTGCCACCCTCCCTTCTCTCCGTTGAATCGGACCTCCAACAGGGACGCCCCCGCGTATTTCGCCGGGACCATCAGACGCAGCCCCTCGTGGGGCGACTCCCCTTCGGCCCCGAACCGCAGCTCGGACCCGTCCCACGCGACCTCGCTGAAACGCCACGTATCGCGGGCCTCCCAGAATGCGCACCACTGGTCGTAAGACCAGATGGGGATGGCCCGCTCCGCCGCCTGCCGCAGCAGCGTCTCCCCCTGCTGCCGGGAGAACTTCGCCCAGTTGCTCGGATGGATGATCACGCCATAGGGCGTGTGGAACCGCGTCACCATATCCCCGAAGATGCGGTCCAGGATCACCTCGAACTGCTGCGGCGAGACCCTGAAAGAGTATTCGGCGGCCGGGCTGAAGATCCCGTCGTCGGACAGGTGCGTGTGCTGCTGGAACACCTGGAACGGGCGTCCGTCGGGCCGGAAGAACCGCATCGGCATGGCCGCGCCGAAGGCCGCGTAGGGGGAGCTGTCCCGGTCGCGCATGTAGGTCCCGCAGATATAGTTGGCGTCCATGCGCACGCCCAGCCGTTCCATGACCTCCACCGGCTCCAGGTAGCCCGCCCACGCCGTGCAGTGGTTCCGGAGGGTCCGGGTCCGCACCCCGAACATCTCCTCAAACATCCGGATCTGACGCTCGAACTCCGCGATGCGCTCGGCCACCGGACGCCCGTCCAGAGCCCGCAGGTCGGGATGGGGTCCCACGTCGTGCCGGGAGGCGTAGCGCCGGACGTCCTCCGGCGTCGACTTCGTGCGGATCGGAATCAGATAGAGGCTCATCCGCCCCCCGGCCTTCGCCACAAAATCCAGCTCATCGTCGTTCCAGGCCACCTCAGCGAAGTCCTCGTCCCCGGAATACAGCAGCACCCCCGGGGCCTCCCCCGGCAGGTGGGACAGCAGGGGCACGGGCGCCCCCATCCGCCTCCGCGCCAGGTCGACCAGCAGCCGGGACAGGAGGTCCGCGAACGGGACCCACCCCGCGTCCGCAGGCCCGATCTCCGACGCCATGTGCGAGGGCCGCGCACACCCGTCCCCCGCAGGGACGAACTCCGTGCGCGCCGGGTCCCCCTGCCTGAGCATCAGCACGCACAGCGCCAGGTCGAACGCAAACGCCACGACCCGCCCCCGCCCCACCTCCGTCTCCGTCACCCCGGCGCTCTCCCCCGCGTATCGCCCGGGATGGAACAGATACGCCAGCCCGCGCACGCCGGGAGCGGTCCGGTAGGTCTCCGCCTGCCCCACCACGGGCAGAGACTCCCCCGCCAGACCCGACGCAGGCGCCGAGGCCATCCGCAGCCTCAGCGGGCCCTCCTTCCGGCCCGTGCGTTCCAGGCCGGCCGCCGCCGCCAGCGTAGGGTCGGGCAGAAAGCTGATGACCGTCCCCCCGCGCCGGGCGTAGGCCAAAAGCGCCTCCTCGCACCCCCGGACGCCTTCGGATACCGGGCAGATGACCACCGGCGCCTCCGAGGGGTCCAGGCCGGAGACCGCCTCCGGCGGGACGAGCTTGCCCACGGCCAGCCCCCAGGTCTTCAACATCTCCACGACATAGGCCGAGAGATCTGGCGGGTGGGATACCACGACAACGTGCATAACTCGGACCTCCGGAAAAATAACAGAAGAATATAGAGGATGGGCGTGCTCATAAAGAAGAAGAGCGGGGGTCCTGCTTCGGCAGGAGATCCCGGACGAACCTCCCACGCGAAAATCCTGCTTCAACGAGCGTTTTTTGAGGTCGTCTCTTACTTCCGCGCAAACTTCTGGAGCCTCTGCCCCTCCAGCACCTCCCCCACGTAGAGATCCCCCCGCGAGTCCGTCCACGCCGCGTGGGGGGCGATGAACTCCCCCGGCCTGCGGCTCTCCGCGTCCCCCCACCGCGCCAGCACCGCGCCGTCCAGAGACAGGATGCTCATCCGGTGATGCAACTCCGGCACGTACACGGCCCCCTCAGCGTCGATGAAGATATCGCACGGCCGCTGGAACCCGGTCCACTGCGAGAGGAACGCCCCTTCCGGCGTGAAGACCTGAATGCGGTGGTTCTCCCGGTCCGCCACGTAGACCCGCTCCTCCCGGTCCACCCAGACGCTGTGCGGCAGACGGAACTCCCCCGGCCCGTCGCCGGGTGTGCCCCAGGAGAACAGGAGTTCCCCGTCCTTCGAGAACTTGTGGACCCGCGCGTTCCCGTACCCGTCCGACACGTAGAACGCCCCCGACGGCGAGAACGCCAGGTCCGTGGGCTTGTTGAAGGGCCTCTCCTCCACCGGCTGCCCGGCCTGGCCCAGCGTCCGCAGCAGCCCCCCCTCCGGCGTATAGACCCGCACCGTGTGGTCCCCGGCGTCCACGAGGTAAAGGTTGCCGTCCGGCCCGATGCAGATCCCGTGCGGCATCTTGAAGACCCCCTCCCCCCACGCCTTCAGAAAGCGCCCCTCCCGGTCGAACACGATCACAGGGTGCTCCCCCCGGCAGAAGACGTAGACCCGGTCCTGCGCGTCCACCGCCACCCCGGCCGCCTGCTTGAACGCCCAGCCCTCCGGGAGCTGCCCCCACCCCTCCACCACTTCGTAGGTATGTCTGCCTGCGCCAAAGATCATATCATCACCCTCCTTCCTTCAGGTCACGGACGATCCCCTGCCCTTCACCGACGCCTCCACCGCCCGGCGGAGGACATCCGTCCTGGCCGCGTCCTCCAGCGAACTCAACGGGATCTTCCCCGCCCGGATGCACTCCGCGAAATCCTCGATCTCCGCGGCATAGCCGCTGGCATAGAGGGTGTTCAGGCGGTTGTAGGCCACGGAGGTGGAGTTTCTCCAGATCGTGCCGCCCGCCGTGTCGAACCGCATCTCGCGGGTGGAGACCGCCTCCGGATCACGGTAGTGCCGGAGTTCGGACCGGTCCGTGGCCCGGAGCATCCCGTCCGGCCGCGTGACCTCCACCTCTTCATACGGGATGGCGTGGTTCTGGAACGCCGTGGACCGGATCGTCCCCAGGTCCCCGTTCTCGAACTCCAGGACCACCCGCCGGCTCTTCCCCTGCCCCCACGCGTGAACGCCCTTCACATCCCCCGCCAGGTAGAGGGCCATGTTGTAAAAGTGGTGAATCCACTCGAAGTAGCGGATGTCCAGACAGAAGGCCCCTTCCCCCTCCGTCCGCCAGGCGTCCAGCAGCGCCTTCAACTTCCGGTAGATCGGCGCATACCGGAGGCAGAAGGCCACCTGATAGATCCTGTCTGTCCGGGCCAGGACCTTCCCGATGCGCTCCGCATCCTCCGGCGAGGTAATCCCCGGCGTCTCGCACAGCACGTGCTTCCCGGCGGACAGCGCCGCCGCCGACAGCTCGGCAGAGACCCCGCCGGGCACGGACACGATCACGGCCTCCACCTCGTCGTCCTCCAGCAACCGCTCGTGCCCCACGTAACAGCGGACGTGGAAATCCATCTCCGCCCGCGCAGCGGATTCCACCGTGCGCGTGGCGACCGCCGTCAGCCGCACCCCCGGCACAAAATGCAGGGAGGGGTAGAGCATCGACCGGGCGTGCTGCCCGGCCCCGATGAAACCGATTCGAACAGGGTCTTCACTCACGCTGTCGCTCCTTATGGATCTCTGAGTCTTAACCCGGCTTGGGAACGCCCCCCGTCAGGACCAGCATCATTGCGAGAATCAACATCTGAATCACCCATCCGATCAGGCAGACCCCCACGGCCCGCATCGTGCTCTGATAATCCAGCGCCTGCCGGACCGCGACGACCATGGTCGCCAGCATCCAGACCGATGCCACGAACAGGGCGATCCCCCTCAACCCCGGCACGATGCCCAGCGCCTGGATCACACCGGGGGCGCTCGAAAAACCGACGGTGCGCAGCAGCTCCCCGTAAGTGGCGTTCGTCTCCGCCGTCGAGAGGATCTTGGTGCCGATGATATAGGTCAGAAAGGACCAGATGTACCACCCGAGGAGCGAGGAAAGCATCCCCCAGAAAATGCCGAGGACGCCCCCGACCTGGGCGCTCCCGATCCCCGCGGCCAGGCTGGAGAGCAACACCACCCCCATCGCCCGGCCCAGGGCGCTCGGGTCGGCCTCCACCTCTTCGTAAAGGCTGGCGTCCAGCTTCGCAGCGCGGACCATATCGTTCACAAACCCTGCCATAAAATCCCTCCCGGAGATACATCATCCACAGCCGAAACGGGGAGCGGCTATCTGGCCCTAATATATACGAACAAACCCGGAAGGGGGAGAAAAATCTCCGAAGCGCCCGGACGTTTTTTTATTGCCCCGGCCTTCATCCGTGCGTATCATGGAGCAAATGAAAAACATGGAGCGTATCTCGTGAAGCGTGAAGCGTAAGAGTCTCTTACGAGATACGAGATACGAGATACGTGTTTTATGTCTCACCTTCCGGGAGGTTCAAATGGAATACCGCAATCTGGGCATCGCCGGCGTGAAGGTCTCGCGGCTCTGTCTGGGGACCATGATGTTCGGCGGCCCTACGGATGAGGCCGAGTCCGTCCGCATCATGCACAAAGCCTGCGACCTGGGCATCAACTTCTTCGACACCGCGAACGTCTACAACGACGGAGGGTCGGAGCGCGTGGTCGGGAAGGCCATCGCGGACCGTCGTGACCGGATCGTGCTGGCCACCAAGGGGCGGCTGCCGTCCCGCTCGCCCTCAGGCCCCGGCGGCCCGAACGACCAGGGGGCCAGCCGCATCCATCTCCTGCGGGAGGTCGAACAGAGCCTCCGGCGTCTGAACACAGACACCATCGATCTCTACTACATCCACAGCCCGGACCGGACCACGCCCATCGAAGAGACCCTTCGGACCCTGGATCACCTCGTCCAGCAGGGGAAGATCCGCTACGTCGGCCTGTCGAACTACCGGACGTGGCAGCTCTGCCAGACCCTGCGGGCCGGAGACCGCCTGGGCACGGAGCCGGTCGCCGCCCTCCAGCCCCTCTACAACATCGTCAACCGGGACATCGAAGTGGACCTGCTCCCCCTCTGCTGCGAGGCCGGCGTCGGCGTGGTCTCCTACAGCCCCCTGGCCAGAGGCGTCCTGGCCGCCAAGTATAAACCCGGCGAGCCCTACCCGGAAGGCAGCCGCGCCGCGCGCGGAAACAAGCGGATGGAGGAGGCGGAGATCCGGGAGGAGAGCTTCGTCATCGCGCAGAAGTTGAGGGCCATCGCGGACGCCAGGGGCATCACCGTGACGCAGTTCGCGCTCTCCTGGTGCCTGGCGAATCCCCTGCTGACCTCGGCCATCGTCGGGCCGCGCACGATGGCGCAGTTCGATGACAACCTCGGATGCCTGAAAGTTCAGATCACCCCGGAGGACGAGGCCACCGTGGACGCCCTGGTGCCGCCGGGGGAGCACAGCGGCAAGGGGTTCCCGGACCCGGCCTTCCCGGTCGAGGGCAGACCGGTACGATAAAAGGAGGGGCGAAGCATTTGCTCACTGAAACCCCTGAGGATTGCCAGCGAATGCTTCGCCCCTACGGACCTGATGGGCGGTTTGTGCTTCACCCCTCCGACGACAGCCGCTTCAGGACCTGCCGGGAGACCTTCGGCCGGACATCTTTCTGAACCCGCCGGACCAGGCGCTCCATCGCCTCCACCTCCTGCCGCTTGTCGTGTACCGCCACTGTCAGGTCGATCCGCCTCGTCTCCCCCCCTCCCAGCACGACCACCCGGCCCCTCTTCCGCTCGAACCGCTTGGCGTTCGGATAGTTTGTGGCCGGCTCCAGCCCGATCACGTACCCGTCCTCGGTCGCCGCCGTGTTCTTCCAGAGCGTGAAGCAGGGCATCTGCTTCAGCGAAAAGTGGAGCGACGACCCGATGCTCCCATCCCGGTTCTTCAGCAGCACGCACGTCTCCTCGCTCCGCCGCCGGCCCGCCAGTTCAAAAAAGTAACACTGCTCCACGTAGCCCGGCTCCGGCCCCGAAAACCGGTCGTAGACGCCGATCCCCTCCTGCGCGCGCGAGTCCCTCGGGCAGACCGTCTTGAACGGGGTGACCAGGGCGCTCCCCTCTTCGAGCAGCGGAGGCCCGTAGTTACAATGGTAGAGCAGCTCCAGCTCCGCGGGTCGCCGGTTCAGGTTGGTCACCTCGTCGCAGATCGTCAGCGCATTGGACCCCAGCGTCGTCGAGATCGACGTGGTCAGCCGTAGCGCCGGCCCGAACATCATCGTCTCCTCCACGATCCCCATCACCGTGAGCCGGTGCGGAGGGGACAGCTCCACGCGCGCCTCCACGTGCCGCGCCGGAATGTTCGCGATCTTCCCGTGCAGGGGCAGGAAGACCTTCGCCTCGTTCCCGTTATTGTCGATGACCACGTCCTCGCTCGGCGCCCCGTTGCTCTCCAGCCCGCACCGCACGACCCATTCATTGAACCCCTTCAGCCAGCCCAGCCCCCCCCGGTCGTTCGCGTCCACGAAGGCCGGGTTCACCAGGTCCCGCGCCGGGGACTCCCATCCCAGCGGGATGCCCCGGTAGATCCCCTTCCAGATCCCCATCCCCCGCGTGGGCACGACGAAGAAAGACAGCGCCCCGTTGTCCACCTCGATCAGGTCCACCCCATCCTGCAGCCCCCCCCGAAGCGTCGTCTTCCGCACGCTCCAGGTGGACCCCGCCCCGAGCGGCAGCGTGGCCTCGTCCACGGTCCACGACTCGTACCAGAGGTTCTGTTCCACGTCCGTCAGCACGTACCGGTAGATGCCTTCCATAATCGGATCATCTCCCTTTTTGAGGTAGGGGCGGGTTTGAAACCCGCCACCTACGATACATCCCTCTCCAGAATGATCACATGCACCTCCCCCGGCCCGTGTACGCCCGTCGTCAGCCGCAACTCGATGTCCCCCGTCTTGCTCGGCCCAGTGATCAGCGCCACATTGCCCGGCAGCGGGTCCCGGCCGGAGGCCGCCAGCAGGTCGAACAGGTCGGGGACCACCTGGCGCGGCTCCACCAGCGCGATGTGGACCGGCGGCAACAGGCTAACCGAACGCCCCTGTCCGGGGAGCGAGGCCAGCGCCAGCGTCCCCGTCTCCGCCGCCGCCGCGTCCACCCCGGAGATCCCCAGGTCCGCCCGGAAGATCAGGTCCCGCGCCCCGTCCGGGTCCCGCCCGGCCATTTGCTCGACATCCGACCAGCGGACCCCCTCCACCCCCCTCGCCCTCAACGCCTCGTCCAGCCCCAGCCGGTCCAGCAGCGGGTGCGCCCACCGGACCGCCAGCCGCGCCCCGGCCCCAGCGGCAATCTCGCAGACCTTTTCGACCGCCTCCTCAGGACCCTGGACACGATAGGGAAAAGCCCCTGCGCCTCGCAGCTCTTCTGCCAGACGCCCCAGCAGGTCTCCCCCGCCCCCGGCATATCCCGTATCCCTGGAAAAAGCGATCCGCGACGTGGGCCTGTGCGCCCGACCCGCAGCCGCAGCCTGCCTGATCCGTTCCAGAAAAGCGTCCCGCTCCACGCCTTCTCCTTAAAAACATCCACCACCAAGACACCAGGACACCAAGAAGGAATCAAATCAAGACAACGTACAGGCAAAAAGCAGGCGCGACGTCCCGGCTTTCAAGCAGATCGTTCGTTCAGGCAAGGTGGGGTACGAGCGCCAAAGGCGCGGGGGTGCGGTGGAAGGGGCTCGTCCTACCACGGGACCCCGATTACGCCACTGGACAGAGTACGGCGCGCCAAAGCCCCTCCGGCGTCTGAGGAGCGTGCTTCTTTTGTCCAACTTTTCTTGCACGAGCAAGAAAAGTTGGAAAGCGGCATGGGGCAGCGGCGCATCCTCAAAGCCCCAACTCCCCCAACCGTTCCCTGAACCCCCGCTCCGCCGGCATCGGAAAATCCCTCACCCGCGTCCATCCCGCCGCCGGCCCCGGCATCTCCGCGATCCACCCCTCCCGCCCCATCAGCCGAAGCAACCTGCGCGCCGCCCACGTCCCCAGCCGGTAGAGCCCGGGGGAGCGCAACCCGGCCCGCCATGCGCGGTAGATCAACCGTTCCGCCAGCGAGACCTCGCCCTCCTCTGCCAGCCGGCCCCGCAGGGCGACGAGCATGTGCGGGATGTCGATCCGAAGCGGGCAGGCCTGCTGGCACGCCCCGCACAGGGACGAGGCGTGGGGCAGGTGATGGTAGTCCGGCAACCCGTCGTAGAGCGGCGTGAGCACCGCCCCGATGGGCCCCGCGTACACCCCCCCGTAGGCGTGCCCCCCTACCTTCCGGTAGACCGGACACGTGTTCAGACAGGCCCCGCACCGGATGCAGTAGAGACTCTCCCGGAACGGCCCGCTCAGGATGCGCGACCGCCCGTTGTCCAGCGCCACCAGGTGAAACGCCTCCGGCCCGTCGGCCTCCCCCGGCCTGCGCGGACCCGTGATCAGCGACGTGTAGACCGACATCTTCTGCCCCGTCGCGCTCCGGGCGAGCAGCTTGAGAAAGACCCCCAGATCCTCGAACCTCGGGATCACCTTCTCGATCCCCATCAGCGCCACGTGAACCCTCGGCGTGGTGGTCGTCAGCCGGGCATTCCCCTCGTTGCTGACAAGCACGACCGTGCCCGTCTCCGCCACCGCGAAGTTGACCCCCGTGATGCCCATGTCCGCCTCCCGGAACCGGTCCCGCAGCACGGCCCGCGCCGCCGCGGCCATCGCAGCCGGATCGTCCGGGATCTCCCGGTTCAGCTTCTCCACCAGCAGCGCCCGGATGCGCTCCCGCGTCTTGTGCAGCACCGGGGCCACGAGATGCGACGGGCGCTCCCCCGCAAGCTGGAGGAGGAACTCCCCGAAGTCCGTCTCCGTCACCTCCATCCCGGCGGCCTCCAGCGCCCCGTTCAGATGGACCTCCTCGGTCGTCATGGACTTGGACTTCACGACCCGGCGGACGCCGTGCTCGCGCGCGATCCTAAGCACGATCTCCCGCGCCTCCGCCCCGTCCGACGCCCAGTGTACGCGCCCCCCGACCCGGACCACCGACGCCTCCAGCTCGGCCAGGTACCGGTCCAGGTGGGCCAGGGCCTCGTCCTTGATCGCACGGCCTCGCTCCCGCAACGCCTCCCGGTCCAGACCCCCGAAGGCCCCCTGCTGCCCCTCCGCCAGACGCAGCGTCAGCCGCTGCAGCGCCGTCTGCAGGTGGGGATCCTCCACGGCCTCCCGGCTGGCTCCGATAAAATCTTTATGGGCATGGGTTGCGTATGAACTGGGCATCTTATCCTAAAACCAAGACAATCCGCAGATTTTCGCAGATGCGCACAGATGGGTTTCTATCTGCGTCTATCTGCGCACATCTGCGGATTCCCTGGTGTCTTTGGGTCTTGGTGGTTTGCTTTTGATTTATTCTGAAGCCAGCAACTCCGCCAGGTGCATCGCCCTCACCTTCACCCCCCTCCGCCGCATCGCCCCGGCGATGTTCATCAGACACCCCGCGTCCGTGGACACCACCGCATCCGCCCCGGTTCGGGCGATGCAATCCACCTTGTCGGCCACGATGGCCCCCGACACCTCCGGGTAGCGCACGGAAAACGATCCTCCGAACCCGCAGCACTGGTCCCACCGTTCCAGCGGCACGAACGCCGCGCCCTTCACGTTCCGGATCAGCCGGACCGCCTCGTCCGTCATCCCCAGCCCCCGCAGGTGACAGGCATAGTGATACGTCACCCGCCCCTCAAACCGCGCCCCCACGTCCTCCACCTTCAGCGTCTTCACCAGAAACTCCGACAGCTCGAAGGTCCGGCCCGCCAGCGCCTCCGCCCGCCCCCGCATCCCCGCATCGTCGTGAAACAGCTCCGGATAGCCGACCCGCACCATCGCCGCGCACGACCCCGACGGGGCCACCACCGGACTCTCTCCTTCAAAGGCCTCGATCGTATGCCGGGCCACCTCGCGCGCGTCCCGGTGAAACCCGCTGTTGAACATGGGCTGTCCGCAGCAGGTCTGCCCCTTCGGGAAGTCCACCTCCACGCCCAGCCGGCGGAGGACCCTCACCGTGGCCACGCCCGCTTCGGGACAGAACAGATCCCCCAGGCAGGTGATCATCAGCGAGACCTTCACGCCCCCTCCTCCCGCGCCGGGGCCTCCGTGACCTCCGCCATCTCCGGCCCCTCCACCCTCACATAGTCCTCATACCCCATCTCCAGCGTCGTCGTGTGCGATCCCGGGTTGAAGTTGATCCGCTCGTTCTGCCCCAGCGCCCGGTCGCAGTAGGTCTTCAGCCCGAACAGACTCCCGAACGGCGGGATCGCCCCCGGCTGGAGCCCCGTCAGGGCGAAGACCTCCTCCCGCGTCGCAAACCGGAGCTCCCGAAACCCGAGGTTCTTCCTCACCCGCTTGCTGTCCAGCTTCCGGTCCGCCGGCATCACGAACAGGACAAACGCCTCCCCCGCCTTCAAAACCAGCGCCTTGGCGCCGGACGACAGGGCGGTCCCCCGCGCCGCCGCGGCCTCCGCGCTGGTGTAGACCGGTCCGTGGGTCGTGATCCTGTAAGACACCCCCTGCGCGGTCAATTTCTCCTCGATGCGTTCCAGGACCGTCATGTCAGGTTACCCACCAGTTCATTGAAATAGCCCGGAATGGAAGTCTCAAACGTGAGCCGTTGACCGCTGAAAGGGTGCTGGAAGGAGATCGACCGGGCGTGGAGCGCCAGGCGTCTGTGCCCGTCCCCCTCTTTACCGTATCTCTTGTCGCCCACGACCGGATGCCCTTTTTCAGCCAGATGGACCCGGATCTGATGCTTTCTGCCGGTCAGAAGACGAACTTCCAGCAGACTGAACAGCTTCGTCTCTTTGAGCACGTCATAGGCCGTGTGCGACAGCCTGCCCTGCGTGGGGTCAGGCGTGGAATACACCCGGTGCGCGCGGTTCTCGGTGAGGGTGGTGGTGATCGTCCCCGCCCTGCTTTCGAGCCGACCGTGGATGACGGCCAGATATCGCTTCTCCGTCTCTTCCCATCCCCCCTGCAGATGGAATTTGGCCTTTTCGCTTTTTGCGAAGATGAGAATCCCCGACGTCTCTCGATCCAGACGATGGACGATGAAAATGCGGTTTCGAGACCTGGCCGAGCCCTTTCTGACATAATCAGTCAGGATATGGTAGGCGGTCCTCTCCTGCTCCCTGTCGGTCGCGATGGTCAAAAGACCGGGGGGTTTGTCCACCACCAGAAGATCCCGGTCTTCGTGAAGGATGACGATGCCTTTGAGGTGTTGTTTCAGGGGAGCGCTGTTTCTGCCGGGCATGGTCCTCTACCCTCAGTCCAGCAACGGCGTCAGGTCCTTCTCCAGACTCTCCGGGGTATCCGTCGGCGCGTAGCGGTCGATCACCGCGCCATCCTTGCCCACCAGAAACTTGGTGAAGTTCCACTTGATGGATTCGCTGCCCAGCACCCCCTTCTTCTCCGATTTGAGGTACTTGTAGAGCGGATGCGCGTCCTCGCCATTGACGTCGATCTTGGAGAACATTGGAAAAGTGACGTCGTACGTGCGCGAACAGAACTCCTGGATCTCCGCCTCGTCCCCCGGCTCCTGATGCCCGAACTGGTCGCACGGAAAGCCCAGGATCGTCAACCCTTCGTCCTTGTGCTTCCGGTAGAGGGCCTCCAGCCCGGCATACTGAGGGGTTAAACCGCACTTGCTGGCCACGTTGACGATCAACAGCACCCGACCCCGGTACGCATCCAGGGTCTGCGGCTGTCCATCGATGGTCTTGACATCGAAATCATAGACGGTCATGGCTTATCCTCACGTCAAATGTGGATGATCTTCACCTCGTCTCCCACTTTCACCACCTTCCCGGCCTCCGACGGCGGGATGCGTGTGTTCACGCTCAGCCGGTAGAAAGGGTCGAACCGGGACACCGCCGCCCATTCCGGAAGCGTCTCCTTCCGCTTTTCCGAAAAACGCCTCTGAAACCCACGGATGACCTCTCCTGTGCGCGGGTCACGGGTCGGAACCACGCAGCGCTGGCACGGATTGACCCCCTCGAAGCGTACCGCCCCGACCTCAAACCCCACGCTCACCCCCGGCGTCCCGAACAGGCGATCCTCCCAGAACGCCGGGACGCCCCCGAGGATCAGGTTGGGCCGGAAACGGGCCTGGGCCTCCTCCGCGCTCAGACCGCCGAACCACGCGGCCACCTCTTCCAGCGTCCCCCGGCTCACGACGGTCGGCCCCCACGCCTCGGTGTCGTCCGGGAACCCGTTCACCGCGTTCTGGGACATCCGGACGCGAAACCCAAAGAAGTCACTCAGCCAGTCCTCCAGCGCCTGGACCTCATCCTCCAGGCGGAAGCTCTGTGAACGGTCCGACCCCTGGACCCGGAGCGTGACCGTCCTGATTCCTGCGTCGAACGAGGCCCGGATCAGATGCACCCTTTTGTCTCGCTTGCCGTTGACGAAGTCCCCCCGTTCGTCCACGATGGCGAACGCACGGTCGTGCGCCAGGGACCCGCCCTGAAGAATCCTGACCTCGGAGACAGCGACGCCGTCCAGAGATTTGATGGGGTAAACGGTGATGCGGTCCAGAAAGGGCATGGCAAACCGCGTGAAACGTATCTTGTGAAGCATGAAGCGTGAAGCGTAGAATGCTTTTACGAGATACGAGATACGGTCTTATCGGAGCCGATTCAGACCATTCAGCGCCGCAACGCGGTAGGCCTCGGCCATGGTGGGATAATTGAACGTGGTGTTGATGAAATACATCAGCGTGTTGGCCTCCCCGGGCTGAGCCATGATCGCCTGGCCGATGTGGATGATCTCCGATGCCTGGTCCCCGAAGCAGTGGATGCCCAGGATCGCCAGCGTCTCGCGATGGAACAGGAGCTTGAGCATGCCGGTGGTGCGCCCCGTGATCTGCGCCCGCGCCAGGTGCCGGAAGAAGGCGTGGCCCATCTCATAAGGGACCTTCTTATCCGTCAGCTCCCGCTCCGTCAGGCCGATGGAACTGATCTCCGGGATGGTGTAGATGCCGGTCGGGATGTTCTCCACGAGATGGTACTCGCACATCCCGAACACCAGATGCGTGACCGCGAAGCGCCCCTGGTCATAGGCCGCACTGGCCAGGTTGGGATACCCCACCACGTCCCCGACCGCGTAGATGTGCGGCTGGGCCGTCTGGTAATTCTCGTTGACCACGATGGAGCCGCGCTCGTTGGTCTGAACCCCGATCGCCTCCAGCCCCATGCCGTCCGAGTTTCCGGTCCGCCCCTGCGCCCAGAGCAGGAAGTCCGTGTGGATCAGCTTGTTGGATTTGAGATGGAGCCGGACCCCGTCCTCGCCCACCTCGACCTTCCCGTACTCCTCGTGATGCCGGATCAACACCCCCTGGTCGCGCAGGTGGTAGCTCAGGGCGTCCACGATCTCATCGTCCAGAAAGGCCAGCAACCGGTCCCGGCTGTTGATCAGATTGACCTTGATGCGCAGCCCCCGGAAGATGGAGGCATACTCGCATCCGATCACCCCCGCCCCGTAGATCGTGATCGACCTCGGGTTCTCCTTGACGCTCAAAACCGTGTCGCTGTCCAGGATGCGCGGATGGGAGAAGTCCACGTCCGGGGGCCGATACGGCCTGGAGCCGGTGGCGATCACAAACCCCTGGGCCGTGTGCCGCTCCCGCCCGCCGTCGGCGAACACGGTCTCCACCGTGTGCGGGTCTATGAACACGGCATTGCCGCAGATGACGTCCACCAGATTCCGCTCGTAGAACGTGCGGCGCATGGACACCTGCTGCCGGATGACCGACTCGGCGGACCTGAGGAGATCCTGAAAACCCGCCTCCCGGAACCGGCCCACGCTGGCGAGCTGCTGGACCGCGTGCCGGAGGGCCTTGCTGGGGATCGTCGTGCGGTGCGTGCAGTTGCCCCCCACCTCGGAGAGCCGGTCGATGACCGCGACCCTTTTGCCCTCCTTGGACGCCTTCATGGCCGCCCCTTCTCCGCCCGGCCCGCTCCCAATGACGATGACGTCGTACTGATAGGACATTTCAACGCTCTCCCCTAAATAAAACAGCAGGCATAAGTATAGTGAACTTACGCCTGCTGTTCAAGAAAAAGTTTCGTGATCTTAAAGGAGGCGGATCAGGGGGTTCGAGAAATACGTTTATACCATTCCTCCCATACCCTTATGTTCAAAACGGGGTCCCCGCTTCCGCCCGGAGGCGCTTCCGCAAGCCGGGTTGGCGTATGCTCTCCGAAAAAAAACGTCCATAACGCACATGCGGCAAATACCCCTTTCTGAAATTTCGTCCCTCTGGTCACACACCAGCGATTAAGACCGAGGTAGCCCGCCCGAATACTACCTGACCTACAAGACAAAACAGCATTTTCCGGGTCCGCGCCTAGCTCTTTGAGAGAAGCCCAAAGCCTGCGGTCTACATTTCCTGCGCTGGTCTCAAAGTCATAGAGCAGCCGAGCGTATTTTTCCTTGTCGAACGCTTCAGGATTAACCAGTCTCAGATCACGCGAATACTGATCCCCACGCTTCCAGATCAACATCTTGTCCCTTTTGGATAGGTTTGGGAATTTGAGGCATTTCCAAGAAGAGTCAGACCTGCCCTTCGTGATTTTCTTCCTTCCCTTCATCAAGCACTTCCTCTATGGTCAACAGGTCGCTTCCCAACGCCCGCGATGCTAGCCGGCTTCCCATCCCGCTCAGAAAGGCTACGTCCTCTTCAGGAAGCGTACATTCCCCCACTTTCAGATAAGCAGAAAACCCCAGCAGAGCAAGATAGAGCGCATAATCCTCGTCGGCGACTGTAACGGGTTTAAACCGATGGGTGATCTCTTGGAAACGAGCAACGTAGGTTTC
This sequence comes from Candidatus Latescibacterota bacterium, assembly GCA_009694805.1. GTDB lineage: Bacteria > Latescibacterota > UBA2968 > SICM01 > SICM01 > SICM01. Next base: position 17,378 of record SICM01000018.1, read on the forward strand.
CGGCATCGACGTCAACTGGTTCATCTCTTACCTCCTTTGTGAAATCTTGTGCGGATGTCTCTATAAAATGCCTCCCAACGCCCCTACAACCGCTTTTACGAAACCCTCATCTTCTTGCTCCGGAATCCTGATCTGTCCCCCCATTACCCATTCATGAAGATGCTTTGAGAGGCTGATTTTAAGGCGGCTGTCACAGTCGGAGATATATTCCCCCTGCGAAGCATGAAGATTGCCGACCCTGAATAGACGGCGACCATCCCGGTTGACGGTCATCGTCTTGCCTCCGTAGACCAACCCCAGGCGGCAGGAAAATTCAGACCGGAGGGCTTCTTGCAAGACTTTTCCACCTGCGCCGCATCTTTCGCGGAATGTAAAAAACGTTGCCCGGCTTTCGGAGCCTGGGGTCGCCTGTGATCGTGGCGATGAAGTTCCCCCCATCAGTGGAAAAATCTTTCGGTGGATGGATACTGCTTCTTCTGACGCCCTCAACCTGTCATACGGCAGTTCCAGCCTCTCAGCCCATCTCGCCGGATACAGCCATACCAACGGAGATGAACCTGGCCCAAAAGCTATCAGGGCAACTCGAAAACACTCCTCTCCGATTTCATCTACGTAAGGCTTCAGCCGCCTCGCCATCTTCTCCATAGTGCCTACTGCATTTCCGCCGTTACCGCCGTCGAAAAACTCCAGGAGGTATCCTGCCCCAAGTCCCCCGCTCCGGAGTTCCCGGATAAGCTTTGCCGCATCTCCCGGCTCCGGGGCCTGATCGTCCAGAGGGGCGTCGATATTCCCCAGGGATGCCAGGCTTTTATTCTTTCCGACCTCAACAGCCACGACCGCCGGAAGTTCTTCGATTTCTTTCTTGCGGATGATATTTCCGTTTCTGGCTGTCAGCCCTGTGCCATCCACGAACGCCAGATCGAAACGTCCCGGTGATGCTGATATTCCGGTCTTCTGATAGGTAAGCGTGGTATAATGCTCCACCTGAAGGAGCAGAACGCTCTGACCTACCTCGGAACAGGGCGGCCAGATCGCCCGCTCTCCCGCATTGGTGAGCAGCCGGTGATAGAGGTAATTCTGAATCCCTGTGTCGCCGTGGAATCCGTAAGGGTGTCGAAAAAAAGCCAGAACCGTGTCTCTTATGGCCGCGTCTGAAATCCGAATGAATTCGTTCAAATCTGGAGGCTTTAACGGCTCCATTTCTCGCTCCTTTCTAAGGGGTCAACCCAGAAACTCCACCCTATCTGCTACAGCCCAGAGGCTTGTTGCCAGAGCCTCCCGCAAGGCGAACACCTCGACTCGCTTTCCTTTGATCTCCTTCAAGTAGCGTAGAGCGGGTTCAAAATCCCCGTCGCCGCTGACCAGGGCAACCACGTCGGCGTCGCTGTCACCTGCTTCGTAAAGCGCCCGATGGATATACGGGTCGGTTCGATTCTTATGCTTTCCATTGGATAGCTGGCTCTCGATGGCTTCCACCTCAAAGCCTCGGTTCTGCATGGCAAAGACAAACCCCTCGTTGTGAGGCGTGGCGTCTGTGATGATCTTGGGTAGATTTGCAACCTCTCGATGTCCGTCGAGTATATTTTCTCGAAGCCGCTGATAGTCAATACGCCTTCCGAGGATCGACAACGCAGCATGCTGAAGGTTGCACTCGTCGATGATGATGGCTACTTTTTCTACAGGTTCCCCAAACCGATAGCTGATGGCACGAAGTTGCTCTTGTAAGGTGTTCATCAGGTTATCCTTTCAGAGAAAATCACGTCGAAGAAGAAGCTTCAGTCCCTTTTCCGGCTTCATTGAATTTCCTGCCACAACCATCACAGAAATTTGTTTTTTGTTCTCCAAATCTGACTATTGGTTTTCCGCATTGAGAACACGAAGAGATCAGTTTCTTGCCACAGAATGGACAAAAGTTAAGTTCTCCTGCGAAGCCGAAGGTAGGAAACCAAATAAACTCCTCTTGGTCTGGATTATGGTCATGTTTCTTAGTGATACAGATTTTCGCCTGATAGATAAATTTAGGGCTATCGTAATAACCATACTCTTCATCTATAGCAAAACCAACTTCCGAAAGAAGGTCAAGATTTCCCTCAATCTTGGTCGTAAATCTACAACCGCACACTTCACAGAATTGATCTCCAACTCCCCCCCTGGGCGTACCACACCGAGGGCAATCGCCTTCAAGCTTTTTACCACAGTCAGGACAAAATTTGCTTTCAAACCCATCCCGAATACGTCTCACAACGAACATAGGATCATGGTGTGGGCAGAACCTGGGATAGAGCCTCTCATTTTTTATGAAAGATTCTAGATTCGTCCCCTTTGCCAGGTCTAACACAGACATTTTAAAAACATCGGCAAACCGAAGAAAAATGCCTACGCCAGGTTCCTTCTCACTTCGTTCAATTTTTGAGATTTCACTTTGAATTGTATCTATCCTATATGCAAGGTCCCCTTGAGTCATCCGGTTTTTTTCTCGTAATTCTTGTACGCGCTGTCCATATTTTATAATCTTTCCCATCGTGAAACCTCCGCTATCTGTCCTCAGTGCGCCAATATCTACACTGGGAAACCGTTCTCGGCTTTATGCCTATACGCGACATCCAATCGGCAGGGGCTAGTACCGTCCGATCTATCGCGCTATCCTTGACCCGGAGGGCTGAGCCTTATCTCCTGCTGGCCTGTCCTCCCGCCGGGCTGAAGTGTCAAAGAGCATTTTTTTAACTTTGCAGGTCTCCGGTGTTGTTTCGCGTAGGGTAATATAAAGCTTTTCATAACAAAAGTCAAATAGGAATTAAAAATAGAATTTTATATTTATAATCAATAGTTTAAATCTAAAAAATCCGCAAAATATCTCATTCCCCAAATACTGCTGGACATCTTCCCTTACTCCGTTATATTTGTCCATCACGGGGATGAGATCGCATAGGAGGAAGAAGCGATGCGCATTGAATACGACGCTGAGGTAGACGCGCTCTACATCGAGTTCCGGCCCCTTGCGGCGGGCACCGCCGAGGCGCGGACCCTCAGCGAGGACATCACGGGCAACTTCGCTCCGGACGGCAAACTGGCCGGCCTGGAGATTCTGGATGCGAGTAAAGTGCTGGGGGAAGAAGTGGGGAAGGTGGTAATGGAACTCAGTCCGATGGCTCGCCACTGATCACCGATCACGGAGGCTTTCCATGCCCGACACTTTGCGCCTCGCCGTCGTGGGTTGCGGCAGCATCTCAAAGACCCATCTGAACGCCATCCGGGACTGTGACCGGGCGCAGCTCGCGGCCGTGGTCAGCCGGGACGAGGGCCGGCGCACCGCCGCAGCGAGCGCCTATGCCGCGCCCCGCGCCTACGGCGTCTACGAAGAGGCCCTGGCCGATCCCGACATCGACGCCATCGTCCTCTGCACCCCCAGCCACCTCCACCTCGCGCAGGCGATGGCCGCGCTCCAGGCGGGCAAGCGCGTCCTGGTCGAAAAGCCCATGACCGAGGGCTACGCGGACGGCGTGACCCTCGTGACCGAGGCGGAGCGCCGGGGCCTGACGTTGATGTCCGCGCAGTGCTGCCGTTTCCTGGCCGCCTGCCGGAAGGTCCGGGAGATCCTCCAATCCAACGAGATCGGCAGGCCCCTCCACCTCCTCTACACCAACCTGAGCTACAGCGCCACGCATCCGGCCTGGTACAAAAACTGCCGGAGCGTCCTGATGGAGAGCTCCGGCAGCCACACCTTCGACTTCTTCCCCTGGATGGCCGACGCGCGCCCGGTCCGGGTCTACGCCACGGCCCACAACAACAGCAGCGACCACGACGGCGACGACGACTTCGTGGCGAACATCGCCCTGGAGAACGGCGCACACGCCGTCACCTACACCTCCGCCTGCTCCCGAAAGCCCCGCAAGGACCTCCTCGTCGTCTGCCAGAAAGGGACCCTCGTCCTGGACTGCTGGCACACCCTCCGGCTGGACGACCGGCCCCTCGTGGAGGAACCCCGCGACCGCGCCTATCAGAACACCTTCGACCGGCAGATGGCCGAGTTCGTGGACGCCGCGCTGGCCGGGCGGGAGCCGGAGTCCTCCGGCAGGCAGGTCCTCCCCTCCCTCGCCGTCCTGGACGCGGCCATCGAGTCCATCCGCACAGGAAAGGCCGTGAACCTGTAGGGGCACCGGCCGGTCGCCCCTACGCCACCTTCCGCAACAGTCTCAGCCCGTTCGCCGTCACCACCAGGGACGCCCCCATGTCCGCGGCCACGGCCATCCAGAGCGTGGCCAGCCCGGAGACTGCCAGGACCATGAACACCGCCTTGATCCCGACGGAGAAGACCACGTTCTGCTGGATGACCGACAGCGTCCGCCGACCCAGCCGGACCGCCCACGCCAGCCGCCTCAGATCGTCCCCCATCAGGGCCACGTCCGCCGTCTCCAGCGCCGCGTCCGTCCCCGCGCCCCCCATCGCAACCCCCACCGACGCCGCGGCCAGCGCCGGCGCGTCGTTGATCCCGTCCCCCACCATCGCCACCACCCCGTAGCGCGCCACCAGGTCCCGCACCTCCTTCACCTTGTCCTCCGGGAGCCGCTCCGCGCGCACGTCCTCGATCCCCAGCCGCCCCGCCACGGCCCGCGCCGTGATCTCATTGTCCCCCGTCAGCATCGCGACGTGCTCCACCCCCCCGCGCCGCAGGTCCCGCACGGCCTCCGCCCCCTCCTCCCGGACCCTGTCGGAGACGGCGATCACCCCCAGGACGTGCGCCCGGTCGGCCAGCACCACCGCCGTCCTGCCGTCCCCCTCGACCCGGCTCAGCACGGCCTCCACGTGCGGCCCGCAGACCCCCCGCGCCTCCACCAGGCGGTGGTTGCCGAGCATATAGGTCTCCTCGCCCACCCCTGCCTCCGCCCCCAGCCCGGCCAGCGCCCGGAACCGCTCCGTGGGCCGGATGGGGAGGCGCTCCCGACGCGCCGCGTCCAGGATCGCCTGCGCCACCCGGTGCTCGGAACGCCCCTCCACGGACGCGGCCAGCCCCAGCACCGTCGCCGGGGACGACCCGTCCAGGCTCACCACCTCATCCACCCCGAAACGCCCTTCCGTCAGCGTCCCCGTCTTGTCGAACGCCACGGCCCTCACCCGGCCCAGGGTCTCCAGGTGCGCCCCCCCCTTGATGAGCACCCCCTCACGCGCAGCCCGTGCCAGGGCGGACACGATGGAGACCGGCGTGGAGATGACCAGGGCGCAGGGGCAGGCGATGACCAGCAGGACCAGCGCCCGGTAGAACCAGACTGCGAACGGCAACCCCATGACCAGGGGCGGAATCACCGCCACGGCCACGGCCCCGCACAGGACGGCCGGCGTGTAGACCCGTGCGAACCGCTCCACAGACCGCTGCGTCGGCGCGCGGCTCACCTGCGCCTCCTCCACCAGGTGGACGATCCGCGACAGGGTCGTCTCCTCTACCCGGCGCGTGACCTCCACCTCCATCGCCCCGGTCCCGTTGATCGTCCCCGCGAACACCGCGTCCCCCACCGATTTGGCCACGGGGACCGACTCCCCCGTGATCGGGGCCTCGTCCACCTCCGACACCCCGGAGGTCACCCTCCCGTCCAGTGCGAGCCGCTCCCCCGGCCGCACCAGGATCGTCGTCCCCACCTCCACCTCCTCCACCCGTGTCCGGACCTCCTCGTCCCCCTTCAGGACCGACGCCTCCGTCGGCGACAGGTCCATCAACCCTTTCACCGAGCGCCGGACGCGGTCCATGCTGGCCCGCTCCAGCGCCTGCGCCACGGCGAACAGGAACAGGACCGACGCCCCCTCCGACCAGGCCCCGATCCCCACGGCCCCGAGCGCCGCCAGGGTCATCAGCACGTGGATGTCGAACGACAGCCGCCACAGCCCCGCGACCCCCTTCCGGGCGACCTCGGCCCCTGCGGCCAGCATCGCCGTCCCGTAGACCGGCGCGAAGGCCGAGGCCGGATACCCGGCGTGCTCCAGCCCCATCCCGACGGCCGTCAGCGCCCCTCCCACACAGGTCAGGATCGTCCGCCAGCGCTGGGGTTTTGACCCGGTATCCGGGACCCGGGACTCTGGACGCGCTTCAAACCCCTCCTCCCGGATCGCGGCGACGATCTCCTCCGCCCTCAGACAATGCTCCACCGTCACGGTCTCGGCTACCAGGTTGAAGCCCACCTCCGACACGCCCTCCAGCCCCCGCAGCCGCCGTTCTATCGGCTTCGATTCCCCGGGGCAACACATGCCCTTGACCTGAAAAGTTGTTCGCATCGCACGTCTCCTTTTTCAGCCTTCTTCCACGTGTTCGATGCCCATCCGGAACAGCCGTTCGATGTGGGCATCGTCGAGCGAATAGTAGACCATTTTCCCCCGCCGCTGCCCCTTCACCAGGCGCAGCGTCCGCAAAATCCGGAGATGGTGCGAGACCGCTGGGCTCGACATGTTCAGCAGCGCGGCGATGTCGCAGACACAGAGTTCGGCCAGCGACAGGGCCAGGATGATCTTGACCCGCGTGGCATCCCCCATCGCACTGAATGTCTCGGCCAGCCTCTCGAGGACCTGGTCGGTCCTCATCTGCCGCCGGACCGAGCGGACCTTCTCCTCATCCACGAATTCGACGTCGCAGACGTCCTGTTCTTTGACCTGGACCATGCGCATCCTCTCCCGGCGTCCTTTCACCTTAAACAATTAAGCAATGATTTAATTGTATGAAGATACAAAAAAGCCCTCTTCCATGTCAAGGCCCATTTTGAAAAGAGCACTTTCTGGGAGATATTCAAGATTTCAGTAAAGATTCCCCCCCCATCGCTCGATAATACAATAATGAGCTGGCCCCTCCCTCCTCATCTGCCCGGAGGCCCGATACCTGAGACGGCCCTGCCCGCAAATATCTCTTGATTAATAGAGAGATATGTCTTACATTTGACACGGATTAACCAGAAGATGGCGAGGGGACCCATCTCAGTGCGTAACACGGCACAGGCCAGGTGGGTCTCTCTTTTTGGCAGGACCATCGGATCGCACGCAGAGGCGGACTTCCTGAGGAGTGAGGAGATCGTATGGCAGCCACGGATGACTTGACCCCGCGCCAGAAGGTGGCCGTCCTGATGATCTCCCTCGGCCAGGATACCACCGCCGAGATCCTGAAATACCTGAACGACTACGAGATCGAGGACATCGCTCAGACCATCGCTGAACTCAAGACCGTCACCACCGAGCAGGAGGACGAGGTCCTCGAAGAGTTCGAACAGCTCCTCATGGCCGGCAAATACGTCTCCATGGGAGGCATCGACTTCGCACGCGGGGCCCTGGAGAAGGCCCTGGGTCCCCGCCGAGCGCAGCAGATGCTCGATCGGGTGACGGCCACGACCAGCGGGGGGTTCTACCTGCTGCGGAACATCGCGCCCAACCAGATTGCCCCGTTCATCAGCAAGGAGCACCCCCAGACCATCGCCCTGATCCTGGCGCAGCTCGAACCCAGCCAGGCCGCCGGCGTGCTCAACATCCTGCCGGAGGAGCTGCAATCGGAGGTGGCCTACCGCGTGGCCACCATCGAGAACATCTCCCCGCAGGTGCTGCGGGAAATCGAGCAGAGCCTGGCCGCCGAACTCCAGGCCATCATCACCGGCCAGGTCACGGAGATCGGCGGACCCAAGAAGGTGGCGGAGATCCTGAACATGACGGGTCGGTCCACGGAGAAGGCCGTGCTGGAGAAGTTAGACTCGCAGGACCCGGAGATCGCCGAGGAGATCCGCAACATGATGTTCACCTTCGACGACATCGCACGGCTGACCGACCGGGAGATCCAGTTGATCCTGCGGGAGGTGGACACCAAGGACCTGGCCACGGCGCTCAAGGGGGCCCAGCCGGAGATGCAGGACCGGATCTTCTCGAACGTGTCGGAGCGGGTGAGCACGATGATCAAGGAAGAGATGGAGTTCTCCGGTCCCGTTCGCCTGAGCGACGTGGAAGAGGTGCAGTTGCGCATCGTCCAGACCGTGCGCCAACTCGAAGAGGCCGGGCAGATCACGGTCGTCCGCGGCGAGACCCAGGACGTGTTCGTGTAAGACCCTCCAGGCCCTTTTCCTCTCCTACTTTGCCGCCCCGAAGTGCTCCCCCCACGCCTTGGACAGCTCCTGCCCCAGGGCCGTCGCCCCTCGCCCCTCCGCTTCCGTCAGCGGCTTGTAGTCCCGGACCCCCGCGATGTTCCGGCGCAACTCCTCCTCCGAGAACATCCCGATCACCGCCACCGTCACCCCCGGCAGTCCCAGGGCATAGCGCAGCGCCAGCCCGTGGTCGTGCGGCCCGTGCGCCCCCATCGCCGACGGCTTCGGCGTCTCGTACTTCATCCCCTGCGCCCCCCCGTAGACCTTCATCGCCGCCACCCCCGCATTCTGCTTCACCGCCAGCGGCAGCACCTCCTCCTCGAAGTTGTAGGTGTGCCGGTCCCCGATGTTCATCGCCAGCATGATCGCATCCACCTCCGCCTCCCGCAGGACCTTCGCCGCCTTCCAGGGCGCGTTGTGCGCCGTGAACCCCACGTAGCGCGTCCACCCCCGGCGCTGCGCCTCCCGCAACGCCGCCAGAGACCCGTCCTTCGCCAGGACCTTCTCCACATCCATCCCCCCCAGGGAGTGGACGAAGACCAGGTCCACCTGGTCCGTCTGCAACAGCTTCAGGTTCTGCTCCAGGATCTCCAGCGCCTTCGGCCCCTCCGCCGTGTTCGTCTTGGTCACCAGGAAGACCTCCTTGCGTCGGGCTTGCATGACCTCGCCGAGCTGCGCCTGCGCCCGCCCGTAGCCCGTGGCCGTGTCGATGTAGGTCACCCCCAGGTCGATCGCCTTGTGAATCAGCGCGATCGCCTCCTCGTCCGGCAACCCCATCCCCCCCGGCGCGGACCCCAGCCCCAGCATCGGGACCAGCTCCCCCGTCTTTCCCAGGATGCGCTGCGGGAACGTCCCCGGCCCCGCCGCTGTCTTCGCTGCCGTCTTCTCTATGACCGCACTCCCTGTGCTCGCAGACATGGCAACCTCCTTAAATGAAAAGTGCAAATGAAAGGCGGTGCTCGTACCTTGCATTTTGCATTCTCCATTTTGCATTTTGCATTCTCCTATTTCATGAATCCCCACTCCCGGTCCGTCAGCGCCTCCAACTTCGCCTCGTCGAGTTCCATCCCCAGGCCCGGGCCGTCCGGGACGACCAGATATCCCTGCTCGTACTTCACCCGTGTCACAACCACGTCATCGATGTAGAGCTGCGCCCCGGCGGCATCCCCCGGAAAGTCCAGGTTGGCCACGGAGGCCCCCAGGTGCGCCTGCGCCGAGGTCCCGATGGACAGCTCCTGCGTGGTCCCGATCAGCGTCCTGAGCCCCAGCGCCTCCGCCGCCGCGAACAGGTCCCGCGCCCGCCGGATGCCCTGGTTGCACACCGCGATGTTCAGGATGTCCACGGCCTGCGCCCGCGCGAAGGCCACGGCCTGCGCCACGCTCTCGCAATGCTCGCTGATCGGAAACCGGACCGCCTCCCGCACCTTCGCCATCCCCTCCAGGTCCGGACACGGGCTCTCCACCAGCATCGGCTCCACCCACCCCAGCCGCTCCACGGCCCGGATCGTGGACTTCCAGTCCAGCGTCCGGCTGAAGTCCAGGGACTTGACCTTCACCGCATCCCCGTGGGTCTCCTTCAACGTCCGCAGGAAAAGCTCGTCCGCGTCCAGATTCCCCCCCACATACAGCCGGATCAGATCGAACCCCAGCTTCAGCACCTCCCCGACGCGCTCGACGTTCTTCGCCACCTCGCTCACGTCCCGGTGCCGGAAGATCGGGTAACAGATCTTGTATCGCTTCCGGTACGCGCCCCCGTAGAGGTCGTGGACCGGCACGCCCAGGGCCTTCCCCCGCAGGTCGTGGATGGCCGTGTCGATGCCCGCCCCCAGGGGCGTGGGGAACCGGTCCACCACAGAATCGATTCGCCCCGGGTCGAACGGGTCTGCCCCGGCCATCGCCTTCCGGAGCGCCCCTTCGAGCTGGTCCACGTCCGGCATGACCGGGCTGTGCCCCAGGTCCGACATCTCCCCGATCCCGGTGATGCCCCCGTCCGTCCCCAGCCTCACGATGATGTGCGGGGAGGCGGACCCCGTGGCCCGCCGCGTGCCCACCGGATACAGCTTCAGGTCCGTGATGCGCATGGATACCCTCCAGAACAGGGATCGGAATTCAGGCCCCCAGCCCACCCCCACACCCCCTCCCTCCCCCGCGTGCGGGGGGAGGGAGGGGGCATCAGGGCTTTGCCTCTTGAGATGGGGGAGGAAGGGGGGCTGTTGCCTCTTACCTCCTGAGCGGAACGCAGTGGAGTCGAAGGATGCCTGTTGCCTTCGCCATCAGCCCCTCATCCAGATCATGCCCAGATGCAGGAACCCCGGCCCGCTCAGCGTGGCCAGAAAATTCACCGCATCGTTGTTCATCCAGCGAAAGCCGGAGACGGGCGCGGTCCGGCGCCCCCCGCAGTGGACCCTCCGCTCCGTGACTACCCCGCACGCGGGGCAACGATACTGGACCTGGAGCGTGGCGCCCAGAAGGCTGTCCACCAGGCTGCCCAGAAACCCGCTGAGCCCCACCAGATAGAGGAGCTGTGAGGCCCCGGATTCCGCCCGGAGAAAGACCCACCCGCTCAGGGCGATCGTCATGCCCCCGGCCAGGGCGCTCAGGAGCCCGGCCAGGGTGACCCCCCCGGAGGCCCCCGCCGGTACCGGACGAAAGCAGGGGATCCGGCGGGGCCGCTGCCCGGACAGGGTCCCGACCTCCGTGGCCCACGTGTCCGCCGTGGCGGACGCCAGGGCCGCGCAATAATACGGGTAGAGAGAGGGCCATCCGGAGACCAGGGACAGGACCATCAGGGCCCCGGCGACCCCGCCGTTGGCCAGCACCTGCCCGCCATCCCGGCGGCTCCCTTTCTCGAAGACCGAATCGTACCGGGCCTTGGCCGACCGGCCCAGCCTGGACAGCAGGCTGGAGAGGATGAAGAAGACGGCGATGGGAAGGGTCCACTTCCACCCCCCGAACCCGAAGATGGGCACGGCCAGCGCGAACATGGCCATCGCCCCCCCGGCGGTCAGCGTCCGAAGGCGATGGGAGAGGACGGCCACGAGGCCGCCCAGCAGGACCCCGAGCGCGAGATGTGAATAGGCCCCTGCCATGTTCCCGCCCATCCGGTCCTGTGGGTCCGTCTACGCAAACAGCAGTTTCAGGTAGAAGAACGGATTCATCAGCTTCTTCTTCGGGATCTCATCGGCCATCATCCCGCAGATGACGTCTCCAATCGCCTGCTTCTGCGCGGCCTTTCGGATCACGAAATTCAGCAGGAATCGCAGTCGGCCCAGTTGCTGCATGCGAAAGCTGACCTTCAGCTCGTCGCCCAGCGTCTCCCAGACGCGCCGGTCGTAGCCCGCCAGAGCGGCCTCGCTGAAGTCCCCTGCCGCGCCCGCCTCGCAGGCCGTCTCCACCGCCAGGCGGGCGGAATACATGGCATTTCCGATGCCCTCCCCGGTGAACGGGTCGATCAGGCCCGCCGCATCCCCCAGGAGCAGGAACCCATCCCCGCAGAGCTTGCGACGCTTGCTCCCCAGCGGCAGGTTCCAGCCCACCGGCTCCTCCAGGGCCTTCGCCCCCGCAAACCGGTCTCTAAAGTGAGGGCTCTGGATGACCGCCTGGAGCGCCCCCTTCAGGTCCACGCCCCGGCGCTTGAGGTAGTCGTGCCGCATGCCGATCCCGACGTTGGCGCAGCCGTCCTCCAGCGGAAAGATCCAGAAGTAGCCGGGCAGCGCCTCATCGACGAAGTGCAGCTCGATCTGATCCGTCAACCGCCCGACGTTCTGATAGTAGCACCTCAGGGCCACGACCCAGTGGCCCGGCTCGTGTCTGTAAAGCCCGGCCTTCCGGGCCACGATGGAGTTGAACCCATCCGCGCCCAGCACGATGCGGCCCCGGTACGTCACCTCCCCGTCCCCGCCCACCCCCTGGACCCCCACGACCTGTCCCCCCTCCACCAGAAGGTCCCGCACCGTGAACCCTTCCACGCAGGCATCGGCCGCCTGCCGCGCCTCTTCAAACAGAAAATGGTCGAACACCTGCCGGCGGATCACGAACCCCGTCAGGAAATCCTGCCGGCTGGAGCGGCTGAACGGGATGTTGGTCTCCGTATGATCGGGGCTTCCGAACGTGACCGACCGGATGAAAGCCCCGGGCAGGCCCCGCACCTTCTCCAGCAACCCCAGGTCCCGAAGGACCGTCACCGCCTTGCCGGACAGGGCATCCCCGCAAATCTTGTCGCGCGGGAACTGCGCTTTCTCCAGCAGCAGCGTCTTCAACCCCTGCCGGCCCGCGTAGAGCGCAGCCGTGGCCCCGGCGGGCCCCCCTCCCACGATGATCAGATCGTAAATCGGGTCCGTCAAATCTCCCATGCGTCCTTTCACGCGATCACATGCCCCCGGGCTCACCTCGCATTTTTTCTGCCAGCTTTCGGGACGGGTTATTATACCAAGATTCCCACCTTGAGTCAACCGCAAACGCACGGCTCAGACCGGGTCTTCAACATCCTGGATCGACTGGACGAGACCCACCCCGCGCAGGAGTTGCTGCTCCTGACCCTCATGGAAAGATGAGAAAATTCCCATCCCGCGTGACGACGCCGGCAGGGCGATGGGCATTGCTGACCGGCGCAGAACCCGGATCGCCTTTCTGCCTGCCGCTGGCGTCATACGCCTGCCACGCCAGCGCCGACCCATTCTTCCAGGCCACCAGAAGGGTCCCATCGGGAGCGCTCAATACAACGGGATACTTCCCTCGTTCCGCAACCTGGATCTCCTCTGACGGAAGCGCGCGCCCGGCATCCTCCAGCCGGGCGAAGTAGACCTGCCCCTGTGTCTCCCACCCTGCTGCAAGGCGTTCCCCATCTCCGCCCGTCAGGTAGGCCCCCGTCATGGGACAGGCGTTGATCTGCCAGGACGTCAGGCTCACCTTCTCCTTTGAAAAAGCCTTTTGGCCGTCCTTGAGGACCATCAGGTGCATATCGCGGATGTTTTCGGCCTTTTCGCGGTAGAAAAAATAGAGGCTCTTGTTCTTGGAGAAATAGGCCCGCGTGGCGCAGCAATCGCACGGGTCGGCCTGGTCGATCGTTGTCGCCTCTGAGAACGTCTTGCCGCCATCGTCGGAGAGGTTCACGTAGGCCCCTTCGGCCGTCCAGAAGACCGCCACCTTCCCCCTGCCGTCAGCCGCGACGGAGAAGTTGTCACTCGGTAGCCGGTTCAGATTGCGGGCGGGCTCGAACGCCGTCCCGGAGGTGTTCAGATGGGCGTAGAAGACCCCCCACTGGTCCTTGGGGAGCTTCCGCTGGTAGGCGTTCGTGTACCAGACCACGTGGACCTGCCCCTTTTTTCCGACGGCGATGTCGGGGCCTCGATACTTGCCCCCATAGGCCGTGCCCGCCTCGGCGTTCACCCGGATCGGGGGGCTGAAGCTCTTCCCCTGATCCGATGACTTCACATAGTACACGTCCTCTCCGGAGACATAGACGAGATGGACCACGCCCCGGCCATCGACCTCCGCATCCGGGACGATGCCTTCGTTCGGGGTCTGGATCACCTGTACGCTCCCGTCGGCGCTCGCCTGCGTGGGGTTGGCGAGGACCCCCAGCGTCAGCATCCAGAGGAAAACGAGCATCCCTGTCTTGAACCCCTTCATAACTCGACCTCCTTTAAAGCTTATCAGAATGAGCGAAGCTGATCTCCGGGCTAGCTCGATGCGGGTGTGGCAGGCCATCCGTATACGATAAGTGCCGCCAGGCCATGACTCCAGTTCGCCCACGATCTACGCCGCTTCAACGATTTCATCAGGCCGGTGAAAGATGCGATAGAGCACAGGCAGGACGATCAAGGTCAGCGCGGTGGACGACAGAATCCCACCGATCACCACCGTGGCCAGGGGGCGCTGCACCTCTGCCCCCGTCCCGGCGGCCAGGGCCATCGGAACGAACCCCAGCGAGGCGACGAGGGCGGTCATCAGCACCGGCCGCAGACGGGTGACGGCCCCGTCCAGGATCGCCTGATCCAGCGGGGTTCCCTCCGCTCGAAGTTTGTTGACGAACGAGATCATGACCAGCCCATTCAACACGGCCACCCCGGACAGGGCGATGAACCCGACGCCCGCGGAGATCGACAGCGGAATGCCCCTGAGCCAGAGCGCAGCGACGCCGCCTGTGAGGGCCATCGGCACTCCGGTGAAGACCAGGAGGGCGTCTTTGACGTTTCCAAACGTCGTAAACAGCAGGAGAAAGATGAGGAGGAGGGCGATGGGCACGACGACCTGGAGGCGCTTTGCGGCGGCGATCATCTGCTCGAACTGTCCCCCCCAGGTGATCCAGTAGCCCGCCGGAATCGTGACGCGCTCCCGGATCGCCCTCTCTGCCTCTTCCACAAAAGAGCCGATGTCGTGGCCCCGCACGTTCGCCGTCACCACCACCCGCCGTTTTCCGTTTTCCCGGCTGACCTGGTTGGGTCCGAGCGCGACGTTGAATTCTGCCAACGAGCCCAGCGGGATGTAGCTGGGACGTCTGCCGTCCTCTGAGTTCGACTCATCCCCATTGTCCGGGAGCAGGACCGGTATCCTCTTGAGGGCCTCCACGTTACCGCGCAGGTCTTCCGGAAGGCGCACCAGGAGGTCAAACCGGCGATCCCCTTCAAAGACCTCCCCGGCGACCTTGCCCCCGACGGCGATCTCGATGACCTCCTGCACATCCGAGACGTTGAGGCCATATCGGGCCATCTCCTGGCGGTTCATCTGGATGGTCAGGACCGGCAGGCCCGTCACCTGCTCCACCTTGACGTCCGACGCGCCCCGGACCTTCTCCAGAACCTTCCCGATCTCCTCCCCGGTCTCCAGCAGGACCTCCATGTCATCCCCGAACACCTTCACCGCCACGTCGCTCCGCACGCCCGCGATCAACTCGTTGAAGCGCATCTGGATCGGCTGGGTGAACTCGTAGTTGTTTCCGGGCACCTTTTTCAGATGCCCTTCGAGCGCGTGGACCAGGTCGGCCTTGGGCCGGCCCGGGTCCGGCCACTCGGACCTAGGCCTGAGCATGACGAACACATCCGCCACGCTGGGGGGCATGGGGTCGGTCGCGATCTCCGCGGTCCCGATCTTGGCAAAGACGCTGGACACCTCGGGGAATCCCTGAATCTCCTTCTCCAGGGTATGTTGCATCTCGACCGCCTGGGACAGACTCGTCCCCGGAATGCGCAGGGCGTGGACGAGCAGATCCCCTTCATCCAGGCTCGGAATGAATTCACTCCCCATCCGCGTGGCGAGCAGGGCGCACAGCACGACCAGCACGCTGGCCGCAGTGACGACGAAGGCCCGGTTGCCCAGGGCCAGATTCAGGGAGGGAACGTAGGCCGTCCTGGCCCACCGCATGAGCGTGTTTTCTCTTTCAGAAATCGGGCCGGAGAGGAACAACGCCACCGCAGCGGGAACGAACGTGATGGACAGGACCATCGCGCCCAACAGCGCCGTGATCACCGTGAACGCCATCGGGTGGAACATCTTCCCCTCGATTCCCGTCAGGGCCAGGATCGGCAGATAGACAATCATGATGATCAACTCGCCGAAGATAGTCGCCCTGCGGACCTCCTGGGAGGCGCTGAAGACGACCTCGAACCGCTCAGCCAGCGTCAGGCGGCGTCCCAGGCGATGCTGTTCTTCGGCCAGCCGGCGGATGCAGTTCTCAACGATTATCACCGCGCCGTCCACGATGATCCCGAAGTCGAGCGCGCCGAGGCTCATGAGGTTGGCGCTGACCCTGTTGCTCACCATCCCGGTGATGGTGAACAGCATCGACAGGGGGATGACCAGGGCCGTGATGAGGGCCGCCCGGATGTTTCCCAGAAAGAGAAACAGGACCGCAACGACGAACAGAGCGCCTTCCATCAGGTTTTTCTTCACGGTCTCAATGGTCTTGTCCACCAGCGCGGTGCGGTCATAGACCGTCCTGGCGACGATCCCCTCCGGCAGGGTGCGGTTGACCTCGACCATTTTCTCGGCCACCCTCCGGGAGACCGTCCGGCTGTTCTCCCCTATGAGCATGAAGACCGTGCCCAGAACCACCTCTCTCCCGTTTTCCGTGGCGGCGCCCGTCCGCAACTCCTTCCCCAGGAGCACCTCTGCGACATCCTGGATGTAGAGGGGCGCCCCCTTATGATTCCCGACGATGATCCGCCGGATGTCCTCGATGTCTCCCACCTGTCCGGGGGCCCGGATCAGATACTGTTCTCCACGATGCTCGATGTAGCCTGCGCCGACGTTGGCGTTGTTCCTGCCCAGGGCCTCCAGAATGTCCCGGAACGTCAACCCGTAGGCGATCAGTTTGTCCGGGGCAGGGGTGACGTGGTACTGCTTCTCATAGCCGCCGACGGTGTTCACCTCGGTGACGCCGGGGATGTTGCGGAGTTGAGGCCGGACGACCCAATCTTCAACCGTCCTCAGGTCGGTCAGGGTGTAGGGCTTGCCGTCCGGCCCGAGCGACCCGGCATCGGCCTCCACCGTCCACATGAAGATCTCGCCCAGGCCCGTGGCGATCGGCCCCATGGTGGGTTCCATGCCGGGGGGGAGATTCCCCTTGGCCTCCTGGAGGCGCTCGTTGATCAGTTGGCGGGCAAAGTAGGTGTCGGTCCCGTCCTGAAAAATGACGGTGACCTGCGAAAGCCCGTACCGGGAGAGCGACCGCGTTTCAGACAGGCCGGGCAGGCCCGCCATCACCGTTTCGACGGGAAAGGTGATCCGCTGTTCGACCTCCAGCGGAGAGAACCCCACGGCCTCTGTGTTGACCTGAACCTGTATGTTGGTGATGTCGGGAACGGCGTCGATCGGGAGCCGCTGGTAGTTGTAGACGCCCAGAACGGCAACCGCCAGTGTGGCGGCCAGGACGGCCCACCGCTGCCGGATGGAGAAGGACAGGATTCGTTCGAGCATGGGATCTCCTTACAGGGCCAGGTCGTGTCGTTCGCCGGTTTCGATCTCTTTCACGGCGTATCTCCATCAACGATTAATGATCGTGGGAAGCCCCGGCCTTGCCGAGTTCGGCCTTGAGCACGAAGCTGTTGCGAGCGGCATACCGGTCTCCGGGGGACAGCCCTGCCAGAACCTCCACCCACCGCCCATCGTTTCGTCCCAACTCCAGCGGGCGGGCTTCAAACTGGTTGCCAACCTGCACGAACACGACCGACCAATCGCGCAGCGTCTGGATCGCCTCGACCGACACGGCCACCGGAACCTCCGCCTCTTCCTGGACCAGCTCGACCGTCACGAAAAGTCCCGGACGCCACTGCCCATCAGGGTTCGGGATGACCACGCGGGCCTTTGCGGACCGGGTCTGCTCCCCCACGAGCGAGCCGAGATACTCCAGCGCGCCTTCTGCTTTTAGGCTCGGCGCCTTTGACTTCACGGTGGCGGCCTGGCCGACCCTGACCACGTCCAGGTCTTTGGCGTAGACCGTGACCCCTACCCAGACGGTGGACAGATCGGCGATGACGAAGATGTCGGCATCCTCCCTGACTGCCTCCCCGATGGCGATGTGTTTTTCGATCACGGTCCCATGAAAAGGGGCTCGAATCTCATACCGCGTGAAGGCCACATCCGGCTGGTCCGGCAACCGGGCGAGGTGCTCGTCAGAGAACCCCAGCGCGTGGAGTTTCTGCTCGGCGGACTGCCGTTTAATCTTAGCCTCGGCGAACGCCTGCCTGGCTTCAAGATAATCCCGCTCGGCTGAAATTTTCTGCTTCCACAGCCGCTCCTCCCGCTCAAAAGTCGCACGAGCCAGCTCCACCCGCTGGATCGACGCCAGATACTCGCTCTTCGCGTCGGCCAGTTCCCGGCTTTCCAGAACGGCGATCATCTCGCCCTTCCTGACGGTCTCCCCGAGCCCCTTGCGCACCTCCGTGACCACCCCCGAGAGCCTTGGGACCACGTGCGCCACCTTATCCGCGTTGAACCCGACCTCACCGGGAAGCTCCAGGAGGATCTTCATCTTGACGGGACCGGCCTTCTCCACGACGATCCCGGCGCTTTCCACCGCTTCGGAGGTCAACTCGACCCTCCCCTCCACCTGCGAATACGCCCATCGGTAGGTCCGGCCGTCCCACTCCGCAACCACCTTGACATCAAAGGAATGGGGCTCTTCAACCACCCGGTCCCCGCGCAAATAATCGCCCTCTTTTTGAAACTGGATGGCATCCACTCTGCCGCCGAGCCGGTGCAACTCAACGGTCAGCTTCACCTCGTCCGGGCTGACCGGCTTCCCTTTTTCAAAGGCATAGACCCTGAACTGCGGAGGGACGCCCCGTTCATAAAGGGTCACCTCCACCTGAAAGTCGTCCTTTGAGAGCAACCTGCCCCCGTGAGGTCCTTTTTTGGCCACCTGTTCCGGGTCGGCATGTTCACCCGCATCGTCCCCCATAGACGCCTTGTTCGTGCGTGCGATGAACAGCGCCAGGACGACGCCCACCAGGACGACCATCGCAAGGGGTATGAACTTTGTCTTGCTCACAGGAACATCTCCTTTATTTTCAGTTTCCCATCTTTCCGCCAGCCGCCCCCGTCAGGTCCGCCTGGGCCGTGTGGTAGTCCAGCAGGGCCTCCACGAACGCCACCCGCGTCTCAGACAGCGTTCGGCCCGCATCGATGACCTCCAGGTAGTTCGATTTCCCCTCGTCATAGCGCAGCCGGACCATCCGGTAGGTCTCCTCTGCGCTCGGCAGCACCCGGTCCCGGTAGAGCAGGACACGCTTCTCGGAGGTCTTGACGCTCAGGTATGCCTCCTCCACCTCCAGGAGCGCCCGGTTTTTCGTCCCGGCCTGCTCCGCCTCCGCACGGACGACCTCGGCCCCGGCCCCGGCGATCTCCCCCCGCTGTCTGCCGAAGGCCCAGACCGGGACCGTGAAGCTCACCCCGGTCTTCCAGAAGTCTCCTGCCCCCCGGACGGTCTGACGGGACAGCCAGAAGGTGAGGTCCGGAAGAAGAGAAGAGGCCGCCAGCCCTCGACCGGCCCTGGCGCCCTCCAGGGCGACCTGCGCCCCTTGCAGGTCAGGCCGGCGCTCCAGGGCCATCTGCCGGAGCGTCTGGATGTCGGTCTCCGTCGGCGTGTAGGTCAATTCGCCAGCCACCTCGACGGGCGTGGACAGGTCCCGGTTCAGCAGGGTGTTCAGCGATGCCCTAGCCAGCGCGGCGCGATTGTCCGCCGCAGTCACTTCCGCCTCAGCCCGCCCGGCCTCCACCTCGGCCCGGAGCGCCTCCACGCTCGAAGCGTCCCCGGCCTCCACGCGCACCTTCGTCTTGTCCCGAAACTCGTTGGCAAGCTTCAGGTTCTCCGCCGCGTACCTCTGGATGCGCCGACTCGCCCAGACCCTCCCACAAGCCTTCAGGGCATCCGCCGCTATCTCGATTCGGGCAGCCTCGTAGTCCCTCCGGGACACCTGCGCCTCCCGATCCGCGACCCGACCTCTCAGGTAGGGCTTGGTCGGGAACTCCAGCGTCTGGCTGAAACCGACGTTGCGCTCCCCAAAGCGACTTAACCTGAGCGCCCCCGGAAGTCCTTCATACTCAAAGATGACCTCTGGATCGGGGAGCATCCGGGCCGGCCAGATGCGGGCGCAGGCCGCGTCCCACGCCTTTTTCGCTGCCATGACCTTCGGGTTATGGTCCAGCGCCCACACGACGGCCTGCTCCGGCGTGAGGGTCAGAGGCCCCTCTTGACCGCGTGAAACTGAAAATAGGCACACTACGGCTAAAGCAGACAGTGCCCAAATACGCATGACACCTCCGGGAAAAGGGCCAGGATCGGCCTGCGATGGACCTAGAGACGCCCAATAGGCAAACGCAGGAACGCCTGGCGATAAAACTTATGAGTTGGGGATGGAGGAAGATAAAAAGCTAAAACTTCAGGAGATGGGAGGGCGGAAGACCTTCAGAGGGTGAATATCCGCGAAGAGAACGGATGACGCCGGAGGCGCATCCGTCGAAGGGGGGAGATGGATGAGGGAAGTTCGATGCGTGGCTACAGCAAAGACGTGGCAGGTACAGACCTTACCGTTGTGGCAGGGGATAACCGGCAGACTCCCGGAGGGTCTGGCCTCAGGACGAGCCCCCTGGATTCCTTCCTGATCGTGGACGTGATGCCCTGGGACGTCGTGATCGCAGAGCGTCAAAACGACGTACGCCTGCTCACCATAAAGCATCAGGGAGAGAATGAGACACGTGAATGACTTGAATAGGATCATCATAGAAAGTCTGTTAAACTTGTGGGCGGGGGTCGCTTTCACGTCTCCCCTTTGTCGTTTTCCGTCTCAGGTTCCTTTTCCTGCATCACCAGCACCCGCACGATCCGCCGCCGGTGTAATTCCAGCACTTTGAGCAGATGGCCATTCGCCTTCACCTCGTCCCCTCGCACTGCCACCCGCCCCAGACGGTACTGGATGTAGCCCCCTATCGTATCCGTATCCCCCTGCACATCCGGGAGGGCCACCCTGGTCCGATCCGCGAGGTCGTCGATCTGCATCTGGCCGCTCACCCGGTAGTGCCCCTCCGGCGTCTTCTCGATCTCAGGCGCTTCCTGATCCATCTCATCCTGGATCTCCCCCACCAGTTCCTCCAGGACATCCTCCAGGGTGACGATGCCCGACGTGCCTCCGTACTCGTCCACCACGATGGCCATGTGGATGCGGCTCCTCTGGAACCGCTTCAGAAGGGTCTCCACCCGCTGGCTCTCCGGCACAAACAGACATTCCCGCTTGAGGGCCACGATCCCCTCGGCGCTGGGCGGCCCCTCCGGCTGGCCCAGGTAGCGCAGCAGGTCCTTCGCATACAGGATGCCGATGGGATGATCCAGGTCTCCGTCGCACAGCGGGAACCGGGAATAGGCGTGCTCGATCACCGTGGTGACGATCTGCTGCCACGTGGCCGACGTGGAGATATAGGCCACGTCCACGCGGGGCACCATGATCTGCTTCACCGCCCGCTCCGTGATGTCCAGCGCGCCCTCCAGAAGCTCGTGCCTCTGCTCGGACAGGACGCCGCTCTGCTCGGAGTGTTCGAGGATGATCCGGATCTCCTCCGCCGAATGGGCCAGGTCGTGCCCCCCTACCGGTGTGATGCCCACGGTGCGCAGGAGCAGGTTGGCCGACCCGTTGAACACCCAGATGGCTGGGAGAAAGAGGTAGTAGAAGGCCTGGAGCGGCAGGGCCACCCCCAGCGTCGTCTGCTCGGCCCGCTGGATGGCCAGCGACTTGGGCGCCAGTTCCCCCAGGACGACGTGCAGGAAGGAGATGATCAGAAAGGCGACGGTCAGTGAGGTCGTATGGAGCGCCTTCTCCGACAGGAACCCCATCCACGCGAACAGGGGCTCCACCAGGAGATGCGCCACGGCGGGTTCCCCCACCCATCCCAGGCCCAGGCTGGCCAGGGTGATGCCGATCTGCGTCGCAGACAGGTAGGCATCCAGGTGATAAACGATGTTTTGAGCCATCTTCGCCCCCGGCCGCCCCTCTGCGACCAGCTCCTGAAGACGGCTCAGGCGGACCTTCACGATGGCGAACTCCGCCGCCACGAAGAACCCGTTCAGGAACACCAGCAGCGCTGCCAGGATCAGAAGCATCCAGTCCTCTTGGGAAAGCAAAATCAGGGGTCAGGGATCAGGGGTCAGGAAAAGCGAGGATCATCTTTTGTCTTTCCCCGACACCCGACACCCGACCCCGCAGTTATCTTTTCCCCGCCCCCGTTCTGACCGCCTCAATATAATATGAAACCCGGCGCAAAGCAAGCGGCCCGCACCTCTCAGGTCACGAACAACATCGTCTCAATAGAAACGGGCAGAGACGGTTACGAGAGAGATATCTCCCGCATCTCTGCCCTTCAGGGCGCTTAAAAAGAGGCCCGGCCACCCTCACCCATAGCTGGTCGGGGCAGCTACAGGAGGAGAGCGCCGGGCCAATGTCGGAAGTCGCCTGAAAAGAAGGGGCCTTCATATTATCTGACCAGAATATACGGCAAGCGCAATGGCGTGTCAAGGCTGAATTTCTGGCTTATCCGACATTTCTTCTACAACGCCGGCAGCAGGTTCGTCAGCCCGAAGATGAAGACCAGCCCCACGACCAGACTGTACGTCCCCGTGGCCACGGCCCGGTAGACCGACGCCCGCCCGGCCGCCGAGCCGTACAGGCCGATGGACGCGGCGCACATCAGCGTGTTCGTCACCAGCAGACCGACCACGAACGACAGCACCCCGAACACACCCAGGCTGGCCCCTCCCAGGCCGGTGGCCACCAGGAACAGCAGCAGTTGCGTCGGCGTCTCGGCCCCGATGCCGTGGATCATCCCCACCACAAAAGAGGACCGCCCCCCATATCCGTCCCTGAAGATCTCCCTCCGTTGACCCTGAACCCCGGCCAGACCCGTCCGGCAGCGGTCGTAGGCCCAGAGGAGGGTGTCGGCCAGCACGGCGACCCGGCTCTTCATCCGGAACGCCTCATCCCGATTCTTGACCAGCGTGTAGAACACATAGCCGCCCAGCAGGACCAGCGTCACGCCGACCAGACGCTCCATCAGCACATCGGTGCCTGCCGGCAGGCGCACCCCCAGGGATATGGCAAGGATGCCGAGCGTCGCGACGACGAACCCGTGCCCTGCGGCATACATCAGGCCGAGCAGCATCCCCCCGCCTCCGGCTGGCCTGCACACTGGTGATGTCGGTGATCGCGGCGATGTGGTCGTAGTCGATCCCGTGCCGGATCCCCAGCAGAAACGTCGCCCCTACCGCCATCCAGACCTGTCCACCCGGATCGCCCATGCCACCCTTTCACCTTTTTTACAGGGGTCTGCCGATGCAGATCCGCAGCAGATTGGGCCGATCCGGAAAATCCTTGGTCCCGGCCCCGTACCCGATCTGTTCCACCACCATGTCGGGCCTCGGCCCGAACCCGGCGCACAGGACCCGCAGCAGCGCGGCCCCGGTGGGCGTCACCAGCTCCGTCTTCAGGTCGCTCGTCCGCGTCGGAATCCCCTTTAAAAGCTCCAGCGTGGCCGGGGCCGGCACGGGGACGATCCCGTGGCTGAAGGTCACCGTCCCCCCTCCGCACAGCGGCACCTCCGAGGCAAAGACCTTCTCCACGCCCATCTCGTGCAGCGCCAGGCAGGCGCCCACAATGTCCACAATGGAATCCACGGCCCCCACCTCGTGGAAATGGACCGCCTCCAGGGTCGTGTTGTGCAGGTGCGCCTCCGCCTCCCCGATGGCCCGGAACACCGCCCGCGCGTTCCCCCGGACAGGTTCGGGCAGGCCGCCCCCCTCGATCATCCGCGTGATTTCTGCCAGATGCCTGCCGTGAGGCTCATGGTCGTGATCGTGAGCATGCCGATGGCCAGGCCCGTGGTCGTGGGAGGGCTCATGATCGTGCCCGTGCCCATGTTCCTGTCGCGGGTCTGACTCGTCACGCTCTTCCATCACCTCGAACTTCGTCCCGCCCAGGCCGCGCCGCGTGACCCGGCGGGCGTCGATGCGGACCCCTTTCAGACCCACGCCCGCCAGCGCCTCCCGAAGCCGCTCGATGGGAAACCCCGCGTCGATCATCGCCCCGACGAACATATCCCCGGCGATCCCCGTGGCCATGTCGATGTAGGCGATGCGGTGTGGTTTATCAGCGGACATGACGCTCCTACATTCGTGATCGGTTTAGGTGTAAGATATTGAAAATATTGAAAGATCGAAATTCAAAATTTCATCTGGTATTGTGTCCCAGCCAGGAGGCAGGAAAAGAGGCCCGCGTCCTTCCTGGAGACGGCTGGGAGCAAGATTCAAATAGA
>SICM01000212.1 GCA_009694805.1 Candidatus Latescibacterota bacterium
CACGGCGGGGATATGTATTAAGTCCCTCGATACGCCCCTGCGGGGCTACTCGGGACAGACGGATTACCGTAGCCCTGAGTAGCAGCCGAAGGCTGCGTATCGAAGGGCAGTAGGCAGAAGGCCCGATCTCTTGCGAGAGGTCGGGCCTTCTTGTTTTCCTTCTGAGGATTATCCTTGCCTCATGATCCTGGGGAGAGCACCTTGATTTTCAGTGATTTTTGGACATTTCCAAAATCCAAGCACAGGCATTGACCCGACACAGGAGGCGCGGACGTGAACAGGGTGAATCTCAACGACCTGGAGTGGTCTCCGGAGAGGAAGTCTCCGAAGGGGCGCTACCGGATGTTTTACAAGGACATCTCTCTCGGTCTGGGGGCCAGGAAGGGCGGGACGCTGGGGGACCCCCCGCTGGACGTGGGTCTGGTACGGATGCCACCCGGCGCGGTCAACTACCCGAAGCACGCGCACACGACGCAGTGGGAGTTCTACGTCGTGGTCGCCGGGAAGGGGCGCGTGAACGTGAACGACGAGACGCATGAGGTTCAGACCGGGGACTGTTTCGTGCAACCTCCTGGTAACGCGCACCAGATCGTCAACGTGGGAGAGGAAGATCTGGTCTACTATGTGATCGCGAACAATGCGCCGCTGGATGTCGTTCAGTATCCCGATTCCGGCAAATGGGCGGCGCGGGGCAAGTGTTTCAGGATGCAGGAGGCGACGTATTACGATGGGGAGGAGTGAAGCAGTAGGCAGTAGGCAGTAGGCAGTAGGCAGTAGGCAGTAGGCAGTAGGCAGTAGGCAGAAGAGAACCGATAGGAAGGCCCAAAGAAGCGAGAAGCGGTGCGTGGCGAGCGGGCCGAAGTCAGGGATCACTGCCTTGCGAAGAACCTCCAGACGTGCTCGAAGACCTCCGGCGCGTCGGGTTCCACGGTGAGGATGTGGTCGGAGTTTTCGACGAACAGGAGTTCCTTCTGCGGACTGGCCAGTTGCGCCAGGATACGGCCTCCTGACGCGGGATCGACAAGTCTGTCCCGCTGGCCCATGATGATCTGCGTCGGCGTCCTCACTTCCCTCAGGCGGCGGCATCCGACCCGCATGATCCTGCGGAGCTCGACAAGGGATCGGGTGGGCCGGACCGGGTAGCTGAACAGGCCGTGTCGTTCGTAGTAGGCCCGGCTCTCCGGTCTTTTGGGCAGTTCCGCGCGAAAACGGGCGATGAGGGGCGTGAGGAAGAGGAGCCGGCTTCGAAGAAAGAACGACGGCGCCAGGAGGCTCAGGCCGGCGATCCGCCCCGGATGGTCGGCGGCCAGCATGGCCCCCATGACGCCTCCGAGAGAGACCCCCCCCACGAAAAGGCGGTCGACCCTTCCGTCCAATTCCCGGAATCCCTCCTCCGCTGACCCGTACCAGTCGTTCCACGTGGTGTTTCGCAGGTCCTCCGATGTCGTCCCGTGCCCGGCCAGACGCACCCCCAGCACGGTCATGCCACGGTTGTGAAGGAACTCGCCGAGGGGGCGGGTCTCCGTGGGAGAGGCCGTAAATCCGTGCAGGAGGAGGGCCCCGCTGCGGGAGCCGGGGAGGAGGTAGGCGTCGGAGTGGATGGTGGCTGGCATCTGAAACCTTTTAGGAGAATTTCACCGCCCCTTGTTTCGGTGGCCCCTTTCGCATTCCCCCTTTTCTTGCTCGTGCAAGAAAAGGGGGACAAAAGAAGCACGCCCCCTCAAACGCCGGGGGAGGCTTTGGCGCGCCGCAACCTTGACGTTCTGTGGACGCACCGAAATTTGTGCCCCTCCGGCGGTGGGCACTTCTGCTGAACGCCGGCGGTGAGGGTTTCTGGCGGCGCGCCCTCTTTTACCTGTACAATGCCTATTCTCAGCGATCTCTAGCGCTCTCTCCGGTAGAATAATGCGACGGCTGTCAGGATGGCGCAGAGGGCGACCAGGAGGTCGCCGTGCCGGGTGTAGAAGGTCCGTTCCCCACGGGGGGCGATCTGAGCCGTGAAGACCGCGGGCTCGAACAGGCCAGTCCTCGTCAGGATGCGGCCAGAGGCGTCCACGGCCCCGGAGATGCCGGTGTTGGCGGCCCGGACGAGGGGCAGGCCGTTCTCCACGGCCCGGAACACGCCCATCGAAAAGTGTTGATACGGCGCGGCCGTCGTGCCGAACCAGGCGTCGTTGGTGGCGTTGACCAGGAACTCCGCGCCGTCGTTCGCGTAAGCGCGCGCGATCTCCGGGAAGATCGATTCATAGCAGATGAACACGCCGAAGGGGACGCCCTTTTCAGGCAGGCGCAGGGCCCGGTGCGCCTGGCCCGGGGCGAACCGGCCGCTCTCCCGCGTCAGGCCTTCCAGATAGCCGAATATCCACTCGAAGGGGAGGTACTCTCCGAACGGGACGAGATGGACCTTGTCCTGGTGGCCGACCACTTCCCCTGTTCTGGAGATCAGAAAGGTGCGGTTATAGATCTGGCCCTCTGTTCGCTCCAGGCTTCCGACGAGCATCGGGGTCTCCAGCTCACGGGCCAGGCCGGTCAACGCGGCGTAATAGGGGGCGTTTTCGGGGCCTCTGAAATAGAAGGGGAAGGCGGTCTCCGGAAGGACGATGAAATCACACCGTGCTCCGGCCAGTTGCCTGGTCATCTTCACATATCGTTCCACGGTCCCGTCGCGGACATCCGTGCGCCACTTCTCCCCCTGGGGGATGCTCCCCTGGACGATGCCGATCTTAAGAACATGCTTCGAAGGGGGAGCATTTAGCTCTGAGAGGCCGTAGAAGAGGGCGATAAGGAGGAGCAAGGCGGGGGCGATGGCCCCGCGCCAGGCCGATCGACCGGCGATCTGGAGACTGGCTATGCTCCCATTGACCAGGACGATTAGAAAACCGACGCCGTAGACACCCCAGATCCGGGCTGTCTGGAGGATCGGGAGCATCCGGTGCTGGGTGTATCCGAGGAGCATCCAGGGGAAGCCGGTCAGGAGATGGCCCTGGAGCCACTCCAGGGTCACCCAGATCGCGGCGCAGAACCAGGGAAAGAAGAGGGAGCTGGGGTCGAGGCGGCTCACCAGCCAGCAGAAGGCCACGACATACAGGCTCAGGTAGAGGATGAGCAGGACTGTGGAGAGTGCCCCGACGGCGAGGGAGAGGCCCCCATAGTTGGCCAGGGTCTCGGCAATCCAGTAGATCTTTCCGGCCGAGGAGATGATCCCCGCCGCACCTCCGATCAGGAGCATCCGGCTGCGTCTGGCCCCGGGCAGGAGGGCCAGCACGGGGATGAGGCAGAGGTAGGCGAGGATGCCGAAATCGGGTTTGGGCATGGCCAGGACGAGCAGTCCGCCCGAAAGCACACCGGCCAGGAGGGAGATGCGGGTCTGAGAGGGGGTGTGAGAGATGCCGATCATGGGAAAACCGTCTGTAGAAACAGAAACGCCACGGCCGGGATACCGTGGCGTCCTCCATCCTGCTTCGACCGAGTGCGGAACTTCTCTTTCTTACGTCTTGATGCGACGGGACTCCTCCCGCTTTCTACGCCCGAAGGGGTTCCTGGATCGAGGGGGTTTGGCCTCGACGGGGGCCAGGGCAGGGCGATGCCTGAAAGAAGCGCCACCGGAAGTGGGGGAGGGCTCGGTATAGTTGAAGTCCGGGTGCATCGCCCAGATCAGCGCTCCGTTCAGATGCTTTTCGATGCTCTTGAGGGCATCCGCCTCCTCCGGAGACATCAGGATCACCGCATCCCCCTTCTCCCCGGCCCGGGCTGTCCGGCCCGAACGATGGATGTAATCATCGGGGTGATCGGGGACATCGTAGCTGAACACGTGGGAGATGCCGTCGATGTCCAGGCCCCGCGCGGCGATGTTGGTCGCCACGAGGATCTGGGATTTTCCCAGGCGGAAATCGCTGAGGGCCTTCTCCCGCTGGCCCTGGGTCCGGTCCGAATGGAGGCGGGCGATCCGGTGGCCTTTGCCCTGCAGGAGCCTGGCCAGTTTTTCCACGCCGCGCCGGGTGCGGACGAAGATGAGGGCCGACTCGGCCTTCTCCCGTTCCAGAAGGTTCAGGAGGAGCTTCCCCTTGAGGTGGGCCGGGACCGGGAAGACCCGGTGGGTGAGCCCGTCAGCGGCGGTGGAAGAAGGCGTGGCCTCCACCGTCACAGGATCTCGGAGCATCTCGCGCGTCAGGCTGCGGATCTCAAGGGGCATGGTGGCCGAGAACATCATGGTATGTCGATCTCTGGGCAACTTCCGGATGATACGCCGGATGTCGGGGATGAAACCCATGTCCAGCATCCTGTCCGCCTCGTCCAGCACGAGGGTGTTCAGGGCGCTGAACTCGACATTCCCGCGCTCCACGTGGTCCAGCAAACGGCCGGGGGTGGCGACGATGAGGTCGACGCCCTGCCGGAGGGTTTTGATCTGGGGTTCAATCTTGACCCCGCCGTAGATCGTGGCGGACCTCACTCCGGTGTGACGACCGTAGGTCCGGATGCTCTCACCCACCTGAAGCGCCAGTTCCCGGGTGGGGACGAGGATCAGCGCCCGGAGGCGACGCTCCGGTTTGATCCGGTGCAAGATAGGGAGAACAAATGCAGCAGTCTTTCCAGTGCCCGTCTGGGCACAACCGATGATATCCCGACCCTGGAGCAGGACCGGGATGGCCTTCTGCTGGATCGGCGTCGGCACTTGATAGCCGGCTTCCTGGATGCCTTTCAGTATCGTGGATGCCAGGCCGAAACTTTCGAATGACATACAACCCTTTCCTTGAAAGATTTATGATCGAGCGATGACCGGCCTGTCATCTCTGCGATCAAGAAGTTACAAAAAAAGCGAACGGACCCATAGCCTTCGGTCCGATCGCCTGAGAGATTCGCAAGTGATAAAACTTTTCACGGCCAGAATGGTCTAACATACCACAAATTTAAGCATAACTTCATCATTTGTCAAGGGCTATTAGAAAATCCCTTTTCTGGTCTTGACATCTCTCCGGTCAGGAGGTACTTTGTGCTTATGGATTTCATCCTGGACATTCACCTCCATTCCTCCCATTCCCGCGCCACGAGCCGGGACCTGACCCCGGAGAATCTGCACCGCTGGTCTGCGTTGAAAGGGCTGACGGTCGTGGGTACGGGGGATTTCACGCACCCGGTCTGGCTGGAGGAACTGAAGACGAAGCTGGAGCCCGCGGAGGAGGGGCTGTATCGGCTGAAACCGGCCTATCGGACGCCGGTGGAGAAGGACCTGCCGGCGTCCTGCCGGGGGGAGGTGCGGTTTCTGCTGTCCGTGGAGATCAGCTCGATCTACAAGAAACATGGGCGGACGCGAAAAGTTCATAACCTCGTTTTAATGCCCGACTTCACATCTGTGGAGCGGCTGAATCGTCGGCTCGGGGAGATCGGCAACCTGAAGTCCGACGGGCGTCCCATCCTGGGGCTCGACAGCCGGGATCTGGTAGAGATCGCTCTGGAAGCCTGCCCGGAGACGCTCTTCATTCCGGCGCATATCTGGACCCCTCATTTCGCGATGTTCGGGGCCAACTCCGGGTTCGACTCTTTCGAGGCGTGCTTCGAGGATATGATGCCCCACATCTTTGCGGTGGAGACGGGGCTCTCCTCAGACCCGCCGATGAACTGGCGGCTGTCCGTGCTGGACAACTTCGCCATCGTGTCCAACTCCGACGCCCATTCTCCGCAGAAGCTGGCGCGGGAGGCGACCTGTTTCAACACGGATCTCTCCTATCCGGCCATCCGGTCTGCGCTGAAGGACCGGGACCCGGCCCGGTTCACGGGCACGCTGGAGTTCTACCCGGAGGAGGGGAAGTATCACTGCGACGGCCACCGGGCCTGCGGGGTGCAGTGGCGTCCGGCGGAGACGCGCGCTGCCGGAGGGGTCTGCCCGGTCTGCGGAAAACCGGTCACGGTCGGGGTCCTGCACCGGGTCGAGGTCCTGGCCGACCGTCCGGAGGGGGTCCTGCCGGAGGTGGGCCGGCCCTATGAGCATCTGATCCCTCTGACCGAGGTCATCGGATCGGCCAAAGGGTTCGGTCCGATGTCCCAGAGGGTGTTGGAGACGTACCATGCCCTGCTCAACGCCCTCGGTCCGGAGCTGAAGGTGCTCCGGGAAGTCCCGGTGGAAGAGGTCCTCCAGTGCGAGGAACCGCTTGTGGCCGAGGGCATTCGCCGCATGCGCGCCGGAGAGGTGGAGATCTCGCCGGGGTTCGACGGGGAGTACGGGCGCATCCGGGTGTTCCGGGAGGGGGAGCGGGAGCAGGTGGCAGGGCAGAGGGATATGTTCGGAAGGGGGAAGGCAGAAGGGGGAAGGCGGAAGAAAGGTCACGGGTCCAGAGTCCAGGGTCCAGAGTCCAAAGTTAATCCTGAGACCCAGGACCCTTCGACTTCGCTCAGGGCAAGCTCAGGACCCAGGACGGGGGGGCAGGAGGAAGGGAGGGGGCCTGTCTTAACGCCGGAGCAGGAGAGAGCCATTGAGGCCAAGAAGGGACCGGTGGTGGTCGCCGCGGGTCCGGGGACGGGGAAGACCCTGGCCCTGACCCTTCGGGCAGTCCGGCTGATCCGGGAGCACGGTGTAGCCCCTCAATCGATCATGGCTGTGACTTTCACGAATCGGGCGGCCCAGGAGATGCTCCGAAGGGTTCGGGACATGCTCTCAAATCTGTCGGAGGAGGGCGTTCGGGTAGGGACTTTTCACGGTCTGGCGCTTGATATGCTCCGAAGATATGGAACAGGGGAAGAGCGGGGCCTGATCGATGAGGTAGAATCCCGCTCTCTCATCGAGGCGGTGCTCCGAGAGGGTAAATACAAAGTAAGACTGGCCGACGCCTGCGACGCCATCTCCCGCGCCAAGGGGGGAAATACCCTCCGGGAGGCCCTACAGGGGTCCTCTGAGACCGGGAGCATCGTGCGGGAGTATCAGAACCGGCTCCGGACGCTCCGCCTTCGAGACTATGACGATATCCTCCTGGATGTGGTGGCGCTCCTCGAATCGGACCCCGGGGTGCTCCAGGGGGTTCGACGCGATGTGACCCACCTGATGGTGGACGAGTTCCAGGATGTGAACGCGGCGCAGTACCGCTTCGTCCGGCTCCTGGCCGGGGCCGGAGAGAATCTGTTCGTGATTGGGGACCCGGACCAGGCCATCTACGGTTTCCGGGGGGCGGACTCCCGGCACTTCCGGCAGCTTCTGGAGGATTTTCCCGGGGCGGACCTCGTCCGGCTGGAGACGAACCATCGCTCGACCGGCGCGATCCTGAAGACGGCTCAGGCCGTCATCTCCGGGGCTCCTGGCCGGATGGGCCTGACGCTTCGGGGGACGCGCGAGCCGGGCGCTCGTGTCCGGCTCCTCGTCCTGGAGAGCGACGTGGCCGAGGGGATCGCCGTGACCCAGGAGATCGTCCGGCAGGTGGGGGGCACGGACCTGATCGGGGCGAATTCGAAGTTGGGCCGGAGTTTCGGGGACTTCGCGATCCTCTTCCGAACGGGTCGGCAGGCCGATGCCCTGGAGGTCTGTCTCCAGAAGGAGGGGTTGCCCTACCGGATCGTGGGCCAGAAGGGGTTCCTGGACGCTGCGCCGGTCCGGGACGCCCTCGCTTTCCTCCGCTGCGTCCTCCGGCCCGAGGACGATTACCGACTCCTCTGCGCCCTGCGCCTGGCCCTGTTCGATCCGGGGGGTGAAGCGCGAAAGGCCCTCCAGACGCATCAGGCGGAGGCCGGAGGATCGCTGCTTGACGCCGTTCGGTCCGTCGTTCAGACCTCCGGCGGGGCGCGGTTCCGGGTCTTTCTGGAGACTCTGGAACAGTATCGCGCCCTGGCGCGGACGGAGCGCGCGGAACAGGTGGTCGGGGCGTGGTGCGAGGCGTCCGGGGTCTCTGGCGACCCGGATGTGGGCCGGTTTCTGGGGGTCTGCGGCCGGTACGATACCGTGGAGGAGATGATGCGGGATGTGCTGCTCGGCCGGGAGGCGGACTGCGAGCGGCGGGGGGCCCAGGCCGCGCTCCGGGGCGAGGCGATCACGCTGATGACCCTGCACGCGGCCAAGGGGCTGGAATTCCCGGTCGTGTTCATCGTCGGGGCAGAGGACGGTCTGATCCCCTTCCGGGACCGGGACGCGGACCCCTCCGAGGAGCGCCGGCTTCTTTACGTGGGGATCACGCGGGGCCGGGATGAGGTCATCCTCACGGCGGCGAAGCGCCGCGTCCGATACGGACAACAGGTGGCCTGCGAGGTGTCACCGTTCCTTCAGGGTCTCTGCGGGTCGCTGATCGAGGTGGAGCAGCGGGAGCGCAAGCAGCGGCGGGGTGAAGGGCAGCTTTCGCTGTTTTAGGGGGGCTTTCATTACATTAAACGTAGTACGTTACCGGGGTAAAGACATCGAGCAATCTGCCGATCTCACATCATGCTATGAGCGACCCTACCCACACAGAACAGCGGCCAACCTATGAGGAGTTACTGGCCGAGAACGCCAGGTTGCGTCGGCGCGTAGCCGAACTG
>SICM01000213.1 GCA_009694805.1 Candidatus Latescibacterota bacterium
TGCTCGATTTTTCAGCAATTAGGGGCGCAGAGGCCACTTTAGGCGGGCCAATGGGTGAGTTCTCCTAAGAAATGCTCGCAGAATCCCCCATATAATTTTTTGTATCTTATTTTTATTCAATATGTTAAGCTTAACTTTACGGAAATGATCTCTGATCCTATAAATTCCTGAGCGGAGGCCCGTCTCGTGAAAAAGATCGAAGCCTACATCAAGCCCTTCAAACTGGACGAGGTCAAGAACGCCCTGACGGAGATCGGCATGGTGGGCATGTCCATCGGGGAGGTGCGGGGATTTGGCCGACAGCGCGGGCACACGGAGGTCTACCGGGGCAGCGAGTACCGGGTCGATTTCCTCCCAAAAATCAGGGTCGAACTCGTCGTGTCCGACGACGAGGTGGACCGGGCCATCGAGGCCATCCTGAACGCGGCCCGCACCGGGCAGGTGGGAGACGGCAAGATCTTCGTGCTCCCCGTGGAGAAGGCCATCCGCATCCGCACGGGAGAGACGGACGAATCGGCGATATAACGGTCACGGGTCACGGGTCGCGAGTCACGGGTCACGGGTCACAGGTCACGGGTCGCGAGTCACGGGTCACGGGTCACAGGTCACGGGTCGAAGGCTTTTGACTCGTGACTCTGGACTCTGGACGCGCGACTTTTTTATTGGCACCCCTTTTGCGCCCCTGTACGGCGGTTGGTGAGTCGATCCACCCGTCGGCGCGGCGTAACCCCTTGCGGACCGCAGAATCTCATCCAAAGACACGGGCGCCCCGCCGGCAGCCGGATGGATCATCCCTTTCACATCTGCCGGAGGGGTTTGAAATGCGCGTTCACCGGGTTGTCGCCTGTCTCCTGCTCATCGCGGTCCCGGCCTCGGGCCAGGACCTCTTCGACCCCCTCTGGGAGGGGGACGAGGGGATCTCCGAAGACTTCGTGGAGGACCATGACGGAATCGTCCTGGACCTGAATGCAGCGTCCATCGAGGACCTCGCCGCCCTCCCCGGCCTCTCCTATGCGGATGCCGAACGCATCGTGACCTTCCGGGCCGCCCGGGGGCCGTTCCGGCGCACACGCGACCTGGACCGGGTCGAGGGCCTCTCCCGGCCTGTCGTGGAGGGACTGCTGCCCCACCTGGTCGTCAACAGCCTGAAGCCTTCGCAGCAGGATCTGACCTCACGCCTCAGGTTCGTTCGGCGGTCCGCCTCCGCGCGTGGGCGCTCCTTCCTGACCGGATCGAGCCTGAACGCCCGAACGACGGTTCAGGCGGGAGACCGGGTCACTGCGTCCGTGACCACGGACAAGGACGCCGGAGAGGGGAATCCCTTCGATTTTACGGCGGGCTATGCGGAGATCCGGCCTGCCAGCGCAGCCGGCCGTCTGGTGGTGGGAGATTTTCGGCCCGGTTTCGCGCAGGGCCTCCTGTTCAGCCGGTGGGGCCGGGCCCCCGTGGACCTCGGCCAGATCGTGAGGCGGCCTTCAGGACAGGTGGGGTATCGTTCGACCGAGGAGAATGGAGCCCTGCGGGGCGTCTACCTGGAGGGGTCGAAGGGGGCCTGGCGGGCCGCCCTGCTCGGCTCTTCCGCGCGCTTCGATGCAGCATTCACGCCATCGGGAGAGGTGGACCGGCTGGTGGAAGGCGGGCTGCACGTGACGGACCTGGAACGATCCCGGGCCGACGCCCTGCGGGAGAGGGCGCTGGGTCTGCGCGTGGAAAGGACCGTCCGCCGGCAGGCAAGCCTGGGCTTCACCCTCCTCCGTTCGGGGTTCGATCCCCCCTTCAGCGCGCAGGCGCACGGCCTTT
Organism: Candidatus Latescibacterota bacterium; assembly: GCA_009694805.1. Taxonomy (GTDB): domain Bacteria; phylum Latescibacterota; class UBA2968; order SICM01; family SICM01; genus SICM01. The sequence goes on from SICM01000213.1 coordinate 1,801, forward strand.
CAGGCGCGTCGGCGACCCTCGTCGGCATAGACGGCCAGGCCGCTCTGGGCGCCCTGACCATGGCGGGCGAGATGGCGCAGGCCGGCCCAAACCGCGCATGGACAGCAGGGGCGGCCTTTCACCGGCCCCGGTTCCAGGCCGGCCTTCAGGCGCGGGACTACAGCCCCCGCTTTCAGACCCTGCACGGCGCCGGCTTCTCGACGTTCGGGGAATCGCAGAATGAGCGGGGATTTTTCACCGGCCTGGCCTGGAAGGCGCGCCGCATTCGCACGGCCTCCCTGACCTTCGACCGGGCCTGGCGGCCCGGCCCCACCACGACGCTTCCGGCGGGCGCATCAAGGTCTTCCCTCACGCTCCGTGTCTGGCATCCCCTCTCGCGCAGCCTGCTGATCCAGTGGAGCGGGCAGGCCCGATGGGATCAGGTATGGAAAGGGAAGCAGGAAGGCGTCCTCCAGCGCCAGCGTCGGAGCCTCCGGATGGACATCGCCCAGTCGTTCGGCAGAGGGGTCCGGTTTCGAGGCAGGGGGGAGATGGTGAACGTGGGGATGGGATCAGATCACGAGACAGGAAGGTCCGTCTTCGGGGCCCTGGGAGGCCGCTGGAAAAACCTCCGCGCAGAGGGACGCCTCACCTATTTTGACGCTTCTTCCTATGAATCCCGGATGTTCGAGTGGGAGGACGCCCCGGAGGGGATGATGGCCTTTCGGACCCTGACGGGCCGGGGCCTGAAAGCATACGGCCTGATTGCGATGAAGATCGGCCCTGCCCGCACCACGCTCCGCCTCTGGCGGCAGCAGCCCCTGGACGGACGAAAGGAGACGACGGAGATCCTGGCGCAGGTGGACGTGAAATGGTGAACCCGTATCTCGTATCTCGTATTGCCTTTTACGCTTCACGCTTCACAAGATACGCTTCACGGGTTTTTCGCGCTTCACACCTGACGCTTCAAGGATTTTAACGCTTCACGATGCTTTTAGTTTGACAATGATGGAGGTTCTGTTTACATTTATGTTCCCATGAATGTAGACCTCTACACAAACCCTCAGGAAGTCTCTGACGGGTCGCTCGCAAGCCGCACCGTGGTAGTCATCGACGCCCTGCGAGCGAGCACCACCCTCGTCACTGCCCTCGCCAACGGCTGCCGGGAGATCGTCCCGGTGGACACCGTCGAGCGGGCGATGGCCACCCGGAAACGAATCGGTCCCCAGGGCGTCCTGCTCTGCGGGGAACGGGGCGGGCTGAAGATTCAGGGGTTTGACCTGGGCAACTCCCCCCGCGAATACCTTCCCGAAGTCGTCGCCGGCAAGACCCTCGTCTTCACCAGCACCAACGGTTCGCGCGCCATGGTCTTCGTGCGAGGATGTCACCTCGGTCTGATCGGGGCGTTCATCAACGCAGGGGCCACGGCCCGTCGTATCCTCTCGGACAGCGCCGAAGTGGCCATCGTCTGTTCGGGCCGCGAGAATCTCCTCTCCATCGAGGACATGACCTGTGGCGGCCTGATCGTATCCCGGCTTCTGGAGTTAAGGCCGGAGGCTGTCCTGAACGACGCGGCCCGCACGGCGCACATCCTCTACGAACACTACGCCCACGACCTGCTCGGCCTCCTGAAGACCTCGGACCACGGCCGGCATCTTGTGGAGATCGGCTTCGGCGACGATCTCCCGTTCTGCGCCCTCATCGACACGACCCACGTGGTGCCCGTCATCCGGGACAGCAAGGTGGTGAAGGAATAAGAGTCACCGCCTGACGTACTGCCTCTCGTAATACGCCCGATATTCCACGCTCTCCTTGATCTTCCGCCACCAGTCCTGATGCTCCAGATACCAGGCGACCGTCTGGCGAAGCGCGCTCTCGAAGTTGTAGCGAGGCCGCCAGCCCAGCGCCCGGACCTTCGACGCATCGAGCGAGTAGTGCATGTCGTGGCCGGGGCGGTCCTTCACGTACTGAATGAGCGTCCTGGGCTTCTCCACGAATTCCAGGATCTTCTCCACCACCGCAACGCCGTCCGCCTCGTTCTCCCCCCCCACGTTGTACGCCTCCCCGACCGTCCCCTTGTGCAGCACCAGGTCGATGGCCTCGCAGTGGTCCGTCACGTAGAGATGGTCTCGCACGGCCAGCCCCTGTCCGTAGACCGGCAGCGGCAGGTCGTCCAGGGCGTTCGTGATGAACAGGGGCACCCGCTTCTCCGGATACTGGAACGGACCGATGTTGTTCGACGCCCGCGTGATCACCACCGGCAGCCCGTAGGTCACCGCAAACGCGCGCGCCATCATGTCCCCGGCGGCCTTGCTGACCGAGTAGGGGTTGCGCGGGGCCAGGGGCGCGTCCTCCGTCCAGGGCGGGTCGCCCTCCCCCAGCGTCCCGTACACCTCGTCCGTGCTGACCTGTAAGAATCGCTCTACACCTCTTTGCCGCGCCGCGTCCAGCAGCGTGTAGACCCCCAGGGCGTTCGACCGCATGAAGTCCTCCGCCCCCATGATGCTCCGGTCCACGTGGCTCTCCGCCGCGAAGTTCACCACCATGTCCACCCGCCGCATCAGGTAGTCCACCAGCTCCCGGTTGCAGATATCCCCCAGCGCGAATTCGTAGCGCGCATCCCCCTCCACGTCCCGCAGGTTGTCCGGGTTCCCGGCGTAGGTCAGCCTGTCCAGGTTGATCACCCGGTAGTCTGCGTGGGCCTGGAGGAGATACCGGATGAAGTTGCTCCCGATGAACCCCGCGCCGCCGGTCACAAGTACAGTCTTCACAGTTTACCTCATCTTCGTCGTCCAGTCGAACCCGATGGCCGGGTCGTCGTGCGGGACACGCTGTTCGTCCGGGTCCTTCGGGTCGTAGGGCTGGGTCACGTGGTAGACGAGATAAACAGATTCCTGGCCCAGGACGCGATAGCCGTGCGCCACGCCGCGCGGGATGACGAGCAGGATCGGATTCTGCTCCCCCATGTAGTAGACCTCCGTCTGCCCCTTCGTCGGAGCGCCTTCCCGCAGGTCGTGCAGGACGACCTGCGCCATCCCCTTGAGCACGAACCATGCGTCGTCCTGACGCCTGTGCCAGTGAAACGCCTTGATGACCCCCGGATAGGACATGGTGACGGCGGTCTGCCCGAATCCGGCGAACGCCCCGCCGAAGAAAGGGTCATCGGCCCGGAGGAGTTCGGCGAAGAACCCCCGGTCGTCGGCGAAGACCCGCAGGCGCTTCCAGCGCACGTCCGCGATCTTTCCGTTGAAGATGGTATCACTCATGGATGCCTCTGAAGAAGGGAACCGTCTGCTCTTCGGTTCAGGCCCTCTCCCAGGCTCGCTATCGCTCGCCGTCCCTCTCCCATAAATGGGAGAGGGATGCCTGAGCAACGCGAAGGCAGGGTGAGGGCCGGTTTATATCACAAAGATGGGACTCGGCCGATCCTGCTGGAGCACGGTCAGCGCGAAATCGCGCACCCCCCGGCCCTCCAGCTCGGACCGGCACGTCCCCTCCGCCAGGTCCGGCCGGTTGTTCTCGTCGCTCAGATGCGCCAGGAGGGCCTGTCGCAGGCCCTCCTCCGCCAGGCTGCAGAGCGCCTCCGCGGCCTTTCCGTTGGACAGGTGCCCCCGGTTCCCGCCGATCCGGCGCTTCAGGTCCCACGAATAGGACCCGTTCATCAGCAGGTCCCGGTCGTGGTTCGTCTCCATGACGACCAGGTCCGCCCCCCTCAGGCGCTGGTACACGAGCTGGGTCACGACCCCCAGATCCGTCGCGATCCCCAGCCGGGCCTCTCCCCCCTCCACGACGAAATTCACCGGGTCCGCGGCGTCGTGAGACAGGGTGAACGGCTGAAACCGCAGATCCCCGAAATCGAACGCCTCGTCATTTTCGAACCGGCGGACGCGCTCCACCCCCCGGAACGTCTCCCTGGACGCCTCCAGGGTGCCCCCGGTCATCCAGACCGGCAACCGGAACCGCCGGGCCAGCACCCCCGCGCCCCGGATGTGGTCCGCGTGTTCGTGCGTGACCACGATCGCCTGCAGCGACCCCGGATCGACGTCGATCGCCCGGAGCCGGTCCTCGACCTTCCTCCCGGTCAACCCGGCGTCGATCAGAACCCGCGTGGGACCTTCCTGGACGTAAACCGCGTTCCCCCCGCTTCCGCTCGCCAGCACGCAGACCTTCATCGCCCTCCCTCTAACTTCTGTTACCCCTTCGGCGCGTCCTTCAGAATCGCCTCGATCCGGGTACGCTCCTCATCGCTGAACTTCACACCCGCCGCCCCGGCGTGCTCCCGGACCTGGTCCGGGTCCTTCCCCCCCACCAGGACGCAGGTGACCGTGGGCAGGCGCAGCAGCCACGCGATGGCGAGCTGAACCAGGCTCAGGCCCTTGTCGCGGGCCACCGCTTTCAGCCGCTCCGCAACCGCGAGGTACTGCGCGAACGTCTCCCCCTGAAAGCGGGGCATGCGAGCGCGCTCGTCGTCCTCCGGAAACCGGTGGCCGGGCGCGTAGCGACCCGTGAGCAGCCCCTTCGCCAGCGGGCTGTGGGCCAGGATGCCGATGCCTGCCCCTTCGCAGAACGGGATGTCCTCCGCCTCGATCTGCCGGTCGAAGGCGTTATAGCGCGGCTGGTTCGAGTGAAACCGCGCGGCCTGGAGCGCCTCCTGCATCCGTCCCGCGTTGAAGTTGGACACGCCGATGAAACGCGTCTTGCCCTGTTCCTGAAGACGCGCCATCGCTTCCATACTCTCGGCGATCGGATACTGCGGGTTCCAGCCGTGGATCTGATACAGGTCCACGTGGTCCACATCGAGCTTGCGAAGGCTCTCGTCCATCGCGGACAGGATGCCCTGGCGGGAGTAGTCCCGGCTCACCTTCGTGGCCAGGAAACAGCGGTCCCGGTACCCGTCCTTCAACGCCCTTCCGACGGTCTCCTCGCTCGTGCGGTAGGCCTGCGCCGTGTCCACCAGCGTGATGCCGCTGTCGATGGCCGCCCGCACCGTGGCGATGGCCGTCTCATCCTCCGTCTGCCCCATCCCGCCCCCGATCGGCCACGCCCCGAACCCGATCACGGGAATCTTCGGCCCGTCTTTTCCAAGCTGACGATGTTCCACGGGAACCTCCTCTGTTGGGGCGTTCAATTGAACGCCCCTGCTAATAAAACGCCATGCTCGCAAACGTGACGCAGGAGTCGGTCTGCGAATCGACCGTGCGGTCGTAGCGCAGGACCCGGCCCTCGGCGGCGTCCATCGCGCGGAGCATCGTGTAGATGGACGAGGTCCCGCAGATGCGCCTCCGGTCCCCGTCCCGGCTGATCGTCCCGAAGAACGCCTCCGCGTCCAGCGCCGTGATGGCGTCGAGGCGCTCCCGGTCCTCGGACGCCACGGCCTCCAGAAACGCGGGGCTCATCGGCCCCGGGTCGCCGAACTTGGTCCCCACGTGGGCGAAGTCCACGCCCGCGATCATGCAGACCCGGCGTCCGTCCGCTTCGACCGTCTCCCGCAGGGCCTCGATGAAACGCCCGACGCCCTCCACCTCCGAGGGCGACCTCCGGGCGGCGATCATCTCGTGGAACGACCCGCACAGGATCGGGACAAAGGCGATCTCCCGGTCCGGGTAGAGATACTTGAGGAACAGGGCCTGAAATTCGATGGAGTGCTCCGTCCGATGCCCCAGCTCTTCCTCAAACAGGTCCGCAGGCCGGCAACGCTCCGCCAGGGCATCGATGAACGCCCGGTCGGCCCGGACCGGCCCGAAGGGCGTGTCGTAGTCTTTCCGGGTGAGGGCGTAGGGGCCCCGGACCACGGCGTGACCCGTCCCGAACACGAGGAACAGGTCCGCGTCGGATGCCTCGGCCACCTCCCGGTAGGCCCACGCGAAACAGGGCCCCCCCCGGCGCAGGTCGATGTGCGGCGCCACGACGCCTTTGAGGGTCTTCTTCTCGCCGCTAACGCCGGGCCTTCCGGGCCCTTCCGGCGGGTCGAAGAAGGCGTCCATGCACGCCCGCAAACGGGCCGGGGTCGGCCTCATACGACTGCCCGGCGTGGGCCGCCGGGCGGACGGACGCGCCCCGGAAGGCATCCAGGACCTCCTGGCGGAGCTGGGCGAGGCGCTCCCCCTCCATGAAGTGCGCCTCATCGAGCTGCTCGGCGATCTCCCGGATCTTATGGCTGGGGTAGATTGACCCGTACCGCCGGGCGAAGGCCGCCTGGATGTCCGGGATGGCGTGCTGGCCGTCGAACAGGGTGAGGATGAAGAAGAGTTCCGGCGGAACCATCAACACACGGTCGGTCAACCCCTCCGGGTCTCTCAGACAGACGACGCGCCGCCCCTCCATCTCCACCGGGAATGCCTCGACCGGGCGAAGCTTCGGAAAACCGGAAGCCATGGGAGGTCCTCTTTGGATTCACACGAAACAGGGATATAAGAAATGCCATACAGTTATAGTAAAATCCGTCAGCATTGTCAACCCTGAACCCAGTAACGTCCGGTTAGGTTTTTGCTCAACAGAAATCAGGAGTTGATAAGAGGGAGAAGATGCGGTATCTCTTAGAGCGTGTTATGCACTTGAGAGTAAAGGAGCTGCCTTGACCAGCATGAGGATGGCGAACACCACAAAATAGAGAC
>SICM01000214.1 GCA_009694805.1 Candidatus Latescibacterota bacterium
TCCAAGTGGGTTGGTTTCTACAGGTCCACGTACACGACTAAAATATCTCCCTGGCGGAGTCCTTTCAGACAGGCTGCCAGGTGAGGACGGTCATCCTGTCTGCCGGAGGCGCGGTCCTCAACGTTCGTTTACGTAACAGACGAAAAGGGCTGGCGGAAGCCGTGATTTGATGTAAATTAACCCGTATCACATTATAGGTAAAGAAAATTCCCTCACAAAAGGAGTTTCGGATATGTCCGAACAAAAAGTGGACCCTTTTATGGCCCTGATGGGCCTCCTTTTCAAGCCTCATCCCTGGCACGGGATCTCCATCGGCAGCAGGGCGCCGGAACAGGTGACGGTCTATATTGAGATCCTGCCCACCGACACCCTCAAGTATGAGATCGACAAAACCACCGGGTTTCTGACCGTGGACCGTCCTCAGCAATATTCCAACGTCTGCCCGTCGCTCTACGGATTCGTCCCCCAGACCTTCTGCGCCGAGCAGGTCGCGGCGTTCTGCGCCAGTAAAACCGGCCGGGAGGGGATCGTGGGGGACGGGGACCCTCTCGATATCTGCGTGCTGACCGAGAAGACGATCGCGCACAGCGACATCCTGCTGCAGGCGGTCCCCATCGGCGGCCTGCGGATGATCGACGGGGATGAGGCAGACGACAAGATCATCGCCGTTCTGGCGGGGGATGCGGCGTACGGAAGGTACCGGGAGATCGAAGACTGTCCCGCCGGGCTGGTCAAGCGGCTCGAACACTATTTTCTGACCTACAAGCAGGCCCCGGACGCTGAAAGCCCCATGTGCGAGGTCACCCATATTTACGGGCAGCGGGAGGCTTTTGAGGTCATCCAGAGGAGCCAGGAGGATTATCGGAGGCGGTTTGCGGGCCTGGAAGGCCTCCTCACCACGGCGCTGAGGGGATAGAAATCCGGCGTGGGGAGAGGGAGGGGAGCGCTATAACGATTGAGGAGGGTGTCTTTGCGCCAGTGGGTATCGTCCCGATCCGGACAATCCGTGTTGTAATGAAGGCCCCGGCTCTCCCGGCGCATCAGGGCCGACCGGACGATTAAAAGGGCCACGGTCGCAAGGTTCCGGAACTCGATCAGGTCGGGCCTCATCCGAGAACGCGCGTAAAATTCCTCCACGTCCTGGACGATGCCGGCGATCCGGCGCTCGGCGTACCTCAACCGGAAGTCCGACCGGATGATACCCGCGCACTCCCACATCAGGCGACGAACCTCCTCCCGGTCGCGAGCGAGGAGATTCCAGGTCTCCGGGTCGGACGGGGCCTCACCGGTCCAGTCAGGCACATCCGGGAACCTCAGGCCCCGCTCTGCGCTGACCCGCTCCGAGGCAGATCGCAAGACCCGGTCGGAGAAGACGAGGGCTTCCAAAAGAGAGTTGCTGGCCAGGCGGTTGGCCCCGTGCAGGCCGGTACAGGCCACTTCGCCGGAGGCGTAGAGGCGGTCGATATCGGTCCGGCCTTGCTCATCCGTGACGACGCCTCCGCACATGTAGTGGGCTGCCGGGACGACGGGGATGGGCTGCCGGGTCATGTCGATGCCGCAGGCCAGGCAGCGTTCGTAGATGTTCGGGAAATGCCGACGGGTGGTCTCCGCATCCTTGTGGGTCACGTCGAGGTAGACGCAGGACTGGCCGGTCCGCTTCCTTCTTCGTCACGACGGCCACGGACCCGGTCCCGGCAGCCTTCAGGGCAAAGGATAAGCCAGCGATGCCACTGCCGATGACGAGGTAATCTATCTCGATAGGTTCAGGCAAGATTTTCGTCTCCGAAAATATCTCTCAAAAATCTCTCACCGATCTACACCGGCCGCTTCAGGTAGACCTTATCTATGCCAAAACCGTTCTTCTCGTAGAAGCGTCTGGTCCTCCCTCTGGTCCCGGTATAGACACCTTTCAATCCCATTTCCCTCGCTCTCTGGGCGACTTTGGCTATTAGCATAGAACCTATCTTCTCGCCCCGATGCGCGGCATCTACGGTGATCTGTTGTAGCAATATCCAGGAAAGAGGTTCCCGCGGATTGGAGTGGTCTATGAAGTAATACTTACCCAGATCTTCTTCGGGCACAACACCGGCCAGGACAAAACCGATTACCTTTTTTCCGTCAAGAGCGACATACTGAGCGCTCTTGTCTTCATGCTGTAGATAATACCGCATATGCCTGTCCAGATCGGCTCTATACTCATCAATGTATTTCTGGGTACTGGTGGTCATGGTGCCCGCCACCAGATCGAGCATGGCCGGGATATCCCCTTCCTGTATCTGTCTTGTTTCCATTCTTCCCCTACTTCCTATCAAAAGAAACTTTCGAGAACGGCTTCACGTACCCGTCTTCGAAGATCCGCGTCTTCTTCTGCCGGCCTCCTGTTCATGCCGGGGGTCCTGGACCGTTCCTGAATGCCCAGGATGTCGACGCATTCACCGATGGCCTGCGCGAAGATCCCGGCGTGCACATCCCCCTGGAGAATGGGCGGGGCCATGTCGAAGCCGACGAAGCTCGTGGTGCAGCTGGTGCGGGTCGCGCTGAACCCTCCATCCGCCTGCTGCATCAGTCGCACGATTTTCACGATGCGATCCGCAGCGAGTTTCTTCAGTTCCTCTGCCCTGGTTCCTCCCGCCAGGGGCTGCAACTCTCGCATGACCATGAGGGCGTCCCACTCGCTGCACGAGTGCATCTTCTCGTCGTGGTCGGGCTGATAGAAGTATTCAAAGCCGCTGTCGAGCAGCCTGTCGGCGTGCGGGAGTGGAAGGTCCAGCGTACAGCGCAGGAACCCGAACAGCTTGTACGCCCCGTTGAGCCTCTGGTTGAGAGGCAACCCAGGCCTTCCCCACAGGCCGGTCTCAGGGTCCTGTTTCTCCAACAGGTACTTGACCGCCGATACAATGGCCTCGATCGGGGCGTTGCCGCTCTGGTATTCTCGCACCAGATAGCCGCACATCCGCCCGGCCTGGCTCCCTTCACCCCACGGGCTTTCGTCGATATCCCTGGTGGTGATGAACGCGAGCATCCCCTCCCAGCCGTCCGTCTTGAGCCAGCCCTTCGCGGGTTGGCGCACCGGGAGGTCTTTGGCGCCATATCGGATCAGGGCCGTGTAGGCGTAGCCGTTGGCGGATTCAAGCATTGCAGGCGAGGGCCATGGCCTGTCCTTCGGCCAGTCCGGGCTCACCCGGTCGAGCAGCACAGGGTCGCGGAATTGCCCGTTCCCCGCGTAGCGGCTCATGATCCAGTCCGCACCCTCGCGCCTGTCCGCGTCCGTTACAATCTCGTCGAACAACCCCATCATCTCCATAACGCCCAGGGCGTAGCCCGTGCTCGGTATGCTCGCATCCCGGGTGTGTTCGATCGCCCAGTGGAACCGCCCCATCGGTCCCTTCTGTGGTCGAATTCTCTCGATCCACGCCGGGAACCTTTCGCGCGCCCCGAGGATCGCCTCCACTGCGTCGTCGGTTGCCGTCTCCAGATTCAGTGACACCACGTGCTTCCTGCTGCTCACGATTTCTCCTCCTGTACCCTTGGGTTTATGCGCGAAACACCCTGAACCGCCTACAACATTCACACAAGAGCGAACTGCTCTTCAGTGGGCTCCGCTCAGCAGTACCAGGGCTCGGTCAGGTAGGGGATCGTGGCCAGGGGGCGGAGAAAATAGGTGTCGGGCAGGGGCTCCGGGCGCTGCGAGTCCCGATGGGCGCAGCCCCAGAGGCCGGCGAAGGCCTCGCGGCGGCTTCCGGCCTCGCATACGAGGGCCGTGACCTCGCGATGGAGCCGGTCCACGCGCGGGTCGGGGTGCGTCCAGGGGTGGCTGAGGCGCTCGGCCTCGAACGGGCCGACCAGGGCCTGCACCTCCGGGAGTTCGAGGAGCCGGGAGCCGGCTGGGACCAGCAGGCGGATCGTGAGCTGGACCGGGGCCACGGCATCGGCCAGGTCCAGGTCGTGGAGCAGGGCGAGCAGTTCCCGGTAGCCCTCCAGGGTCGTCCAGGGGGTGAAGGGGATGAATGTGGGGTTCAGGACGAGGCCGTTCTCGCGAAAGAGGCGGACGACTTCGATGAAGTCCTCCTGCGTGTGTCCCTTGTCCAGGATCGCCAGGATGCGGTCGTCGATGGACTCCACGGCGGTCGTGACCATCGCGCAGCCGGTCTCGCGCAGCACGGGCAGGGCCTCTGCGTGCCTCAGGAGGTGCTCGACCTTGATGGTGACGTCGTAGGAGATCTGGGGGTGTTCCCGGTGGAGCGCCCGGACGAGGGGGAGGGCGTGGCCGATGCCGTTGAAGAAGTCCGGGTCGCCGAAGGTGATGTGCGTGGCCCCGGCCTCCACCTGCTGACGGATGTCCTGAAGGACGACGTCGGGCTGCACGATCCGGAATTTTCCCGCGTAGACCGGGACGACCGGGCAGTGCCGGCAGAGGTGCTTGCACCCCCGGCTGGCCTCCACATAGCCGACGGTGCGGGGGGGCTGATCGCCGGCGCAGAGCTGCGCATAGCGGGACAGCGGAGGGAGGCCCCGGCGGTCCGGGACGAGGAACTGCTGGCGGCCCAGGGAGATCAGCGGCTCGACCTGTGAGGCGGCGGAGGGGGCTTCCCGGAGGCGTCGGCAGAGGCTGACCAGGCCCTCCTCGAACTCGCCGCCGAGGATGGCGTCCGCGCCGAGCCGGCGCAGGTAGGGCGCGTTCACAGGGGCGTAGAGGCCGTAACAACAGAGGGTGGCGGCCGGGTTGAGGGCTTTGACCCTGTGGATGAGCGGGACGGTCAGGCGCGTGGCGGTGTGCATCGGGACGTAGAACGCCACCAGGTCCGCCCCGGCGGCCGCCTCGCCGGGGAAGGGGTCCACGGACAGGTCCGCGCAGGTCACGTCCGCGCCCTCGCGCCGGAGCCAGGCGGCGGGCGAGGCCAGGCCGAAGGGCTGACGACCCAGCTCATAGGTCGAGATCAGCAGGACCCTCATAGATTGTCCCCAGATTTCACCGCAGAGACAGGAGGATTAGAAAAATGCAAAGATGCAAGATGCAAAGTACAAAGTGCAAAATAGAGACTCGCATTTTACATTTTACATTTTGCATTTTGCATCTTGTGGTGAGGGTTTATTTCGTCTGCTGGTAGTAGGGGTTCCTGCCGCTGGCGTGGTCGGTCACGTCCAGCACCTCCTGGATCTCCGGGGCGGCTTCCTTGATCATCACCTCAATCCCCTGCTTGAGGGTGACATCCGCCATGCCGCACCCCTGGCACCCGCCGCCGAGCTGAATGTAGGCGATGTTGTCCTTGATGTCGATCAGCGAGACGAGGCCCCCGTGGCTGGCCACGCCGGGGTTGATCTTCTCGTCGATGACCGCCTGAATCCTCTGGGCCACGGGTCCGGAGAGGCTGGGGGGGAGCTTGCGGGGGGCGTCGATCTTGAACCCGCTGCCCGTCAGGCCGTCCACGTAGTCGATGGTCGCGTCCTCGGCGTGCGGGAGGCTGTTGGGGTCGATGAACACGTCAACCCCCTCGAAGTTCACGACCGTATCCCCCGGTTCGTCCTGGCCGTCCAGGATGAACGCCATCTGGTAGTTGACCTTGAGGGGGGATCTGGCCTCGGCCCTGATGCGGAGCCCCCTGATGGATTTTCCGGTGTTTTCCTTGAGTTCGACGATCTTTTTCCGGGCAGCCTCGGTGATGGTGATCATGCCGTGCCTCCGTGTGTGTTCAGCGTATCGCTTTAAGGTCTTTTCGTACAGTAAAGGTATCTAATTTGTCGCGTTATGGCAAGGAAAGAGGAAGGCGGAGGGAGAACACGCGCCCGCAAAAAAAACGGACAGGGGTTGTCGTGGGAGGGCGGTCCCACACAACTGACGCTGTCCGTTTCTGTTGCTGCAATGGGTGGCCTCTCAAAACAGAGGCCAGATTCAGCTATACATCGCGATGGCCCGGGTCTCGTGGGTCTGCATCGCCAGGGCCACGATCTCTGAGACCGTGGTCGGGTTGCGGAAGGGTTTCTGGATCTGAAAGTCGAAATCGTTCAACCTCGAATCGGTCTCCGGAAGTTCCGATTCCGCGATCAGCACCGCGACCAGCGGGAGGTCGATCCACTTCATCGCCCTGGCCACCTGGCCTCCCGAGGCCTCGGCCGTCTCCAGGTCGATCAGGACCGCGTCGTAATAGCCCGGCATCAGTCCGGCCACGGCGTCCTGCCCGTTCGAGGCCGTCTCGACGTCGTAGTCCTCCGACAGCAGGCGAACCAGCAGGTCGCAGAAGATCGGATCGCCCTCGACGATCAGGATCTTCCCTCTGTGTAACGGATGGCTTTTCATGGACTTCTCTTTCGTGATCAGCGTGAGGTTTGAGGCTTGAGGTTGGGGGAGGGACTGGTCTCCAACTCCCAGAAAGAATATAACAGGACATCCGGGCTCATGATGTGACGTCCATCACTTGAAGACCTTTTTGAGCCAGCCCCAGAATCCTTTCTTTTTCTCCTTCTCCTTCTCCCTGGCGGCGCTGGGATCCTGCATCAGATTCACCAGATTCGTCTCGTCATCGTGGGAGCAGATATTCAAAGGCTCCGTGCCTTTGACGTAGAATTCCACACGGACTTCCTCACCTGCTGGGCCAATTTGACGGTGGGGACGTTCAAAGAACGGGCGATGGCCTGCCTCAGGGTGATTACGCCATAGTACTTTTCATCGAAATTGTGGGGGGTATATTCCTCCTCCCCGAAATAGAACGTATGAGGCTCATCCATCAGCAGGCTGGAGAGCGTGTAGGTGGAGACGGCGTCTCCGGGCAGGCCCTTTTGCAGGGCTGCCGCGTAGACGAAGGGTTTGAAGGTGGAGCCCGGCTGGCGCAGGGAACGGGTGACCCGGTTATACTGGCTGGTGGAATGGTCCCGTCCCCCCACCATGGCCAGGACCTCCCCGCTCCTCGGGTCGATGGCCACCAGGGCTGCCTGGGGCTCCGGGGGCGGCTTTCTGCGCGACAGGAGGCTGTCCACCTTCGCCATGCCCTCTTCGACGGCCTCGAAAGCGGCCTTTTGCAGGTCCATATCCAGGGTGGTGTGGACCTGCAGGTGTGCGCTCCGGGTCAGGTCGTCTCCCTCCTGTTCCAGAGACTCCTTCACGTAATCGACGAAGTAAGGGGCCCCGGCATAGTTCTGCCGGGAGGGGGGCAGCACCGCCAGGGGGGCGTTGAGGGAGATGGCCTTTTCGGACGCCGAGATGAACCCCTTTTTCTCCATGAGGTTCAGGACATAGTTGCGTCTCTGAAGGGCCTCCTGGGGATGGCGGTGGGGGGCGTAATGGTTGGGTGCCTGGATGATCCCGGCCAGAAGGGCGGACTCCTCCAGGGTGAGATCCTTGACATTTTTTCCGAAGTAGGCGTCCGCGCCCTGGCCGAACCCCAAGATCCCGAACGATCCTAACTGGCCCAGGTAGACGTCGTTCGCGTAGAGTTCAAAGACCTCTTTCTTGGAGAGGCGGGTCTCCAGCAGGAGGGACAGGTAGGCCTCTTCGAACTTGCGTCTGTAGCTCTTTACGGGCGTCAAAAAATAATTTTTGACGAACTGCTGGGTGAGGGTGCTGCCGCCCTGAAGGGATTCCTGGCCCCTTAGATTGACCAGGCCGGCCCGGAGAATCCCCCCCAGATCCAGGCCGTGGTGGGAGAAGAAGCGATCATCCTCGGCGGCCAGCACGGCGTTCACCAGGCCCTGAGGAAGGTCCTCGAACCGGACATATTTTTTCTTCTCCCGGGAGGGTCCGAACAGGCTGGACAGAAATTCTGGCTTCAGGAAGACTTCTTTGACCGCCTTCTCCCCCACGCGGATGCCGGTCACCCGGTCTTCAGGCGGGGTCTTCTTCCCTGACGAGGCCTTCCCTGAGAAGAGGATTTCAAACGTCTCGGATTTTCCCTGCGCATCCGTCTGACCGAGTCGGATGCGATTCTCCTGGACCTGGTACCAATCTCCGGCGTTCCCGCTTTCAGCAGGGCGATATCCGACCCGGTCGAGGCGTTCCTGGAGGGCCTGCGGGGAGAGGGGCTGGCCCACCCGGACCCGAGCGGGACGGGCGTAAATGAAGGTCCTCTGGCTCAACAGCTTGGCGTTCAGAAGCCGGGAGAATCGGGCGGAGTAATAGGTTCCGAGGTATCCTGCGAAGATCACCAGGAGGAGGAGCAGGAGAAGGCAGACTTTAAAAAGCAGGGACTTCCGTAATATCCGTAATATAGGAATCAGGCGGCGTTTGACGGTCTTCGTTGCCTCTAGAGCGTGTTATGAACTTTTGAGTCAATCGAAGCGTCATGTAAGGTATGGCAACCCGTAAGCCTTACCCCAGTGATGTTTCGGATGACGAATGGGCCTTTGTGGTCCCGTATCTGACCCTGATGAAAGAGGATGTTCCTCAACGG
>SICM01000215.1 GCA_009694805.1 Candidatus Latescibacterota bacterium
GGTGGGTAGGGGATGAAGTGACTACCGATTTGATCCGCAAGTACATTACCTATCATCAGCACCAGAGCAGTAATATGCAGTTAGAGCTGCCGTTTTAGGGGTTTTGGGTTTTAATGCCCCGCAGCTCTGCTGCGGGGTTCTTTACTTTTACATCGTTGCGTCGATGCGTTTCACAGACCCGGTTATGGTCTCCAGGTTTCAGTTTGTCCAGGCGATGGCCTATCAGGGCTTTTACCTCCTGAAGGCGATGCGACCGCATCAGTGGGTCAAAAACCTGCTGGTGTTCGCGGGCGTGTTGTTTGCCAGGCACCTGTTTGAGCTGGACCGGCTGCTCCTCGCCTCTGTGGCGTTCGGGATCTTCTGCCTGGTGTCGGGGAGTGTCTACATCCTCAACGATCTGCTGGACCTGGAACAGGATCGGAACCATCCTGATAAATGCCTGCGCCCTCTGGCCTCGGGCAGGTTAAAGGTCCCGGTGGCGCTGGGGGGTGGAGGACTGTTCCTCTTCATCTCTTTAGGGGGGGCATTCTGTCTGGACCCTGCCTTCGGAGGGGTCGTAAGTCTCTACTTTGTCCAAAACCTGCTGTATTCCAAATACCTCAAGCACGTCGTCATTCTGGACGTGATGCTGATCGGGTTCGGGTTCGTGCTGAGGGCCGTGGCGGGGGCCGTGGTGGTGGATGTGGAGGTCTCCTCCTGGCTGATCCTGTGTACCTTTCTGCTGGCGCTGTTCCTGGGGTTCAGCAAACGACGGCAGGAGATCGTCAGGTTCAAGGCGGCGGGGGAGGGACATCGCAGCGTCCTGACGGAGTACAGTCCGCAGTTTCTGGACACGATGATCGGCATCGTCACGGCGGCGACGCTGATGTCTTATGCCCTTTACACCATGTCTGAACAGACGGTCCAGAAGTTCCACACCACCCACCTCATCCTGACGACCCCTTTCGTCATCTACGGCGTCTTTCGTTATCTCTACCTGATGCACCAGCAGGAGAAGGGGGACAACCCGACGGAGGTCCTGCTGAGGGACCCGGCGATGCAGGTCAACGTGTTGCTCTGGGTCCTGGCTGTGGTGGGGATCATCTATTTTAGATTGTGAGCAGAGGAACCTTGAAATGTCTCAAAAAGTCTTGTTGATCGGGTTGGACTGTGCGCCTCCGGAACTGGTGTTCGAGGCGTTTCTGGACGACATGCCCAACGTGCGGCGGCTGATGGAGACGGGGGTTTACGGGCCTCTGGAGAGCACCATCCCGGCGATCACCGTGCCTGCCTGGATGTCGATGATGACCAGCAAGGACCCCGGGGTGCTGGGGTTCTACGGGATTCGCAACCGGACGGACCGGTCCTACCACAAGATGGCCGTGGCCAACTCCCGCCTCGTCCGGGAGGACACGCTGTGGGATATCCTGTCTGTGGCGGGCAAACGGGTGGTTCTCTTGGGGGTGCCGCAGACGTATCCTCCGAAGCCGGTCAATGGGTGCATGATCACGTCCTTTCTGACCCCCAGCATCGAGAGCCAGTACACCTATCCGGCGGAGCTCAAGCAGGAGATCGCGGGGCTGGTGGGGGAGTATATGCTCGACGTGCGGGATTTCAGGACGGAGAACAAGGATGACCTCCTGAGTCAGATCTACGAGATGACGGAGAAGCGGATGAAGGTGGCCCAGCATCTCATGCGGACGCGGGAATGGGACTATTTCATGGTCGTGGAGATGGGCACGGACCGCATCCACCACGGTTTCTGGCGCTTCATGGATCGGACCCACCGGAAGTACGAGCCGGGCAAATACGAACACGCCATCCGGGACTATTACCGGTATCTGGACCGGGAGATCGGAGCGCTGGTGGACCTGGCCGGGCCAGAGACGGCGGTGGCGGTGGTGTCGGACCACGGGGCCAAGCGGATCGACGGGGGCATCTGCGTGAACGAGTGGCTCGTGCGGGAAGGGTACCTGAAGCTCAAGGCCGTCCCGGAGAGGCCGACGCCTCTGGAGCAGGTGGAGGTGGACTGGGACAACACAGTCGCGTGGGGGGCGGGAGGATACTATGCCCGCATCTTCCTGAACGTGAAGGGCCGGGAACCGCAGGGCGTCGTGGACCCGGCAGACTATGAACGGGTCCGGGATGAACTGGCGGAGCGGCTCCAGGCGATCCCCGACGAGAAGGGCCGCCCGATCCCCACCCAGGCCTTCAAGCCGCAGGAGATCTACCGGGCGTGCAACGGGGTGCCGCCGGATCTGATCGTTTATTTCGGCGACCTGCTCTGGCGGTCGATCGGGCAGGTGGGGGGCGGGGCGATCCATACGTTCGAGAACGACACGGGGCCGGACGACGCCAACCACGCCCAGCACGGCATCTTCATCCTGAACGACCGGCGCGGAGGGCGGGGCGAGCGCGCCGAGGGGCTCCATCTCCGAGACGTGGCCCCCACGGTCCTGCATCTGATGGGCCTGCCGGTTCCGGAGGACATGACGGGGCGCGTGATCACGGGGGGAGATGCGCAGGAGGGACAGGTCTACACCGCCGCGGAAGAGGAGATCATCCAGAAGCGGCTGAAGGATTTAGGGTACTTATAAGACAGATGTCAAGTGTCAAGTGCCAAGTGCCAAGTAAGGGTTTTACGTGGCACGTGACACTTGGAAACGTGGCACTGTTTTTCCGTGGCACCTGGAGGGGTTATGCACAGGGCCGTTTTTCTGGATCGGGATGGCACGCTGAACCACGACTCCGGCTACATCCACAGGCCGGAGGATCTCCTCCTTTTTCCCGGCGTCCCGGAGGCCATCCGCCTCCTCAACGGGGCGGGCTATCTCGCGGTTGTGGTCACCAATCAGGCGGGCATTGCGCGGGGCTACTACACGGAGGAGGATCTCTGTGCGTTCCACCGGAGACTTCGGGAGGAGGTCGCCGCAGGGGGCGGAAGGGTGGACGGGGTCTACCACTGCCCCCACCACCCCACGGCAGGGGAGGGGCCGCTGACGCGGGCCTGTTTCTGCCGGAAGCCGGCGCCGGGCATGCTCTATCGGGCGGCTCTGGACCTGGAGATCGACCTGGGAGGGTCGTTTCTGGTCGGCGATCGGGAGGGCGATTTAGAGGCGGGTTGGCGGGCCGGCTGCCGGACGGCCCTCGTCCTGACGGGCGAAGGGCGCACGACGCAAGAAAAGATCGAACGGACAGGGGGGATGCCCCATCAGGTCTTTGAGACGCTGCTGGAGGCTGTTCGATGGATCATACGGACGGCGTCTCCTGAGCGCTCGGGGCCAGCAACACCCCCCGTTTCTGCTCCGCCTCCTCCGCTGCGATGACGGCTCTCACGTTCAGCGCCCTGGGCAGCAGCAGCCCCACCAGGGCCCGGTGGTCGTGCCCGCACGAAAATCTCGCCCGGTCCTCTGTCCCGGCCACCGGCTGCATGTCGCCCAGTTTGAGCAGCCCCCCCGTAATCGTGGCGACGCGCCTCGCCAGCCCCTCCGGCGAGCCCTGTGCATTCACGAGGTAGGTCCATCCCCCGTCCGTGACCTGTTCGCAGTCCACCGTGATGGTACGGCCTGCCTTGGCTTCTTGCACCGACAGAGGCTTGGGCGTGAGGGGCGTGGCCGGGTCGAGCATCACCACCTCGTTGAACATTCGCTTGATCCCCCGCTCGTGCAGCTCTCCACACGGAAACCGGACGGCGCCAGGGGCCCCGGCCACCGGCTCCATGCCCCCCAGGGCGACCATGAAGGCGGCGACGCCCTTCACCCGATCCTCTGCGCCAGGAACCCGGCTGTAGGTGTGGAGGGTGAAAAGATGTCCATCGTCGCTTTCCCTGACGTGCAGGGCAATGGCGATGTTGTGAAAGTACTTGTCCATCGAGATGAGGTCGATGTATCTGCCATAGTCCACAAGACGGCTCATGGAGAATCTCCTTTTTTTGCGTGGGTACAAAAAATCGGTATCCCATCAGGAGATGTCAAGCGAAATATGCGGGGGGGGGGTGAGGATTGGGGATTGAGGATTGAGGGAAAAACTTCTCAAAGAAAGGGCCTGAAGGTCTCCAGCAGGGCGCTGTGGAGGACCCCGTTGCTGGCCGTGAGGTTGGGCGCCAGGGTCTGCTCCCGATTATACCGGAACGCGTTCCCACCTCCATCCGTGACCCGGCCTCCGGCTTCGTTCAGGATCGCCTCTCCGGCGCAGAAGTCCCACTCGTTCTTGGGCGTCAGGGTCACGTAGGCGTCCGCCTCCCCGGTGGCGACCCGCACCATCTTCAGGGCCGCACTGCCCATATAATCCACGTGCTTCACGTTCACGCTCCTCAGGACATCGCTCAGGCCGTCCCGCTCGCACTCCGACCGGCTGACGACCAGCCGCGTCTCGGAGACGTTCGACTGGGCCGAGGGAGAGATCCGGTCCCCGTTCAAACGGGCCCCGCACCCCCTGGCAGCGGTATAGAGCAGGTCGAAGGGGGGGACGTAGATGACGCCGAGGACGGGACGCCCATCGCGCACCAGGCCGATGGACACGGCAAACTCGTCCGTGCCGAGGATGAAATCCCGCGTCCCATCGAGGGGGTCCACCACCCAGAGGGTGGCGTGGCGCAGCCTGTCGGGGGTATCCGCTGATTCCTCCGACAGCCACCCGAAATCCGGGCCCAGGAGCCGGTCGCGGAGGATCTGATTGGCCTCCAGGTCGGCGCTCGTCACGGGGCTGTCGGTCCCTTTGTCGCGCACGTGGTAGGTTTTTTTGTAGTACTTGAGAATTGCCTGGCCCGCTTCGCGGGCGGCGGCTTCGGCCCTCTCCAGGGCTCTCAGGTCGTCGCGCACGGCATCTCCAAAGAAAAAGGCCCGATGACCGCGCATCGGGCACTCCAAAAGAACAGACGTGCCCCCCCCCTCCCTCCCCCCACGAGTGGGGGAGGGAGGGGGTCTCCAGGGCTTTGCCCCTTGAGATGGGGGAGGGCTGGGGGCTGCACGAATCATGAATCGCGAGCCACGAACCCCGGTTCTCCGTTTGCCTTGTTCAGGCTGAATGCTGATTGCGGATCGTCGATCGGTCGTTCCCAGACCGCCAGGGCCCTCGCCGGGAAGTCGACCTTCAGAAGTTCTGGCCGGAGGGCGAGACGGGAGGGTTGCGTCGCCTTCAGGCGCGCCGCCCGTTCCGCACGGGCCGCCGTGGCCTTATCCTTGAGGGCAGCCAGAACGGCAACGATCTTGTCCTTGGTCTTGATCTCCCGCATGGAGAGGATCTCGAACATCTCTCTGGCGGACAGGTCGGATGCCTGCTTGCCCTGGACCTTGAACCCCTTCCGCTTCAGGAAATCCACGACCGACTTGCGTTTCAGGCCCCGCTCCACCTTCTCCTGACTGACGCCGAAGACCTCCAGAATATCGTCTCGGCGGCGCTCGTTGACCAGTTCTTTGATGGACTCCCCGGATTCCCTGATCACCCGCCACGGCGCCCACCACTGACCGCCTGCGGCGGCGACCTGTTCGACCGTCGCCCGGAGATGCGCCTTCTCGGACGCGCGTCCTCCCGCTTCGCGGGAGGGGATGGACACCCGTTCCCGCGCCTTTTCATAGTCGCCGGATTCCCGGCCAGAGGGTGAAGCCGCGGAGGCCTCTGCCTTCGATTCAGATTTGGGCTCTGCCTTCGATTCAGACACGGCGGGAGAGGACTCCGCCGGTGTCTCTTCGGGGGCGCTGGCCTTCTCCAGGATCTGGAATTTCGGAGGCGTGGGAATGACCGAGGCCACCTCTCCGGTCTCGCGCAGGCGCTGTTTGGCCCAGAGCGCCCATACGCCCAGGCCGACCAGGAGGAGGGCAAAAGTAGCGTAAAGCCAACCGCCTCCGTCCGGACATGCGCGGGAACTCGGCCCGCCGTTGCTGCAGGATGCGCTCCCGGTGGCTGTGGTTCACATCGGGGGAGCGCCAGATGGGTGACGCTCCTTTGCGGGGGGGCTGCGCCAGGATGTCGGCGGCGGATCTGGAGTCTTCATCGGACTCCGGTTCGGATCGCATCGTTGCCACGCCGACGGCTGCGACGGCGGCCCCTGCAGCGCCCAGGCCCACGATCTCCTTGAGGGCGTCCGGGGTCTGATCCGTCCCGGCAGGGGGATCGGAGGGGTCCTCCTCATCGAACAACTTGTCGAGGTTCTCTTCTTCCGTGGCCAGGGCAGCGGTCAGGTCCTCCTCGGACTCTTCCTCGTCTTTTTCTTCCTCGTCGAACAGGTCCTCGTGGCTTTCAGCCAGGGCGGCGACCAGGTCCTCCTCGGTCTCTTCCTCGTCTTTTTCTTCCTCGTCGAACAGGTCCTCGTGGCTTTCAGCTAAGGCGGCGACCAGGTCCTCCTCGGTCTCTGCGACCTCCGACACGATGCCCTCTTCCTCTTCCTGTTCCTCCCCGAGCAGGGGTTCCCCTTTTTCGGTCAGGTCCTCCTCGGCCTCTCCGTCCTCTTCCCCGTCCCCTTTGAGGAGGTCTTCCAGGGCCGATACCCCTGCCGTCTCCCCGGAGGCGGTCAAGGTCTCTTCCTCTCCGGCCTCCAGAAGGTCGGAGAGGGTCTCGTCGCCGGAAGCCGGTAGATCCCGCGTCTCCATCTCAGCCCATTCCTCCATCGGAGACACGGCCATCGTATCTGCGTAAGGATGGCCTCCGACCAGGGATAGCATCCGTTCTGCACGGCGGATTTTGAGGAGGTTCTTGACCTTGATCGGGATCTGAAACTTCACGTCTATGACGTTCATGGGGTGGATGAAGTAGTCGGACGCCCCCAGGCGGAGGGCCTTCTCGATGTGCTCCGCAGAGGCGCTGTTGACCAGGATCGGGATCTGGCTGAGGGTCCCGTCCGATGCGGCCTCTTCGATGAGTTCGAACCCGTCCTGCGAGGCGATGTCGAGGTTGAGCAACACCAGGTCCCCCTCCCCCTCGCGCAAGATCTCCAGCGCTTCCTCACCGCTCTCGGCATCGATGAAGGTGTAGTCCTTCGCGTCTAGGATGCCCTTGAAGAGAGACCGATTGTCCGGGTCATCGTCTATGCAGAGGATTCGGGCCTGGCCTTCGGCCAGCCCCCCTGACAGGCCCGCCAGGGCGGATATCCCGTCGGCGGCGGGGACGGGTGGCGCGTGCAAGCCCTTGTGCAGTTCCCGGAAATCCTCCAGAATCCGGTCGTCCACCAGTTCTTCCGCCGGCGTGCCGTCATCCTGGATGCCTCCTTCGGGAACCGGCGGAGCAAACGAAGCGCCTTCGTGTTCCTCCAGACCGATCGTGGAGAGCAGGGCGTCGACGGTGTCCGTCACATCATACCCTTCGATGGCCTCCGACTCGACAAGTTCATCTTCAACTGTCGATATGGACGCCTGTTCGGAGGCATCCCCCTCTTCCCCGGCGGCCTCCTCTTCGAGGATGGCATCGCCGGCCACGGATGCGATCTCCGTCTCTTCAGCGTCCTCCCCTGTGACTTCCGTAAGGTCACCCTCCTCCGCTTCGGTTTCGGTCAGCCCAGCCCCTTCGATTTCGCTGAGCGCAGCCGCCAGGTCCTGTTCGGCGGTATCTGACGCCTCTGCCCCCATCTTTGCGAGCGCGTCCTCCTCAGACACCGATGCCTCGGGTGAGGGGTCGAAGATCACCTCGGTGCCTTCCGGGAGCGCCTCGAGGGTCTCATCTCCTCCGGATGTCTCCTCCCCCGTTTCTTCGGGACGAACCGGGCCGGGAGCGCGGGAGGTCATGAGGGAGATCATCCGTGAGAGTTCTCGATCCTCTTCCGTCTCCGCGTGTTCGGGCTTTGCGTCCCCTTCCGGTTCCTGAAAGGAGGCCAGAAGAGACGCCAGGTCCTCTTCGCTCTCCTCTGTAGAAGCGGTGTCCGGCCCGGCCTGCAGCCGCATGTCGATGGGCAATCCTTCCTCCGTACCCTTATCCGGGGAGGGCTGTTCCACATCGCCGTTGCGAGCTCTATCCATCGCCTTCTGGTCCGGCGTCCGCTCGTTCTGGCCCTCCTGACTGCCTTGCTTCGCCATGTGCTGTCACCTCTTTTCCAAATCTCCTGAAGGCAGGCGAGATCCGCCTCAGCGACCTCAAGGGAAATTCCGGCGGAGGGGGTTGCCTCCAGACCTCTGTTAAAACATGTACTGCCGAGAGTTATATCGGCCTTTTGAGACAAGAACTTGAATCCGTGGCGCGCGGGAAGTTAACCTTTTTCACCGGCTGAATATAGGTAGCGATTCACGACACTGTTCGGTCACTGTTCCCAGAAAACGGCTATTGTGGGGTATAACTTGTTGTTGGTATTGAAATAGAGAAGGGCTCCTTCCGATAGATATGGTAGCCAGCCACCTATCAGGAGGAGCCCAGATGAGATACGTTGATTTTATCG
>SICM01000216.1 GCA_009694805.1 Candidatus Latescibacterota bacterium
GCCGACCCTCAGGGCTGAAGGCGGCCAGTTCGCAGGGCTGGCCGCCCTCGACGTCGACGAGGGGGATCCGGTCGCCCCCGGCCAGTGTCAGGACGGCGGCGCCGCCGCCGGGGACCCGGTAGCGTTCTTTGCCGGGGGAGGGGAGGAAGGGGGCGGTCATGATTCTTGGCTGGTTTGTCATTCCCTACATCTTTGAGACCCCTCCAGCCGTCGATTCAGCGTCCCTTCCCGTTTTGCCACTTTTCTTGTTCGCCCAAGAAAAGTGGCGCAAAAGAAGGGCGCTCGCTCAAACGCCGCGAGGGGCTTAGCGCGCCGCAACCTTAACGTTCAGTTGTCGCACCCCATGATGTGCCCCCGGACAGTGGGTTGCTTCTGCTATACCCTGGTGGTGGGGGTTTCCGACGGCGCGCCCTCAGCGCTATCGCGCCTTTTGTCCTTTTGACAAGACTGTTCCCCATCTCCCTGCCTACCCTGAGCGGAGCGGCGCTTTCGCGCCGCGCAGTCGAAGGGTGGGGGAGGGGGTTTAGGGGGAGGAGTGTTATTTCGCCTCGGAAAGCAGCTTCTCGGCCAGGGCCTTTTTAGCGTCCTTGTCGAGCTTCTTGAGTTCGTTGTGGAGGATGCGCTCGTTGACCGCCTGGTTCCAGTAGTCGAGGGATTCGAAGCCGAGCAGGACGGCCTTTCCGACGAACTGCCGGAGCACCTCGTTGGTCGGGCCCATCACCCATCCGGCCTTGCCGTCGCGCAGGTAGCGTTCGATGCCGAGGGCGGGCTTGTAGCCGGTGCCACCGCAGGCGTGGAGCATCTTGTCGGAGACGTGGGCGACGTTCTTGGCCGCCGCAAACTTGACCTGCCACATCCAGTGCAGCATCTTTGCGCGGGGCAGGCAGGCGAGATCCCGGTGGATGGACCAGTCGCAGTCGTTCGTCACGTCGTCCATCGCCCGGCCCATCTGGAAGGTGAAGGCGCGCGAGGTGTTCGTGTCGATGACCGCCTCGCCGACGTAGTCCTGGATGGTCGGGTAGTCGCAGACGCGCATGCCGACGTCGGCGTGCCGCTTGGACGTGGTGTGACGCCGGGCGATGTCGATCAGGCCGAGGGAGATGCCGTTCCAGCAGGCGGACGAGCAGAGCATGAAGAAGGGGTCCACGGTCTCGTCGTTGGAGCGGGACCCGTCGCCGACGGGACCGACCAGCCGGTCCCCGGAGACGGTCACGTTATCCACCTCCAGCGTGCCCGACTGGTTGCCGCGCAGGCCCAGCCCGTCCCACTTGGACGGCTCCGTCTTGACCTCGTCCTTCAGGATCAGGAAGCAGGAGAGGTCCGAGTAATCGCCGCCGAAGTCGGGGCTGGTGGTCTGGACGATGTACCAGTCGGCGAACCCGGCGGAGGTCGTCCAGGACGCCTTCTTGCGCACCTTCCAGCCGTCCCCCACACGCTCCGCCCCGGATGAGATGGGGTACCAGAAGTGCGAGCCGGTCTCCGGGTCGGAGTAGGAGAGGGTGCCGATGAAGACGTCCCTGTCGAGCCGTTTCAGCAGGTTCTGGAGGGTCGGGTTGTCGTGGCTCCGGAACAGCGCAGCGGCGACGGCCCCGATGTGCATGGTGTAGCACATGGCGGTGCTGGGGCAGCCGTAGCGGGCGATGGTCTCCACGACCATCGCGGCGCAGACGTGGTTTTCGCCCAGCCCGCCCCAGGCCTTCGGGACGTTCAGGCCGAGCAGGCCGAGCGAGGCCAGGGCCTCGAAGTTCTTGCGCGGGAAGAGGAGCTTCTTGTCGCTCTCCACCGCGTTGTCGCGGAGCGTGGTCTGGCAGAGGTCGATCAGCCGGGCCTGAAGCGCTTTCTGGGAGGGGGTGAGCAGCCACTGCGGGTCCCACTCGTAGCCCAGGCCCCAGAAGGGATCGGCGGCCCACATTTTGGTGTCGGTCATGGCGGCCTCATATGTGAGATCAGAATTTTCCGTAGACATCCTTGAGCTGGAGCAGGGGGTGACGCCTGGACATCTGGAATTTGATCAACAGCTCGCGGGCGAGCATGTCGCGGTCCTGCTGGTTGTCGGGCAGCGCGATCCCCTCCGGGACGGTGACCCATCCGTTGATGTTGCGGTCGAACACGGCGGGCCGGCCCTCCTCGTAGCCGAGGTGTACGTCCTCCAGCCAGTTGAGGTCCTCCCATCCCATCTTCTCCATGTACTTCTTCAGAAAAGGGGTGAGGCGGGCATCGTCCGGGAGCAGGTTGACGTCGTAGCGGTAGCCGATGTGCTGGCCGATCTCCTTCTCCCGCCGGGTGTCCAGGCCATCGGTGGTGAGGAAGTGGTCGAGGTCGTCTTTCTTGTTCATCACATCTCCTATCAGGAAGCAAACAACATTCACTCTGCCGCGTGCTTGAGGATGGTCGGTTCTCCCACCCGGCGATCCTCGACGAAGCGCCGATAGGCGTAGAATGGGAGGTAGAGCAGGCTGATGCCCAGGCCCAGGAAGAAGAGCCAGCGTTTGCCCTCGGCCACGGCGATGTCGGAGGCGTGGTACCCCCCGTAGATCCACACAAACAGGAAGGCCACGCCGATGCCCAGGGCGACGAACCGCAGGAAGCCGGGCATGCGCACGGGGCGCTCCAGGTGGGGGTGCCGGTGCCGGTAGAGGAAGTAGCCGATCAGGGCCAGGGAGACGCAGAGCAGGTAGCCCATGTTCGAAAAGATGTAGATCTCAAAGGGGGATCCGAAAAACACCACCACGATGGACCAGAAGAGGTTGAAGGCCATCGCGTAGTCCGGGACGCCGTGGCGGTTGGTGTGCTGGAAAAACCTGGGCAGGAGGCCGTCGTGCGCCACCTGATAGAGCGAACGACCGCAGCCCATCAGGGCATTCAGGACCGAGAGGAGCAGGGCGACGATCAGCGGGATGCCGATGATCCATTTGACCCAGGCCCCCGCGCCGAAGATCGCCTCCGTGTAGCTGAGGAAGACGGTGAGCGGGTCGAAAGACTTGGCATTTCCGAGCACGACCACGAGCATCAAGGGGAGGGCGAGGTAGATGAAGCAGCCATACAGCCCCTCGGCGGTCAGGGCGATCTTCGCATCCCGGGCCGGGTTCCGGCACTCGCCGATGTAGCAGGCGGCAGCCTCGATGCCCAGAACGGACCACGACATGATGAAGATCCAGCTGACATAGAACGGGAATTTGGGGACGCTCGGATCGGCCAGGGGGAACCCCGACAGGTTGCTCCAGTGCATCACGGCCGGCTTGAAGAACGGGAGGAAGACGAGCAGGGTCAGGGGCACCATCGAGATGATGCCGAACAGCGTCGCGAAGCCCGCGCCGAGCCGGATGCCCAGGTAGCAGGGGATGAACAGGAGGAGCAGGCCGGCGATGGAGATCCAGATGACGTTCGCGTTGATGGGCGCGCTGATGGGCGTGAACTCCTGCCCCAGCGGGATGCCCCAGAGGGTCGCGATGTAGCGGGCGGCGAGGATCATGTTGATGGGGGCCACCGGAAACCAGCCGAGGCCGTAGCCCCAGGCGGAGATCCCGCCCACGTGCCTGGCCACGCCTGGCCCGAAGTCCTTGAAGGTCTCAAAGGCGTAAGAGGGCATGCCGCCGGTCCGGTCCGGCATCATGGCCGCCAGCTCGGCCAGGCAGAGGCAGAGGACCACGCCCGCGATCGTGACGAAGAAGAAGAGCGGGATGGAGGCAGCGCCCATGCTCTGCACGGCAAACGGCGCGACGCCCGTGACCAGGATGGTGCCTGCCAGGCCGATCACGAAGGCGCCCCACCAGTTGGTCTTCTTGTGGAGGCCGCCAGGGGGGTCTGTATCTGAGGGCATGGGTGTCTCCGGTTGCCTGATTTTCAATACCGCGTCATGTCGGGCCGGCCGACCGTGTGTTGCGTGCCGGCCAGGGGGACCATCGCCATGGCCGACGCCTCCATCGTGAGCGCGGCCAGGTCCTCCGGCTCCAGGGAATGGATGTTCGTCTTGCCGCAGGCGCGGGCCATCATCTGGCACTCCATCGTGAGGGTATGGAGGAAGTTATAGACCCGCTCGGCGGCCTCGTCGGGGTTGAGGCGTTTGCGCAGTTCCGGGTCCTGGGTGGTGATGCCCACGGGGCAGCGCCCGGTATGACAGTGGTAGCAGTACCCAGCCTCCACGCCGATGGTGCCTTCGTAGTCGGCGCCGGGGATGTCCTTGTTGCAGTTGAGGGCGACCAGGGCCGCAGTGCCGATGGCCACCGCATCCGCGCCCAGGGCCAGGGCCTTGGCCACGTCCCCGCCGTTGCGGATGCCGCCGGCGTAGACCAGGGAGATCTCGCCCGACTTGCCCACGTCTTCGAGGGCCTTGCGCGCCTGGCGGATGGCGGCGATGCCCGGCACGCCGGTCTCCTCGGTGGCGATGTGGGGGCCTGCGCCCGTGGAGCCTTCCATGCCGTCCAGGTAGATGCTGTCCGCGCCGGTCTTGGCGGCCATCCGGACGTCGTCGTAGACCCGCGCGGCTCCCAGCTTGAGCTGGATCGGGATCTCCCCGTCCGTGGCCTCACGGAGCTCATTGATCTTGAGGGCCAGGTCGTCCGGCCCCAGCCAGTCGGGATGGCGGGCCGGGGAGCGCTGGTCGATGCCCGCCGGGAGGGAGCGCATCTCGGCCACCTGGTCCGTGACCTTCTGGCCCATCAGGTGGCCGCCCAGGCCGACCTTGCAGCCCTGGCCGATGAAGATCTCGCAGGCGTCGGCCAGGCGGAGGTGGTGGGGGTTGAACCCGTAGCGCGACTGGATGCATTGGTAGAACCACTTGTCCGAGTAGCGGCGCTCGTCGGGCATCATACCCCCCTCGCCGGAGCAGGTGGCCGTGCCGGCCATCGTGGCCCCGCGCGCCAGGGCGACCTTGGCTTCGTAGGAGAGGGCCCCGAAGCTCATGCCGGTGATGTAGATCGGGATGTCCAGGACGAGGGGGCGTTTAGCGCGGGGGCCGATCACCGTCTTCGTCTCGCACTTCTCACGGTAGCCTTCGATCACGAAGCGCGTGAGGGTGCCGGGCAGGAAGGTCAGGTCATCCCAGGTGGGGATGGGCTTGAAGATGGCCATCCCGCGCATGCGGTAGCGGCCCAGTTCGGCCTTGATGTGGATGTCATCGATGACCTGGGGCGTGAACAGGAAGTTCTGGCCCAGGATGCTTTTGTTGCGTTTCGGGCGGCCGTTTTCGCCGGCCTTGCTCCGGCCGTTCGCCGCCTTTTTCGTGCGAGTTGCCATGGGGAAAGCCTTTCATATAACCGCTGAGCGACACATGATTTTCACAGCACGATCTTCTTCTCGGCCGGCTCCAGGTTGTCGTAGTTCCACAACTGCTTCCCGGCGACGATCTTTTGCATGTTCTGGACCCCGTTGGGGGCCTCCAGCCCGTACATGCCGAGCTTCCGATTGAGCCAGGCCACGTCCAGGTCGGTCATCTCCGCCGGGACGGCGTCGACCCCCAGCGAGACGATCTTTCCGCCGACGTAGATGATGCCGTCGTACATCGAGTCCCCCAGGTTCTTGCCCGCGTCGCCCAGGACGACCATGCGGCCGCGCTGCATCATGAACCCGGAGAACGCGCCGGTGCGGCCCCCGACGAGGATCGTGCCGCCCTTCATGTCGATTCCGGTGCGGCCCCCCACGTCGCCCTTGCAGACCAGGTCGCCGCCGCGCAGGGCCGCGCCGAAGGAGGAGCCGGCGTTCTTCTCGATGACCACGGTGCCGGCCATCATGTTCTCCGCGCAGGACCAGCCCACGCGGCCCTCGATGCGGATGTTCGGGCCGTCGATCAGGCCGCAGCCGAAGTAGCCCAGGCTCCCCTTGAAGGTGAGCTTGAGGCGGTTGAGGATGCCCACGCCCAGGGAGTGCTTGGCCAGGGGGTTGTGGACCCCGATGTCACCGTAGCCCTGGCGCATCAGCTCACGAATCTTCAAGTTGATTGCAGGGGAATCCATATGGGCCGCATCGAACTCGGCCCGCCGGTTGAAGTCCACCTCAAAGGCATCGGGGTAGGTGAAGTTCTCCTGCTCGTCGGGGGAGAAGAAGACCATCAGGCCGCGCCCGGAGAGCTGCTCGGCATCCAGGCCCTTCCGGCTCGGCCCCTGTGTCCGCCCTCGGGTCAGTTCCGCCATACGCGCACTTCTCCGTCGTAGGGGTCATAGGTGTCGATTTCGTGAGGGAACACGTTCCGGATCGCCACTTCTTCGGAGGCCAGGGCGATGCAGTCCTCCCCCTCGTAGAGGACCATCGGCTTGGCTGCCATGACATCCTTGGCCATGCCGAGGCTGTCGGAGGTGGCCACGACGTAGGTGAAGACGCCATCGAGTTCCTCCACGGACGCCTTCATGGCGTCCTCGAGCGGATGGCCGCTCTCGATCTTGTCCGCCAGGTAGACCGCGATCAACTCGGAGTCACAGTTGGACATGAACCTCAGCCCCTTGCGCTCCAGGTCCCGGCGCTTGCTCCAGTAGTTGGTGAGCTGGCCGTTGTGGACCACGGACACATCGCTGAACGGATAGGCCCAGAAGGGGTGCGCGGAGCAGATGTCCACATCGGATTCGGTGGCCATGCGGACGTGGCCGATGGCGTGGGTCCCGACGAACTGACCCAGATGATACTGCCCGGCCACCTGGCTGGCGTCGCCCAGGTCCTTGATCAGTTCGAGAGACGTGCCGATGGACAGGATCTCGGCGCCCTCTACGTCCTCGATGTAGTCCGAGAAGCGCCGGAGGTCGCCCTGGTACTTGATCCGGTATCGAAAGGCGTACTCCGTGGCCTCCTCCGCCGCGATGATCTGGGCGTCCAGGGACCGGATGCGGGCATCGACCTCCGTCCGGCGTTCTTTGACCTGGCTGTGGATCTCGAAACCCTTGTGCATGTCTTCCTGCTCGGCGACCTTGAACCGGACGATGAACTCGTCCGGAGCGGGCGTTCCGTAGACCGCATAGCCCGTGGAATCCGGCCCGCGATGTTTCATCGACTGAAGCATCGCGGTCATTTCGCCGCCGATGTTGCTCGTCTTCCCCCGGTAGATGATTCCGGCGATGCCACACATGAAAAGAGACTCCTTGAATGAACAAGCCTTGTAAGCGCGGAAATGAATTTCCGCGCTATGCGTGAAACAGCTTTTTGATCTTACGGCAGACAGTCCAGATAATTTTCCAGGTCCCACTCGGTGACGGTGGCCAGGAAGCGCTCCCATTCGTCCCGCTTATAGTGCATGAACACCCGGTACATCTCGTTGGGGAGGGCCGACTTGACGACCTCGTCTTCTTCCAGACAATCGAGCGCATCGCCGAGGGACATAGGGAGCTTCCGGACCTGTTTGCCCTCCTTCATCGCCTGGTAGATGTTGCGCTGTTCCGGCTCGCCGGGGTCCAGGTTGCGCTGGATGCCGTCGTCGAACGTCTTCAGCAGGGCCGAGGCCATCAGGTAGGGATTCACCATCGCGTCCACGGCGCGGTATTCGAACCGGCCCCTGGCGGACACCCGCAGCCCGCAGGTGCGGTTCTGGTATCCCCAGTCCGCGTAGACGGGCGCCCATAAGCCGGTGTCCCAGAGCCGGCGGTAGGAGTTCACGGTGGAGCAGCCGATGGCCGTGAGCGCGGGTAAATGGTCGATAATCCCGCCGATGCAGTTGAGGCCCACCGGCCCCGGTTTGGCCTGTCCGGGCAGGGGGAGGAAGGCGTTCTCGCCGCCCCTGCGGTAGGTGAAGGCATCCTCCAGGCCGGGCAGGGGGTCCTGGGCCAGGGTATTGACCGCCTCCTCACCGCCCCGCCAGAGGGAGATGTTGTGGTGGCAGCCGGAGGCGGAGACGCCCATGAAGGGCTTGCACATGAAGCAGGCGATCAGGTCGAATTCCCGAGCCACCTGTGCGCAGATCTGGCGGTAGGTGGTCAGCCGGTCGCAGGTGCGCAGGGCCTCGTCGAACATGAAGTTCAGCTCGAGCTGGCCGGGGGAGTCCTCGTGGTCGCCGTGGATCATGTCGATCCCCATGGCGCGGGCGTACTCGATGACCTTGAGGACCACCGGACGGAGGGACTCGAACTGGTCGATGTGGTAGCAGTAGGGCTTGCTGTAGCCTCCGTCGGGCTTGCCGTCCGGCCCTTTCTTGAACCAGATCATCTCCGGTTCGGTGCCGTGCCGGAGGTGCAGACCCTTGTGCTTCTTTGAGAATCCCTCGTGGGCTCGCCGCAGGTTGCCCCGGCAGTCCGAGGTCAGAAAGGCCCCTGGATCGGCCTCCTCCTCCCGGTTGCGGAACAGGGTGCAGAAGACGCGGCCCACGCGCCTGTCCCAGGGGAGCTGGACGAAGGTCTCGGGGTCGGGGA